>DASWNR010000044.1:0-12061 GCA_036399155.1 Pyrinomonadaceae bacterium
CTCGCGGCGGTCGAGAACGGCGGGCTAGTCGTCGCCACGAGCGACGAGTTCTTCGGCCACCGGCACAACCTCATCATGCCGGGGCGCGGCGCGGACATGGGCGACGGGTGGGAGACGAAGCGGCGTCGCGGCCCCGGCCACGACTGGTGCGTCATACGGCTCGGAGCGCGCGGCACGGTGCGGCGCGTCGAGGTGGACACCGCGCACTTCAAGGGCAACTTCCCCGAGAGCTGTTCGCTCGAAGTCTCGAACGACCCCGCGGAACGGCTCGCCCCCGGCGATCCCGACGCGGGCGCACGCTGGCGCGAGCTTCTGCCGCGCACGCGCCTTCAGGCGCACACGCGCCACTTCTACGAGAGCGAGCTTGCCGGCGCGGGCGAGGCGACGCACGCGCGCTTCAGGATTTACCCGGACGGCGGCGTCAGCCGCCTGCGGCTCCACGGGAGCCTCGCGGAATAAGAATTTGAGATTTGAAATTTCAAATTTGAAATTCTGATGCCTGACTTCAAAGACCTTGACGGCCCCGTCGAGAAGCTGAACCGCCTCGCGTCGGAAGAGGCGCGCGCGGCGCTGCTGGCCTGCTGCGGCTCTGCGCGCTGGGCCGAACGGGTGGCGGCGCTCCGCCCCTTCTGGGACGTGGGGCAACTGCTCAGGATAGCCGAGCGCGTCTGGCGCGAGCTGGGGCCGGAAGACTGGCTCGAAGCCTTCCGCGCGCACCCGCGCATCGGCGAGCGGAAGGCCGAGAAGGAGACCGGCGAGCGGTCGCGCGACTGGTCGGAGGGCGAGCAGTCGCGCGCGCGCGACGCGGCGGCCGAGACGCTCGACGCGCTCTCGGAGGCCAACCGCGAGTACGAAGCGCGCTTCGGCTTCATCTTCATCGTCTGCGCCACGGGCAAGACCGCCGACGAGATGCTGGCAGCCTTGCGCGCGCGCGCGGGCAACGACCCCGAGACTGAGCTGCGCGTCGCGGCCGGCGAGCAGTGGCGCATCGCGGGACTCAGGCTCAAAAAGTTTCTCAACGTCAAATGAGCGGCATCACGACACACGTGCTCGACACTTCGCGGGGGCGGCCGGCGGCGGGCGTGCCCGTCACGCTCGAAGCTAAAGATGCGGGCGGCGGCTGGCGCGTCGTCGGGCGCGGCGCGACCGACGCGGACGGCCGTCTGCGCGAACTCCTGCCGCCTGACTTCACGCTGGGGGCTGGCGACTACCGTCTCACCTTCGACGCGGGCGCGTACTTCGCGGCCTCAGGCGCCGAAGGGTTCTACACGGAGGTCGTCGTCGCCTTCGTCGTCCGCGACGCGGCGGCGCACTACCACGTGCCGCTGCTGCTGAGCCCTTACGGCTACTCGACCTACAGGGGGAGCTGAACCGGATGAGAATTCCGCCATACCTGAACGAGTGGCTCAACCTGCTCGCGCGCTGGTTCCACGTCTTCGCCGCCATCCTGTGGGTCGGCTCGACCTTCTACTTCACGTGGCTCGACGGGCGCTTTCAGGAGGAGGAGCGCGCGGCCAGAGAGGAGGGCGGCGACCCCGAGGTGTGGATGGTTCACAGCGGCGGCTTCTACATCGTCGGCAAGCGCAAGGTGCCGTCGCTCAAACGCCTCCACTGGTTCCGCTGGGAGGCGGCCTCGACGTGGCTGAGCGGCATGGTTCTGCTGACGATCCTCTACTACCACGGCGGCCTGATGGTGGACACGTCCGTGCGCGACATCGGCGCGTGGACGGCCGGCGGTTTCGGCGTCGGGATGCTGATAGCCGCGTGGGTCGTCTACGACCTGATGGTGCGGTCGCCGCTGGGCCGGAACGAGAAGGCTTTCGCCGTCGTGGCCTACGCGCTCGTCGTCGGCGCGGCCTATCTCTCGACGCGCGTCCTGAGCGCGCGCGCGGCCTTCATCCACGTCGGCGCGTCGCTCGGCACCATCATGTTCCTCAACGTCTGGATGCGGATTCTGCCGTCGCAGCGCCGGATGATCGCGGCCGTGAAGGCGGGCGAGACGCCCGACCCCGGCGAGGGCGCGAGCGCCAAGCTGCGCTCGAAGCACAACACCTTCATGGTCGTCCCCGTCGTCTTCACGATGATCAGCAACCATTACAACCTGATCCTCGGCCACGAGTACAACTGGGTCATCCTCTCGGCGCTCGTCCTGCTGGGCTGGGTCGCCGCGAAGATCATCCGGCGCGCCTGACGGAAAGAGGTTATGGGCTCGTTCCAGACGCCGGAGCGCGTGGGAGATGAGACGTGGGCGGAGTTCTGCGGGCGCGTTGACGCGGCGCTCGCCGAGTACCTGCGGGCGGGGCGCGCGCGCGTGCGCTACCGTCATTGGTGCGTGATGCTCGACACGAACGTCGTCCCGGCGGGCGCGGCGGCGGCGGTGGTGACTCGCATGCGCGCGCCGTTCGTCGGGCGCGGGCGGTTCCGCTTCAAGCTCCAAAGGCGCGACCTGCTCGACGCGCTCGCGCGCCGGCTTCGCCTACACTCAAGCGAGACCGGCCAGTCGGACTTCGACCGCGAGTTCGTCATCCGCTCCGGGGACGACGAGGGCGTCCGTCGCCTGTTCGACTCGCCCGACATACGCCGCCTCATACAGTCGCAGCCCTCCATCAACCTCGAAGCGCGCGGCGACGACGGCCCGTTCGGCGAGAGCCTCCCCGAAGGCGTGGACGAGTTAGTCCTGCGCGCGCCCGGCTTCGTCACCGACGCCGAACGCCTCCGACGCCTCTTCGCGCTCTTCGCGCTCACGCTCGACCGCCTCTGCGAGACCGGCGCCGCCTGCCACGACGAGCCCGGCGTCACCCTTTAGAAGTTCAAAGTTCAAAGTTCAAAGTTGAAATTCCAACTCCTTACCTGTACCAGCTCGCGACGGTGAAGCGTTGGCCGTGCGTGACGGGGGTGACTTCGTGCGTCGTCTCGGCGCGGAAGAGGACGAGCGTGCCGGCCTCGCCGGCGAGGCTCAGCGGCTCGCCCGCGCCGCGCGGGTGGAAGACGAGCGTGCCGCCGCAGTAAGTGTCGGCGGAGGGCGCGTCGGCCTGCGCGTTGAGGAAGACGACGGCCGACACGAGGCGCGACTCGCGCTCCGAGCGGAGCAGCCCCGTGTTCCCGTCCTGGTGCGCGACGAAGTGGCCGCCCACGCCGTAGAGTAGAAACTGCGGCTCCTCGACTTCACACAGCCGCCGGCCGAAGTGCCCGCCCGCCGCGGCGGCGCGTTCGAGCAACAAGCCCCTGACGAGTTCATCCGTCTCTTCGGAAGGAAAGACGCACGTCGTGCGGCGCACGCGCTCGTCCACCGCGCCCGACTTCACCCGCCCGTAGACGGTCGCCGGCGCCGCGCGCGCCGCGCGCATCTCCGCGACGAGCCTCTCGCACGCCGCCGCGCCGAGGAAGCCGCGCTCAATCATGAGATCGAAGCTCAAGGCCGTCAGGCTCAAGGCGTCTGCCGGCCCGCGCCGATGGGGTCGCCGGCGGGGGTGGGCGGCGGCGGCGTGCGGCGGCGCGGCGCGTCGGGGCGCGCGAGGAACCGCTCTATCTCTTCGCGCGTCGCGCGCAGGTGCGCGCCCGTCGCGTCGTCGCGCGGGGTTGCCGCCGCGTCTACGGTCAGAATCGCGCGCAGCCGCTCGGTGGCGACGGCGCGCACCTGCGGCGACGCATCGGGGTCGGCGGCCAAATCCATCAGGCGCGTGACGACGAGCGTCTGCACGGCGCGCGCGACGGCCGCGTGATACTCGTCGCCCGGCACGGGCGTACGCCACGTGCGCGCCACGAGCGCCTCGGCCACGTCCGCGAAGTCGGGGTTGGCGCGGTCGAGCGCGTTGAACTGTATGAGGCGCGCGGCGCGGTGTCGTTCGAGCAGCGGCGAGACGGCGAGGTCTGCGGCGACGACCGCCGCCGCAAGCGGGTCGAACGCAGGTTCCGTGCGCTTCGGGAAAAGCTCCTGCGTGCCGCCCTCGTAGCCGAAGGCGCGCGGCGGAATCAGCGCGAGTATGCGCGGCGGCACCATTAGGTCTTCGACCTTCAGCGTGTCGAGCACGGCCGCGAGCGCCTCGCGCTGCCGCGCGGCCGGCACGATTCGCTGAACCTCGGCCGGGCTCGTCGCGCCGCCGGCCGTCTTCACCGCGTAGGTGTAGTTGAGCCCGCCGATTGACTTGACCGCCGCCTGAAGCTGGTAGCGGTGGTGCAGGTAGAGCGGCAGCAGCTTCGCTTCGAGCAGCGAGAGCGGCGTCCCCTCGGGCACGTTCGCGAGCCCGAACTGCGCGAGCGCGATGCGCCGCACCTCCATCTCGTGCCGCAGCATCGCCACCGGGTCCGACCCGTTGTCCCAAAGGTTCGCCAGCGGGTGCGCCGCGCCCGCCGGCCGCGCGTCGTTGTCCGAGATGAAGAGCATCCCGGCCCGCACTCCCGCCCGGACTATCTTCTCAAGCTCGGCGGCCTCGTCCGCGCCGGGCGCGAACTGCGCGTAGGCGTATGTGACGGCGAACTTGTCGTAAGCACCTATCCCGACGCCGTAAGCGTTCGACAAATCGAGGCGGCCGTTCTTTATCTCGACGAGCGGCGCGGGGTAGTCCATCACGGACGCGCGGCCGTAGGTGCTCGCCGCGAAGTTGTGCGCGAGCCCCAGCGTGTGTCCGACCTCGTGCGCGGAGAGCTGGCGTATGCGCGCGAGCGACATCAGGGCCGGGTCGCCGGACGGGTCGAGTTGCGCAAGGTACTCGGCGTCGTACCCGGTCGCGCCTAGCTCGCACGCGCCCCGCGACGCGCCGGAGCCGCGCGCCGGGTCGCCGAAGGCGGGGACGAGCCCCGTGCCGATGAGGTTGTCCTGCCTTATGCGCTGCGAGTCGAGCGTGACGACGCCCTTGATGATCTCGCCCGTGCGCGGGTCTGTGATGCTTGAGCCGTAAGCCCAGCCGCGCGTCGAGCGGTGCACCCAGTTGATGACGTGGTAGCGCGCGTCCATCGGGTCAACGTCCGGCGGGAGGGTTTTGACCTGGAAGGCGTCGCGGAAGCCGGCCGCCTCGAACGCCTGCGCCCACCACGACGCGCCCTCGACGAGCGCGGAGCGGACGGGCTCGGGCGCGCCCGAGTCGACGTAGTAGACGATGGGCTTGACGGGCTCGGAGACGGGCGCGCGCGGGTCTTTCTTCTCAAGGCGGTGGCGGACTATCCAGCGCTTCTCAAGGGGTTCGGTGAAGGGCGAGGCGTAGTCGTAGAACTCGACGGCGTTGACCCCGACGCGCGGGTCGAGCGTGCGCGGCTTGTAATTGTTATCGGGCAGCTCGACGAGCGAGTGGTGCTGGCGGACGGTGACGGCCTGCGGCATGGGAACGGTGTCGCGCACGAGCGGGCCCGCCTGCCCCTCGGTCGTGAGGGTGAGCGTGGCCTCGACCTCCGTGTTTTTGGGGAACGCCTTCGTGCGCGGGAGGTAGACGGCGCTGCGCGAGTCGTCGAGGCGGTACTGCCCCTGGTTCGACTCGCGCAGGCGTTCGGCGACGCCGTGCGCGTCGCGCAGGAAGAAGGCGGTCGCGTCCACCAGCACGCGCGCGCCCGAGACGGCCTCGACGCGGAAGCCCCAGACGACCGAGCGCGCGAACGACTCTTCGACGGCGCGGCGCTCGGCCGCGTCGCGCGTGATGGCGCGGTAGCGCTGGTTGGGCTCGACGAGCAGGACTTTCGGCCCCGCGCGCTCGAAGCGCACGACGCGCGTGTCGCCGAGCTGGCCGCGGTCGAGCCCGATCGGGTTCGAGCCGACGCCCGTCGGCAGAGAGACCTGGTAGAGAAACTCCGAGTCGAAGCGCGAGATTTCGAGGAGGAGCTTGCCCTCTTCCGCGTCCCAGTAGACGGGGAAGTAGCCGTCGAGCTTTTGCAGCCCGCGCGTCAGCTCGTCGAAAGACTTGCGCGCCGGCCTCTCCTGCTGCGCCGCCGCCGGCGCGAGCGCGAGGAGCGTGACGAAGAGTGCTGAAAAGAGATGTCGCATGGTCTCACCTGCGTCCTGTTTTCGCGCTTTCGCGCTCATGCGGGCTAGTGTGCTCGCGCTCCCAGCTTTTAGGCTTCGGCTTTGGCGCTTCACTCGAACCCGCGCAGTGGGATGTCGGGCGCGCGGCGCAGCCAGTTGTCTTCGGGGTAGCGCGCGCCCGATTCGATCAGGTGGAGCGTGTAGGCGTGGCGCGAGCGCGGGCTGCGGTTGGCGCGGCTCAGGTGCGGGAGCAGGCCGTCGAGGACGACGAGCGCGCCCTTCTTCACTTCGAGCGGGACGAGCCCGCCGGTTGGCCACGGACTCTCGTCGTAGCGCTCGAAGCGCGTGCCGCCGCCATCCGCGCGCACGAAGCGCGACTTGAGCCCGGCACGGTGCCCGCCCGCGAGCGCCCAGAGGCAGCCGTTATCGACGGTCGCGTCTTCGAGCGCGAACCAGAGCCCGGTCACGCTGGGCGGCTCGGTGTAGAGGAAGGTCGCGTCCTGGTGGCACGTCACCTCGCCGCCTATCAGAGGCTGCTTGAAGATGTACATCGACTGGACGAGCAGCGGGCGGCGGTACCCCAAAGCGGACGCGAGCGCGGCAAGCGCGGGCGTCCGCGAGAATCGACGGAAGACCGGGTCGAGGTCGTGCAGGGCGTGCCCGATCTTGTTTATCGCGCGCGCCTTCTCCTTCGAGAGTCGCCCCGACGAATCGAACGCGCCCTCCTCGAAGAAGAAACGAACCTTGTCGCCCGAGTCGAGAAAATACTCGTCGCTGCGGCGCGCCTGCTCGCGCGTCGTGAAGACCGAGACGACCTCGCCCGGCTCGAACGCCTCGACCAACTCGTCCGCGCGCGCGCGCAGCCGGTCGCACTCCGACGCCGCGACGAAATCCTCCAACACGAGGAACCCGTCGCGCCCGTAGGCCGAAAGCTGTGCGGGCGTGAGCATCCGTTAAGAATTTGAGAGTTGAACTTTCAAATCTGAAATCGACTTCACCTGCCGCGCGCCGGCGCCGGGCTCTGGACGAAGGCTGCGACGTCGCGCTTGAGCTGCGCGAGCGAGGTCTGGTCGATGTACATCATGTGGCCGGCCTCGTAGAAGGTCGTCGTCACGTTGGCGCGCAGCGCGGGGTCGAGCCCCATGTGGCGCAGCGTGTACTCGGCCGCGAAGTAGGGCGTCGCCAGATCGTAGTAGCCCGAGGCGACGAACAGACGCATGTAAGGGTTCTTGTTAAAGGCGGCGAGCAGCGCGGTGCTCGTGTCGGCGTAGGCGTTGTCCGAGCCGAAGTCCCAGCGGCCGACGCCGCCGCCGAGGATGTAGTATTCGAGGTCGGAGCGGAAGCCCAGCTCCGAGCGGACGTAATGGTTGAAGGTCGCGGTGTAGGGCGGGCGGATGGCGGCCATGCTCGGGTCGAAGTCGGGGCGCTCCGAGACGGCGAGGTCGTCGATGCCTTTGAAGCGGCCGTCGAGCCGGCCGACCGTGCGCTTCTGGTCGCGCAGAAGCTCCTTGTCGAACCGCTGAATCTCGATTCGCAGGTCGCTGTTATCGATGAAGCGCTTGTCGAGCCCGGTGTAGCGGTTGAGCCGGTCGATGACCTCCTGCCGCTCGGCCGGCGTCAGGCGGTCGCCCTTCGCCAGCGCGACCGTGTAGTCGGTCGAAGCCCAACGCTCGACCTCGTCTAAGAGTTGGCGCAGGCCGCGACCCTGCACGTCCGAAGGCAGGCGCTTGTGATACCAGGCGATGGCCGAGTAGGTCGGCAGGAAGAGCGCGTAGGGCAGGTCGTTCCCGCGCGCGAAGCGCGCCGTCTGGAAGTTCATGATGGTCGAGACGAGCAGGACGCCGTTGAAGGCCACGCCGCGTTCGACGAGGTAGCCCGCCAGCCCCGCGGCGCGCGTCGTCCCGTAACTCTCGCCGACGAGGTAGAGCGGCGAAGTCCAGCGCTGATTCCTGACGAGGTAGAGGCGTATGAACTCGCCCATCGACTGGATGTCGCCCTGTAGGCCGAAGTATCGGGCCGCGAGGTCGGGGCGCGCCGCGCGGCTGTAGCCGGTGCCGACGGGGTCGATGAAGACGAGGTCGGTGAAGTCGAGCCACGTGTGCTCGTTGTCCACGAGGCGGAAGGGCGGCGGCGGCATCGCGCCGTCTTCGAGCATCTGGACGCGGCGCGGGCCCAGGGCGCCGAGGTGGAGCCAGACGGATGAGGAGCCGGGCCCGCCGTTGAAGGAGAACATCAACGGGCGCTGCGCGGCGGGCCCCGCGCCGTCGAGCGTGTAGGCCATGTAGAAGATGCGCGCCTCGGTCTCGCCGGCCGCGGACTTGAGCGGCATCACGCCGGTCGTCACCGTGTAGCGCAGCGTGCGGCCGCCGACCCTCATCTCGTGCTTCGTGACGGAGGGCGGGCCGTCGGTCATGGCCGGGTCGCGCTCGCCCGGCGTGGCGGCCGGAGTCGGGCTCGCGCCCGGGCGCGGGGGCGTGGCCTGCGACTGCGGGGCCGCGCCCTGCTGCGGGCCGGCGCCCGGCGGCTGAGGCGTCGCGGCCTGTGGCTGTGGGGCCGCGCCCTGCGACGGCGGCGGCTCCTGTGCCGCGGCCGTGGCGGCGGCCGACGAAAGGCAGAGCGTAAGCAGGAGCGCGAGCTTGAGGGTCGGACTGACCCGCTCGCGTCGGGCGTGCGTGTGGCCTCGCATCTGTGCGTGTGTTCCTCCGGTCGGAAAGTGGACTCAGGTTAAGTCGCGGACTGGGCCGCTGTCAAAACGCGCGCCGCCGCGCAAAAGTTTCAGCGGTACGGCCACCCGCGTTCGCGCTAACGGAGCGTCACCCTGAGGCGGTAACGGAGCGACAGATTCATGCGCCGCTGCGTCGCCTCGTCGGGGTCGTCGGGCGTGTCCTCGATGAAGACGATGATCTTGTAGACGCCCGCGCGCAGCACGCCCGCCCACTCCTTCGGGCCGCCGTAAGGGTAGTCGCCGAACTCCGCCGGCGTATTCCTCTCCGCGTCCGTGACGTGGAAGACCGCGCCGACCTTGCCGGCCTCGCCCATGCGCACGCGGCCCGAGGTGACGCGCACCGACAGTCGCTGCCCCGCCTTCGCAGTGAAGAGGTATTCGTGCCGCGCCTCGCGCGTGCCGGGACGGAGCACGCCGGCGGCCTCGCCCGCGCCGCGCACGAGACGCAGACGGCGGGCGCTCTGGGCCGACGCCACTGGCGCGCAGAGCAGTAAGAGAAGGAGGGCGAGTGGCGCGGTCTTGAGAGTCTGTTTGCTGTTCATGTCTGGTTATACGGTTCGGCGAATCTCAGAAGCGGACAACCGTCCGGCGTGTTTCGAGGTAGTGCTGCCAGAGCAGGCGCGCGGCGACGGCGCGGAAGGGTCGCCAAGCTTCGGCGAGCGCGTCCAGCTCCGCGGGGTTGGGGCGCGCGGGCAGTCGCTTGACCTCCCGCGCGGCGAGCTGGAGCGCGAGGTCTCCCGAAGGCCACGCGTCGGGGCGGCCGAGAGCGCGCAGGAGGTAGATCTCCGCCGTCCACGGGCCGACGCCTTTGAGCCGCGTGAGCGCGGCGCGCGCGGCGTCGTCGTCCAACGCGGCGAGCGCGGCGAAGTCCAGCTCGCCCTCCGCGACGGCGCGCGCGGCGAGCCGGCAGTAGAGCGCCTTCTGCCGGCTGAAGCCGAAGCCCCTGAGCCGCGCGTCGTCGAAGTCGAGAAACTTCTCGGGCGTGAGCGGCGAGGCGGCCGCGAGCAGTCGCGCGAAGGCGGCGGCGGCAGAGGCGAGCGAGACCTGCTGTTCGAGGATGGTGATGACGAGGGTCGGGAAGCCCTCCTCGCGCGCCCACATCTGCGGCGTCCCGTAAGCGCGCGCGACGCGAGCGAGGTCTGCGTCCCGTTTCGACAGCGCGGCGACGAATCGCGGCAGCGCTGCTTCGGTCAACCTCTTCTGCGCGCCCGCTCGCGCGGCTGCTCTCGGCGGCATGGCCGCGAGCTTAACACCCGGCCGGACGATACCGCGAGCGGGCCGCGCGGCGTCGAAGGCGGGCGGGCGCGGCGGCACGGGCACGGGCGGGCCGGTGCTCTAGCGCCGCAGCCCACGCGCTATCTGCGCGTTGCCCTCGATGATGCGCGCGGTCGTGTTCGGGTCGGGGTCGAGCGACCAGTTCTCGGCCTCGAAAGTGCCGCCGAGGATGACGCCGTCGGCGCGCGGGAACATGTAGAGCGAGTTGGCGAGGTAGCAGTAGTCTATCTCGGGCTGCGGCAGGAGGACTTCTATCTGGCCGCGCATGGACGCCATCCCCTGGTCGCCGAAGAGTGCGCGCGCGCCGAGCCCCGTGCAGTTGAAGACGACCCGCTCGGGCACCGCCGCGACCTCCTCGCGCGACTTCAGCTCCCTGATGACGACGCGGCCGCCCGCCGCGTAAAAGTCGCGCAGGAGCGCGCGCAGGTACGTCTGCGGCTCGATCATCATCGCGGTGAACTGCCTGACGTGCGGGAAGCCGAAGACGCCTCGCGCGTCCGCGTAATAACGCGTCTCGGGGTAGAGTTCGTTGCCGCCCGCCAGCTCGCGCCCCAGCGGTTCCGAGCCGAGCGTGTATGTCTCCATCCAGCGGACGCCGTACTCCGGCGCGACGTAGGACTGGAACTCGCGGTGCGCGAGGCGGCAGGCGAGCCCGTAGCGCTCCAGAAAAGTGGGCGACGCCCTGCGCGGGTCGTAGACGTGTGTGGGGTACCACAGCGCCCCGGCCATGTTCGAGGTCGTCTCGGGCGGCAACTCCCTCGCGTAGATGACGACGGACTTGCCGCGCCTTTGGAGCACGCGCGCGGTCGAGAGTCCGACGACGCCGCACCCGAGGACGGCGACCGACTTGTCATCAAGGTTGCGCGCCTGCTCCGCCGCCATCAGCGCCACGCCCCACGAGAGCGACACGCCCCCGCCGCCGTGGCCGTAGTTGTGCACGACGACCTTCTCGCCCACACGCTCGTTCGAGAGCACGAAGCCCTCGGGGCGGTACGGCCTCAAGCCGACGACCGTGCGGATGAGTCGGTCGCGCGCGACCTTGAGCTGCGGGAAGCGTCGCGCGGGCTCCTGAGCGGCGCGGGCGGCGCGGGCGGCGGAACCGCCGGGGGCGGCGAGGTAAGCGCCGGCCGCGAGCGCCGACTTGAGAAAGCTCCTGCGATCCGTCGGAAGTCTTTGCATAAGATTCGGGCCGGGCACGTTCGGGAATGCCGAAAGTTCGTAGGCCGCGAGTTTATAGAAAGAGGGCGCGGTCGCGAAGCTAAAAATCTCCCGGCCGGCCGGAATGGGGATATGATGGGGGAACCGGCGCGCACGCGGCGCGTGTAGGATGAGGTGATGAAACCTTACGTCTGCCCCAAGTGCTTCAAGCCGTCGCCCGGGCCCGACAAGAGCGGCGCGTGCCCGGTCTGCGGCCACTCGACCGTGGGCGCGCGTCTGCTGATCACGTGCCTGCTCGCGTCCTTCATACTTATCCTGAGCGCGTCGGCGCTGGTCATCGCCTTCATGTACGGGCGCATGTTCTGAAGCCCGCCGCCCGGGCGCGGGGAAGAATTAACAGGGGTGGACGGGACGGGCAGGATAAGGATTTTGATCTCTTATCCTGTCCATCCCGCCCACCCCTGTTAATTCTTCTTCCCGGTTAAAGCTCCTGGAACTCGGTGGCGCGGGCGACTATCTTCTCCTGTTGGAAGCGGCGTTCCAGTGCCTCTCTGTACTGACGCCACCACGCGCGTTCAAGCTCGTCGGTCATCACCTCGAAGATGACGACGCGGTCGCGGCTCTCCTCGCCGCCCTCGCGCCAGACGCCCTCGGCCGGCGAGCGGCGGAACGAGGTGACGCCGCCGAAGCGCGCGGCCAGCTCCTTGCTCACGCGGTCGAACTCGCCCGCGCCGAAGGGCCGCCCCTCGTTGTCGTAGAGCGGCAGGAGTATCTCTACAAGGTGCAAGGCCGCGCTCCCCTCAGGCCGACACGTCCGCGCGGCGCACGTCGCCGCCGCCGCCCGCGCCCGCGTACTTCGCGGGGTCTTCGTCGAACCTGTTCCGGCACTGCGCGCTGCAAAAGTGGTAGGTGCGCCCGCCGTACTCGGACTGCTCGCCAACGTCCTCCGGGTT
>DASWNR010000045.1:0-5883 GCA_036399155.1 Pyrinomonadaceae bacterium
CAAACTCAGGGAGCGAAGCCGGGAATACTACAAACGCAATCCCGAAAAGGTTAGAGAGGCCGGGAAGGCATACAAGGCGGCGAACCGCGAAAAGTGCAACGACGCCAGCGCCCTCAGACGCGCGCGGCAGCGCACGACACAGACCGTCCCGATTCGCCGCGCCGACATCGCGGCCCGCGACGGCCTCGCCTGTTACCTGTGCGGCCTTGCTCTCACGCTCGCGCCGAAGATGCCGAACACGGCCCAGCTAGAGCACGTCACCCCGCTCTCGCGCGGCGGGACTCACACGCCGGAGAATGTGAAGCTCGCTTGTAAGCCTTGCAACTTTCGGAAGCATACCAGCACGCCGGACGAATATTTACTGCGCCGCGCCGCGTGATTTACTTCGGCCGCTTGAAAATGTAGTCACCGCCCGCGAGTCCGTCGCGCGGGCGGACGTACATCAACTCCCACCCTTCCGCGCCCGCATCATTCAACATCTTATTAACGTCCGCGGCCGGTATGTCGGCCCGGTAGATGAACTTATATTCCCACCGCGTTCTGGCCTGATAAGTCCACCCGACACAGAACAGCACGGCGACCGCGAGCGCGAGAATGTAGCCTCGTGTTTTCATGGCCGCGCAGTTTACTCCGTCACGCTACCAAACAAAAAGGGGCGGCCCGTGCCGCCCCTTCCGCCGTAGAAGGCGCATCCCTCTCTGCCGCTCACTACCCCTCCATTCTTCTCTGCATCCATTCGACGGTCTTCGGGTCGCGCGACGCGCCGGCCTGCCAGCCCTGCGCTATCGCCTTCTGTCCGTTTGGGGTGCGAGCGCCGGCCGTCAACACGTCCCCGGCGGACATAGAACCAATCTTGCCGTGTAACTGCTCGACGGCTGCGGCGTGCCGTTCTAGTTGGGCGAGCACGCCCGCCAGCACGCCGCCCACCATGCCGCGCCCCTGCGAGCCGCCGCCGCCCGCGCCGCGGCTGCGCCCGTAGGCGTCCATCGAAGGGTGAATGAAACCATCTTCGTCGGGGCTGAATACTTCCGCGCGGTGCTCGCCCACGATGTACGTCCGGCCCTTGCTGACGGGGCCGCCGAACTCGCGCCGACCGTCAACGGGCACGGAGGGCGTGAGCAGGCTACCCGCGCCGCCCGAGATGTTGCGGAAGGGAGAGCCGAGAATCGGCGGGTTGCTTGAACCGCCCGTCGAGCGGAACGCGCCGCCCGAAGAGAATCCGCCGGCCGCGCCCATGATCGCGCCCGCGTAGTCGCCCGCGAGGGCGCGCGAGCCGATGCCGGCCGCGAGTGAGAGGATGGGCCCGACGCCGGGTATAAAATTTAGGAACGGACTCGCTATGCCTAACGCTTTGGACAGCCAGCTCCTTTTCTTTCCTACTTGCTGGCCTTGAGGCATCATCCCCGCCATTTGCCCGAACGAGCCCATCAGAGAATCAATCTTGCTCACGCTGCGGCCGATTGCGTCGGCGATGGTGTAGGTGGACTTGACCATCCCTTCGCCCGACTGTCTCGCCGCCTGTTCTATAAAGAACATCCCGGCACCGGCCGAGAATGTCGCGTGCGGCAGCGCTTCCATCTCCACAATCATCTTCTTAAGCGTCTCGTCGCCTTCCCTGACGCTATCGAAGATGCCCTGTATCTGCGCTTTATCGCGGGCGAAGTCGCGCACCGGCCCCGCCGGCTTTTCGCTGCCCATCGGTTTTTCGACAAAGACGCCCGTCCCGCCCGTGAGGTCGCCGCGCCCGTAGACCTTCTGGCGCTCCGCCCAAAATTCCTTGAAGCCGGGGAAGCCCATCAGCGCCTGAATCCCTTCCGCCTCGGTCAACTGAGGCAGGGGCTTGATTCCCTCGCGGGTGCGCCAGTTCGTAGACGCCGCGAGGTCGCGCACGCGCGCCGACAGTTCATTCACCGCGCCCGTGTTGCCGCCGACCGCCGCCGTGTAGTCGCGCATGATGGTGGCGACGTACTCGGGCGTCTGCCCGTTCCGGGGTATGCCCTGCGCGCGCTGCGCGGCGGCCTCGCTGACAGTCCACCGCTTGCCCGAGCCGCCGACGTAGGAGTTAACGTCCGGCCGGTTGGGGAGGTTGGCGCGGACGGCCCCTTCACCCGCGTTGTAGGCCGCGAGCGCGAGACGCAAGTCTTTGAACTCGCGGATTAATTCGGCTAGATACGCCGTCCCGCCCATGATGTTCTGCCGCGGGTCAAAAGAGTTGGTGACGCCGAAGCGCCGCGCCGTGCCGTCCATCAACTGCATCAAGCCCTTCGCGCCCATCGGGGAGAGGGCGTCCCGCTTGAAGCCGGACTCTTGCTTGATGACGGCGCGAATCAGGTTCGGGTCTACGCCGTACTTCGCGGCGGCCTCTTTGATGTAAGAGTCGTAAGGCTTGCCCGACGTGCCGAGCTTCCCCTTGCCGCCCTGCTCTAACCCGATTTCAAAACCTTCGGACACCCACTTGCCGAGCCGGATCGTTCTCTCCGAAGGCGAGTGCGTCTCCCAAAACCCAGTGAGGCCGCTCCAAAGGTCAACGCCGAGCGTGCCGTTGACAGCCTCGGTGAGAGTCTTCGCGCCGTCTCTGACGCCTTCGCCGAGGCCCGCCGGGATGTAGCTGCCGAGCGTCTTTAGCTTGGCCTTCGCGCCGTCGGGGTTGCCGTGTAGAAGGTCGGTAAACCAGTCGGAGGCGAAAGCGTTCTTTTCGAGGTGTCCGATTGCCGAGTAGTAAGTCTCCGCGCTCCCGCCTATCTTCTGCGCCATCTTCTCGGACTGAGGCCCCGAGTAAAGGTTGATTTGTTCCTTGAGGTTTTCCCTCCGCTGCGCGTACGCCCCGGCCGCCTTCCCGAACGGGTCGCCGCCCGCGACGCCGCGAGCGTAGAGCATCAACTGCGCGTCTTCTTTCGTAGACTCAAGGCCGGCGATTGTCTCCTGCGCGATGGCCTTCATCGAGCCGGCCGCCTCTTTCCGCATCTGCGCGAACATGAGACGGATGGCGGCGGCGGCGTTGATGCCCCCCGCTTCCATGCGCTTATTAAATTCTTCCTGCGACATTTCGAGGGCGCGCGCCATGTAGCCAATCGCGCCCGGTATCGCCTCGCTAAGCTGCCCCCGCATTTCTTCGGCCTGCACCGTGCCCTTGCCGAGCATGTCGGTGACGGCCTTGACCGCCTGCGGCATCTTCCCGAAGCTGCCCGCCTTCGCCGCCGCGTCGCCGAGGTCTGTGAGCATCCCGCGCACCTCGCCCGCGCCCGCGCCGACCGCCTGTAGCGCCTGCGAATATTCGAGGATGTCGCGGGTCTGGAAAGGCGTGTCCGCGCCGAACTGGAAAAGCTCGCGCATGTGCATGACGGCCTTCTGTTCGGAGCCGGTGAGAGATGTAAAGCCTATCCTCATCTGTTCGATGAGGTCTTTCATCTCCATGCCCTTATCAATGGCTTCGGTGACGTGACCGAACAGGGCGCGCGCGCCGCCCGTGAGAAGGTTCCCGGCCATCGTCCCGGCCGCCGCGCCCGCGCCCGCCCCGAACCCGCCGCCGCCCGCGAGCCGGGAGAAGCCGCCCCATCGGCCGCTCGACGCCCGGGCCGCCTTCGTCTCGGCTTTCTCTAGCGCCTCAAACTGCCGCTGCGCTTGCCGCGCCTCGCGCACGAGCCCGCCGATGTTCCCCTTGCCCTCTCGGTACGCGAGCGCGAGGGCTTGGCGGGTGGACTTGGCGTGGCGCTCGGCCTGTTCCTTCAAACCCGAGAACGAGCGCGCGGAGAGGTCAACGGCCTTCGTCAGACTTTTGGAGTCTGACTCTAGCCCCTGCATTTCCTTGTGCGCGGCCTTCGCGTCCAGTTCGACGCGGCCGGAGATGGTAAAAGCGCGGACGTTGACGGTGGGCATAATTCAACTACCTCCGCTCGGAATTATGGCCGTCATAAGCAATGATTTTCGGCCCCGAAAATCAACCCCGCCGCGCTTCACAATATCTCTCAGGTCATAGCGACCTATCAGCGCATCGCTAATTATTGCGATAAGCTATCGTAATTCGTTATAGTGGCCGTGCATCACGAACGCTTATCGGTTTGTGCGAGTCCATAAGCCACGCCTTTAGTAGCATGACAACCGCCACCACAATTCGCTCCTCCCCCTTCTCCAAGATGCTCGGGTTCGCAGCGCCCTTCCTGAACTTCATCCCCGGCGTCGGGCCCATCCTCTCGACGCTCGCGAGCATCGGGTCGAGCGCGCTCGGCGGAGACTACGCCGGCGCGATCATGGGCGCGGCGGGCGGCTTCTCTTCGGGCGGCGCGTTCCGGCGCACTTCCGGCGCAGGCCCGTCCGTTGACGCCAGCGCCTTCACGACTCAGTTCGGCGCACCGCCGCCGCCCGTTGACGGCAAACGCGCCACGGGCGGCCCCGTCAAGCGCGGGCGCACCTACATCGTGGGCGAGCACCGGGCGGAGGTCTTCGAGCCGGATGAGGACGGCTTCATTCACCGCTCGACGGACGCCTTCGAGCGCAGCCGCGGCGGCGGCTCGCAGGGCGGCGGCGGCGGTGCGGCGCGCGCGGGGAGCGTCGGCGCGCTGATTCAGAAGTTGATGGAACGCATGGAGTCCATGTCGCCGGGCGACGTCCTGACCCTCGGCGCGAAGAGCAACCCCGGCGCCATCACGGACGGCTTCATGCGCGGCGCGTCGCGCGACCCGAAGGTTACCGAATGGATGAGCCGGCGCGTGCAGCCGGCTAACGGGTGACGAGTGATGAGTGAAAACGGATTCGAGCGGCTGATTACAGAGGGTTTCCTCTTCGAGGGCATCGCCATACGCGGCGAGACGCTGCGCGCCTCTTACGGCTCCGGCTACGGCGAGGGCGCGGTCGTCGGCAACCCCGAGGGCCTGCGCTCCTGGAAGGTGAAGATAGGAGCGCTCCCGAACGTCGAGGGGGAGAACCTCATCAACGCGGGCGAGCACGGCCTACAGACGCGCTTCGCCTACCTCTACCAATTCTTCGTGCGCCACAACGTACGGAACGCGCGCAAGCCCTTCTGGGTGCGCGACCCCGTAGACGGCCGCGACTACCTGGCCGAGATAGCCGAAGACGAGATGGACTTCCCGATGCTCTCGCGCGTCGTGATGAAGGCGGGGCTGACCATCAGGCAGCGGCGCGTCTACGGGCAGACCTCGCCGGGCGACGCGGTCGAGTTCGAGAACAACCAGGAGATTTAACGCTCATGTGTCTTTGGGGGACGAGCGAGACTTTTACGATTCTTAACGCCGCGGGTGAGACGCGCTTGATTGACGTGGATAGCTGCATCGCGCCCATCGTCCGCGCCTTGAACGGCGTGGGCGTGGTCACGGTCGCGTCATGCTGCGGGCATGGCAAGCAACCGGGGAACATCGCACTAGCCGACGGCAGGGAGATCGTCATCGCGCCGGATTACGAGACGGGCAGGCGGATTGACAAGCTGTTTCCGCCGATATGTGAACCATGAGCACCCTTAGCGCAGAAGACCAAGCCAAACTCGAAGCCCTGACCGGCCTCATCCGCGCCGCGCGCGCGGGAGGCGACGACGTACAGGTCGCGGAGGTCGTCGCCGTGGACTGGCCAGCGCCCGACGGCCGCGTCTACTACGGCTCGACCGTGGCAACCGACATCTGGCCGAGCTTGCGCGACAAGCTCGAAGGCGCAGAGGTAGAGCCCCGCCTCACGGGC
Organism: Pyrinomonadaceae bacterium; assembly: GCA_036399155.1. Taxonomy (GTDB): domain Bacteria; phylum Acidobacteriota; class Blastocatellia; order Pyrinomonadales; family Pyrinomonadaceae; genus QHXN01. Next base: position 5,686 of record DASWNR010000045.1, read on the forward strand.
GGCGCGTTCCTCGACGTGATGCGCGACTCCGGCATCTCCGACGACAACGTCTCGCTCAACCTCTGGGACGCCGACCACGCAATCTCCGACCTCTTCGAGACGCACGGCGACGGCGAGCGCGTCGAAATCTTCTTCTACTTCCCGCAGGTGGATTTGCTGCTCTCGCAGTGGCACGGGCATCTGCGGCCGCCCGAAGAC
>DASWNR010000046.1:0-5570 GCA_036399155.1 Pyrinomonadaceae bacterium
TGCGCACGCCCCACTGCGCGAGCTTCTTGTAGCGCTGCTCCATCTCCCTGACGGCCCACTTCAGGGCGTTGGCGGCCTTCTTCGGCTCGGTGACGATGGGCGTGATCAGGTGTGGGATGTCCGCGTACAGCCCCAGCTCAAGCCGCTTCGGGTCGATCATCACGAACTTCACCTCGTCGGGCCGCGCCTTATACAGGAGCGAGACGACGAGCGAGTTGAGGCAGACCGACTTGCCGGTGCCGGTCGCGCCCGCGATGAGCAGGTGCGGCATGCGCGTGAGGTCGGCGACGTAGTTGATGCCGTCGATGGTCTTCCCCAGCGCGAGCGTGAGCTTAGACTCCGACTCGCGGAACTGGCGCGACTCAAGCACCTCGCGCATGAAGATGGTCTCGCGCTCGGGGTTCGGCACCTCGATGCCGACGTGCGGCTTGCCGGGCAGGCGGTCGATGCGTATGGACTCGGCTTCGAGCGCGATGCAGAGGTCGTCGACGAGCCCCGTGACGCGCGAGTACTTGACGCCCGGGTCGGGCTTGAACTCGTAGGTGGTGACGACGGGGCCGGGGCAGATGTGTTTGATCTGTCCGGTGACGTTGAACTCCTTGCACTTCTCGGCGACGCGTTTCGCTATCTCCAAAAGTTCGTCGTCGGCCTGCTCGCGGCGCGGCGGCGCGGGGTTGAGGTACTCCATCGTCGGGAAGTCGTAGTCGAGCAGCGGCGCGGCCGCGTTGACTTTGGCGCGGCGCGGCGCGGCGGCCTCCGGCACGTCCGCGGTCGGCGGTATGTTGCGCTCGAAGGGGAGGGCGTCGTCCTCCTTCGGCTCGGTGCGGACGACCGCGGCCGTGGACATCATCTCGGAAACGTCGGGCGCGGAGTTGCGCGCCGGTCTGCGCGGCGCGGGCGCGTCCGTCTCTTCGACGGCGGCCTCGACGCGGCGGGCGACCTGCGCGTCGAGGTCGTCCCTCACCGCGCGGCGTGCAGCGGCGGCGGGCGGCGCCTCGGCGCCAGCGTCGGCGGGCTGGATGATGATGGAGGCGAGGTCGGCCTCGGCCTGCGCGAGCTGCGCGCGAATCTCGTCCTCGCGCGAGCGCTTCTCCTGCGCGGGCGCGGCCGTCGCGTTGCGCTTGATGGCGGCGGCCGGCCCCGACTCGGACTTCACGACGCGCTTGACGGCGCCGCCGCCGGTCGTCGAGCCCGGGTCGGCGGTGGCCTGCTGCAGTGACAGCGCCGCGGCGGCGGCCTGCTCGGCGGCGGCCTGTTCTTCAGCCTCGCGCGAGGCGCGTGCTTCGCGTCGCGCCTCGGCGCGGGCGAGCGCCTGCTGGCGGCGGGCTGCGCGCCAAGCCTGGAAGCGGTCGAAGTTCTGACGGAACGCGCCCGAGGGGTTGGCGAGCGCGGCGGCGGTGCGCTCGTAAGCGGAGACGAAGGAGAAGTTTGTGGCGAGCAGGAGCCCGACGGCGGCCGCGGCCGCGAGCATGACGGTCGTGCCCACCGTGTTGAGCATGCCCTTCAGGCTCTCGGCGACGAGCACGCCGACGAAGCCGCCCGCGTTGAAGCTGCGGTCGAACAGCGGCTCCTCGACGTAGAGCGCGAGCAGGGACGCGGCCGCGAGCGTGAGAGCCGTGAGCCCGATGACGCGGCTGAGGGGCGCGTGAATCCGGCGCGTGCGAAAACGCCGCCACGCGGCGGCGACCAGGAGCAGTGGGAGGAGCGCGGCGGCCAGCCCGAAGGTCTGGAAGAGCGCCGCGGCGACGTTCGCGCCGACGCTCCCCGTCCAGTTGCGCGCTCCCGTCGCGCCGGCCGCGACCCACGACGGGTCGTTCGGGTTGTAAGAGACGAGGCAGAAGGTCAAGAGCGCGCTCAGCGCGAACAGCGCGATGGCGACGATCTCGTTGCGCCGCGTGTTGCGCGGCTGCGCGCCGCCCGACGCCTTCACACGCGCGTCAATCTGTGCAGTTGCCATTAGCTACTCCAACGTGGGCACAAAGTCTACGTGCCGTATTCGCTATCCCGCGCGGCGCGCGAGCAGGTAAGCCTTGATGAAGTCGTCTATGTCGCCGCCGAGCACGGCGTCCACGTCGCCGCGCTCGACCTTCGTGCGCGCGTCCTTGACCATGCGGTAGGGCGCGAGCACGTAGTTGCGTATCTGCGACCCGAACGAGATGTCGGCCTTCTCGCCTCCGATGGCGGCGGTCTCGGCGCGGCGCTTCTCAAGCTCCATCTCGTAGAGCCGCGAGCGCAGAACCTGCATCGCGACCGCGCGGTTCTGGTGCTGCGAGCGCTGGTTCTGGCAGGCGACGACTATCCCGGTCGGCAGGTGCGTGATGCGCACGGCCGAGTCCGTCGTGTTGATGTGCTGGCCGCCCGCGCCGGTCGAGCGGTAGGTGTCCACGCGCAGGTCCTTCTCGTTTATCTCGACCTCGATGTTCTCGTCTATCTCGGGCGAGACGAAGATCGAGGCGAACGAGGTCTCGCGCGTGCCCGTGCCGAAGGGCGAGATGCGCACGAGGCGGTGGACGCCGGCCTCCGCAGAGAGCAGCCCGTAGGCGTACTCGCCCTCGACGCGGAACGTGGCGCCCTTGATGCCGGCCTCCTGACCGGGCTGCATGTCGATCACCTCGGCCTTGAAGCCGCGCCGCTCGGCCCACTTCAGGTACATCTTCAGAAGCATCTCGGCCCAGTCCTGCGCGTCGGTGCCGCCGGCGCCCGCCTGTATCGAGCAGATGGCGTTGAGCGCGTCGTGCGTGCCCGAGAGTAGCATCTCGGTCTCGGCCCCGGCGACCTCGGTTTCGAGACGCGCGACCAGCTCGCGCAGCTCCCGGGCGCTCCCCTCGTCCTCGGCCGCGAATTCAAAGAGCACCTCGGCGTCGGCCACCGACGACTCGAAACCCTCCTGCCGCTTGACGACGCGCTCCACGCGGCTGCGCTGCTGGAGGACTTTCTGCGCCTCCTCCTGGTCGTTCCAGAACTCGGGCTCGGACGCCTGCGCTTCGAGCCTTAAAAGCTCCTCGCGCTTCGTGGCTACATCAAAGAAACCTCCCGAGCTGTTCGACACGCGTGTGCAGATCGTCGGCGCGCATGCGCAGGTCGCGGTCTTCACTGTCACTCAACTGCAAAGCTCTCGACATTCAACCAACCTCCAAAACGGTAGCCGTCTAAAACTTACCTCTCTGTTTCCTTCTTAATGTCGCCGCGAGCGCCGCGAGGCTCAAGAGCGCGCAGGCCGCGACGAAGGCGTCGCCGTGTTCGACGTAAAAAGTCTTGCCGCCGTCGGAGCGCGCGACCGGCCACGCGCGCGCGGCCTCGACGAAGCGACCCGTCTCGTCGCCGACCGCGCCGCGCTCGTCTATGCGCGCGCTGACGCCCGTGTTGGTGACGCGCAGGAGCGGCCGCCCCGTCTCGACCGCGCGGAAGACCGCGTTCGAGAGGTGCTGGCGGAGTACCGAGGTGTTCCCCTGATACGCGTCGTTCGTCATTTCAATCAGCACGTCCGCGCCCTCCTGCGTGAGCCGGCGCGTGATGTACGGGTACGCAGACTCAAGGCAGATGAAGGTGCCGGCGCGCGGCGCGCCCTCGCCGAGCGGGATGAGCGTGTAGCGCTCGCCCGGCGTGAAGTCTCCGACGACCCCGCCCAACATTCCCACGCCGGGCATCCAGCGCGGCAGCGGCACGTACTCGCCGAACGGCATCAGGCGAATCTTATCATACTGCGCCACGAGCAAACCTTTTTCGTTCACCAGCACCGCCGCGTTGTAGCCGCCTCCTCCCGCCGCCGGCTCAAGCGAGTTGAAGAGCAGCGAGACGCCGCGGGTGCCGACGAAGCCCGCGACCTCCTCGCGGAATCTTCGGTCGCGCCCGAGCGAGAAGTTCATCGGCGACTCGGGCCACACGACCACGCGCGGAGCCGCGACGCCGCCGACATTTCCGCGGGCAGCACTCTCGTCCAACTCTTTGAGCGCCGCGTCGGTCAGCTCGAAGTGTCGTCGGCGCAGCGCCTCATACTCCGCCTCGCTCCTGTTGAAGTCGGGGATGACGTTGGGCTGGACGGCGACGACGAACGCCTCGGGCTCGCGCCCGTCGTGGGGGCGCGTGTCCGGGCCGGCGCCCGAGACCGCCAGCGCGACGAGCGCGAGGGCGGAGAGCGAGACGAGCGCGCCGCGCGTGCTCCTCTTCAAAAGCGCGTAGGCGAGCGCGGCGTTGACCGCCACGACGAGAAAGCTCACCGCGTAGACGCCGCCGAAGCGCGCCGCCTGGATGAGTGCGGGGCGGAACGCCTGCGAGTAGCCCACCGCGTTCCACAACTGACCGATGACGCCGAGCCTCGCCCACTCGCACGCGGCCCAGACGGCCGGCGCGAGGAAGAGCGCGCCCGCGCCGAACCGCCCGCACAGTCGCGCCAGCCCGAGCGCGAAGAGCCCGACGAAGACGCCGCCCGCAGCAGCCACCGGCACCAGCAGCGCGTAGGCCAGCGGCGCGGGGAAGTCCGCGTAGCGAATCATCGGGTATGTCAGCCAGTGGCAGGAGACGTAGAAGAAGATTGTCCCGGCGAGCCAGCCCGAGACGAACGAAGGGGCCGCGCCGGGCTTCAGCGCGACGCGGTAGAGCAGCGGGACGAGCGCGACCCACGCCAGCGGCCAGAGGTCGAAGTCTGGGAAGGCGAGCAGCAGGAGCAGCGCAGAGGCGGCGGCGCAAAATGCCTCGGCGAGAGTCGGCACCGCCGCGCGCGCGCGCGCCGGGGTGAGCCCGAAGCGTCGGCGCGCGCCGACGGACGCGTCGGCTGAGATAATCTCCCGCACACGCGGAGTTTAGCAGAGCCGCCGCCGGGGCGTCACCGCGCGCGTGCCCGCGCGGCGCGGCGTAAAAAGGGGTACGAAGAATTTTCTGAGGTGGGGAGGGAGGCGCGTCAAATCGTCGGCCCGTGGAAGTCAAAACGACGGAAAACGTCACTCTGACGGTGACAAAATCTGTCTAGTTGACACTTCCGCGCCGTGTGCCTGTGGCCGCGGATTGACAACGCGTGCCCGTCGGGTTGACAGGCTGTCGCCGCCGGTTTACAGGCGGAAAGACGCGAAAAGGCCGGAGAAAGGTTGGGGAAAGGCGTAAATAGAAAATTGCCCCCAAAAGCAGGAGAACCCGGCTTGGGAGCCAGGTTCCTGATAGGTAGGAGATTTGTAGGGACGCTCGGCGGGCGGCTGGCGTAGCGGCAGGCCACGCTCAGAGAAGTGATGGCGGCGGGGTCACGGTTTAACTTCCTCCGTGCTTGCCGATTATCTTAAAAGCACTTCGTGTGCCACGACGGGGCGAGCGCCGGTCGTTTCCAGGAAAGCGGGGCTGACGTTCAGGAAGGACGCCGCGCGCCGAAGGCTCAGACGAGCGGCTCGACCTCGACCTCGACCTCGACGAGGCAGCCGCGCGCGCCGACGACGCGGACGTTCGAGTCGCCGCGCTCCACACGCCCGCCGCCGCGCAGACGCGCGCGCCACAGCTCGCCGCCGACGAACACGAAGCCCTCGGGTTCGAGCGGCGTCTCGACCGAGCCGACGCGGCCGACCAGCGCCAGCGGCAGCCGCGAGGAC
>DASWNR010000047.1:0-2933 GCA_036399155.1 Pyrinomonadaceae bacterium
GGAAGCCGCGGCCGTGCCCATCGGCAGGCCCATCGCCAACGTACGCGCCTACGTCCTCGACGCGCGCCTCAACCTCGTGCCCGCGGGCGTCACGGGCGAGCTGCACGTCGGCGGCGTCTGCCTCGCGCGCGGATACCTGAACCGCCCCGGGCTGACCGCCGAGCGGTTCATCCCCGACCCGTTCAGCGCGGAGCCGGGCGCGCGCGTGTACCGCACGGGCGACCTCGCGCGCCAACTGCCCGCGGGCGAGATCGAGTACGTCGGGCGCGCAGACCACCAAGTCAAGATACGCGGCTTCCGCGTCGAGTTGGGCGAGATCGAGGCGGCGCTCGCCGAGCACGCGTCGGTGCGCGAGTGCGTCGTGACGCTGAGGGAGGACGGGGGCGACAGGCGGCTCGCGGCATACGTCGTCGGCCGTGCCGGCTCGCGCCCCGACGCGGGCGAACTGCGCGCGCACCTGCGCGGGCGGCTGCCGGAGTACATGACGCCCGCCGACTTCGTCACGCTCGACGGGCTGCCGCTCACGCCCAACGGGAAGCTCGACCGCGGGGCATTGCCCTCGCCCGACGCCTCGCGCGCGGCCGCGCGGGGTGAGCACGTCGCGCCGCGCACGCCGACCGAGGCGGCGCTCGCCGGGATGTGGGCCGAAATCCTGCGCGCCGAGCGCGTCGGCGTCACGGACGACTTCTTCGCGCTGGGCGGCGACTCCATCAAGGGCGCTGTCTTCATCAACCGCTTGCAGGAGAGGCTGGGCGAGATAGTCCACGTCGTCGCCATCTTCAACGGGCCGACCGTCGGACAGCTCGCGGCTTACCTCGACGAACACTACACAGCGGCCGTGCACAGACTGACCTCGGGGCGCACGACGGGGGACGCCGCGCCGTACACGCCGACCGCACGCGCCGACGCCGCACGGCCGCGCGAGTTGAGGCTCGCGCAGATGCGCGAGCTGCTCGGGAGCCGCGCACGGAGCCGCGCACCCGAAGCGGCCGGCAGGAATCCGCCCGCCGTCTTCATCCTTTCTCCCCCGCGCTCGGGCTCGACGCTGCTGCGCGTGATGCTCGCCGGTCACCCCCAGCTCTTCGCGCCGCCCGAGCTTGAGCTGCTCTCCTTCGAGACGCTGCGAGAGAGGCGCGCGGCCTTCTCGGGTGCCGACAGCTTCTGGCTTGAGGGTCTGGTGCGCGCCGTCAAGGAGTTGAGGGGCTGCGACGCGGCCGAGGCCCGGAGCGCGGTGGAGGATTTGGAGGCGCGCGGGCTGACGACGAAGGAGTGCTACCGACTCATGCAGGGATGGCTCGGCGAAAGAAGGCTGGTGGACAAGACGCCCTCCTACGCCTTCGACCCGTCGGCGCTGGCGAAGGCCGAGGAGGACTTCGACGGCGCGCTCTACGTCCACCTCGTCCGCCACCCGTTCGGCATGATTCGCTCTTTCGAGGAGGCGCGCATGGAGCAGATTTTCTTCAGGCGCGAACACCCCTTCACGCGGCGCGAGCTGGCCGAGCTGCTCTGGCTCGTCGGCCACCAGAACGTCCTCGGTTTCCTCGAACGGGTTCCGCGCGAGCGACAGCGCCGCGTGCGCTTCGAGGAGTTGGTGGCCGCGCCCGAGGCGGTGCTGCGCCGGCTGTGCGACTTTTTCGGAATCGAGTTCGCGGCGGAGATGTGCCGCCCGTACGAGGACAAGGGGCGGCGCATGACGGACGGCCTGCACGCAGAGTCGCGCATGCTCGGCGACGTGAAGTTCCACAGCCACGCGGGCGTGGACGCGAGCGTGGGCGAGAGGTGGAGGTCGCGGCGCGGGCTGGACGACTTGGCCCCCGAGACCTGGGAGCTGGCCGCCGCGCTAGGCTACGAGGTCGAGCGGAGCGTGGACGAGCGGGCGAACCCGTCGCCGTCCTCGCTGCTCGTCATGCTTCAGCCGAAGGGCGAGGGGGCGCCCTTCTTCTGCGTCCACCCGGCCGGGGCGAACACTCTCTGCTACGCGGAACTCGCGCGGCAGCTCGGCGAGGGGCGTCCCTTCTACGGCTTGCAGGCGCCGGGGCTCGGCGGGACTGACGAGCCGCCGACGAACTTCGAGGAACTCGCCGCCCTCTACGTCGAGGCCGTGCGGAGCGTCCGGCCGCGCGGGCCGTACCTGCTCGGCGGCTGGTCGATGGGCGGCCCCGTCGCCTTCGAGATGGCGCGACAGCTCCGCGCGCGGGGCGAGCACGTCGCGCTGCTCGCCGTGCTCGACAGCCACGCTCCGGGCGAAGCCTTCAGGGCGATGAGGCCGGACGAGGACGCGCTGCTCGAAATGTTTGCCGGAAACCTCGGGCGTCGCCACGGCTTCGAGCTTGAGGGCGCGGACGGCCTCACGCACGGCGAAAAACTCTCGCGCCTCTCGCTCCGCGCCGCCGAGGCGGGCGCGCTGCCGGCGGGCGCAGACCCGCGCCACGTCGAACGGCTGTTCGGCGTCTTCAAGGCCAACATGCGCGCGCTCGCCCGGTACGAGCCGCGGACGTATCCGGGCCGCATCACGCTCTTCCGCGCGCAGGGGCGGCTCGACGCGTCGCACGCCGACCCGCTCGGCGGCTGGGACGCGCTCGCCTCGGGGGGCGTGGAGCTGCACGTCACGCCGGGCACACACTTCTCGATGATAGACATGCCGCACGCCGAGGCGCTGGCCGGCCGCCTGCGCGCGTGTTTCGACGCGGCGCTCGCGGCCGCCGCCGAACAACTTTGAGCCGACTATCAGGAGCACGAACATGAAAGAGTTTCTTCCGACCTCAAGCGCCGCCGGACTCGCGGCCGCGAGCCCCGCGGCGGCCGGCGAAGCGGCCGCCCAAGACCCCGCCGGGGAGCCGACGGCCGCCCTGCCCCTCGCGCCCGGTGACGCGCGCGCGTACGTGCGGCGCTACGCCGCGAACCCTCTGTTCGCGCAACACAGGGAGTGGGTG
>DASWNR010000048.1:0-4973 GCA_036399155.1 Pyrinomonadaceae bacterium
TCATCGTCGGGGCCGTCATCATGTACTCGACCAACACGCTCTTCGCCGCGGCGCTCGCGCTGCCGCTGATGCTCTCCATCAACTGGCGGCTGACGCTCCTCTCCTTCGCGGCGCTGCCGCTGGTCGCCGCCGCGACGCGCGTGATGTCTAAGCGGCTGCACGACGAGTCGGGGCTCGTGCAGGAGCACGCCTCGCTCGTCGCCAGCCAGGCGCAGGAGTCGTTCGCCGGCGTGCGCGTCGTCCGCGCGTTCCGGCAGGAGCGCGCCGAGGTGGAGGGCTTCCGGCGCGTCAACGCCGAGCTGGTCAGGCGCAACGTCAGGCTCACGCACCTGACGGCCGCCTACTACCCCATCCTCCGCTTCCTCGTCGCGCTCGGCTTCCTCGGCGCCTTCTGGTACGGCGGCAGCCTCACGCTGCGCGACGAAATCACGGTCGGGCAGTTCGTCCAGTTCACGCTCTACCTCGAAGGGCTCGTGATGCCCCTTCACGAGTTCGGCTGGGTCGTCAGCCTCTACCAGCGCGGGATGGCTTCGATGAAGCGCGTCCACAAAATCATGTGCGCCGAGCCGGCCGCGTCCGCGCCGGGCCGGGGCGGGCGCTCGGCCGACATCAGGGGCGGGATAGAGTTCCGCGGCCTGACCTTCACGTACCCCGGCGCGGCCGAGCCGACCCTGGAGAATATAAGCCTGCGCGTCCCGGCCGGGCAGACCGTGGCCTTCGTCGGCGGCGTCGGCTCCGGCAAGTCAACGCTCCTGAGCCTCGTGCCGAGGATGTACGAGGCCGGCCCCGGCCAACTCCTCATCGACGGCGAGCCGGTCGAACAGATTCCCCTCGGCGAGCTGCGCGCCGCCGTCGGCTACGTGCCGCAGGAGACGTTCCTGTTCAGCACGACGCTCGGGGAGAACATCGCGTGGGGCGCGGCCGAGCCGGGGCGCGAGGAGGTCGAGCGGGCGGCCGACGAGGCCGGGCTGGCCGAGGACATCGCCGGATTCCCGCTGGGGTTGGAGACGCCCGTCGGCGAGAGGGGCGCGGCGCTCTCCGGCGGCCAGCGCCAGCGCGCGGCCATCGCGCGCGCGCTCATACGCCGCCCGCGCATCCTCGTCCTAGACGACGCGCTCTCGTCCCTCGACACGCAGACCGAGGCGAAGATTCTCGCGCGGCTGCGCCGCGTCCGGCGCGGGCAGACGAACCTCATCACCTCGCACCGGCTCTCCACCGTGCGCGACGCCGACTTGATCGTGATGCTCGAAGACCGGCGCGTGGCCGAGGCCGGCTCGCACGACGAGCTGATGGCCCGTGGCGGGGCCTACGCGCGTCTCTACGCGCGGCAGTTGCTTGAGGAGGAGCTTGCGACCAACTGAACCCGGCGCGCGCGCCGACCCCAGTCACGCATGACCGACACGGAAGCACAAGAGGAAGAGCGGGGCAAAATTTACGACACGCGTCTGATGCTGCGCCTCGCGCGGTACGTCGCGCCGTACAAAGGCCACGCGCTGACTGCGCTCGCACTGACGGTCGCGGGCGCGCCGCTGGCCGTGGCGGGGCCGACGCTCGTCAGCGCGGCCGTCGACCTCTACCTCGTCCCCGACCCCACGCGCCCGCTCTCGGGCTTCACGCTCCTCGTCAGGCAGGGTGCCGAGCGCTTCGGCTTCGGCGACACGCCCCTCGCCGGCGTGGTCTTCATCGCCCTCGTCTTCCTGCTCACGCAGATGGCGGCCGCGCTCGTCTCGTACGCCGAGCTGCTGATACTACAGCGCATGGGCCAGCTCATCATGTACGACCTGCGCAACGCGCTCTTTTCGCACATGCACCGGCTGCCGATGCGGTTCTTCGACCGCAACCCGGTCGGCCGCCTGATGACGCGGCTGACGGGCGACGTCGAGGCGCTCAACGAGATGCTCACGACGGCCGCCGTCTCCATCTTCGGCGACGTGGCCCTCATCCTCTACATCGTCGCGTGGATGTTCTACGCCAACTGGCGGCTGACCCTCATCACCTTCTCCATCCTCCCGCTGCTCGTCTGGCTGACGCTCTGGTTCCGGCGGCGCTCTCGCCGGGCTTACCGGCGCTCGCGCGCCTACGCGGCGAACATCGGCGCGTTTTTGCAGGAGCACATCACCGGGATGTCGGTCGTGCAGATGTTCAACCGCGAGGCGCGCGAGGCCGAGTCATTCGGGCGGCTCGCCGCCGACAACCGCCGCGCCGCGCTCGACACGGTCTTCTACGGCGCACTGCTCTTCCCGGCGGTCGAGGTCATCGCGGCCGCGGGCGTCGCGCTCATCATCTGGTACGGCGGGGGGCAGGTCGTGCAGGGCGTGGCGACGCTCGGCACCCTCGTCGCGTTCGTGCAGCTTGTGCAGATGTTCTACGAGCCGGTCGGCGACGTGAGCGAGAAGTACAATGTCTGGCAGTCGGCCATGGCCGCCGCCGAGCGGGTCTTCGGCGTGCTCGACGAGCCGGCGGCCTCCGGCGCGGAGGCGGCGGGCGGCGGGCCGGCGGGCCGCGCCGTCGGGGCGGGCGGGCGCATAGAGTTCCGCAACGTCTGGTTCGCCTACCAAGGCGAGGACTGGGTGCTGAAGGACATCTCTTTCGTCATCGAGCCGGGGCAGCACGTCGCGTTCGTGGGGCACACGGGGGCGGGCAAGACCACGCTGACGAACCTGCTGCTGCGCTTCTACGACGCGCAGCGCGGGGAGATTCTGCTCGACGGCGTTGACATCCGCGAGATGGACGCCGGGGAGCTGCGCTCGCACTTCGCCGTCGTGCCGCAGGACGGCTTCCTCTTCTCGCGCGACATCGCGGGCAACATCAGGCTCGGCGACGAGCGCATCAGCGACGAGCGGCTGCGTGAGGCGGCCGCGAAGGTCAACGCCGACGACTTCATCCGGCGGATGAGCGCGGGCTACGCGAGCGAGGTGCGCGAGCGCGGGGCCGGCCTCTCGGTCGGCCAGAAGCAGCTCATCAGCCTCGCGCGCGCCCTCGCGTTCGAGCCGCGCATCCTCATCATGGACGAGGCTTCCAGCTCGGTGGACGCCGAGACGGAGTTTCTAATCCACGGCGCCGTCGAGCGCACGATGGCCGGGCGCACCTCCGTCCTCATCGCGCACAGGCTCTCGACCGTCAAGTTCGTCGACCGGATCATCGTCATGCACAAGGGCGAGGTGCGCGAGGAAGGCTCGCACGAAGAGTTGCTCCGCCGCCGCGGCCTCTACTGGCGGCTGTACCAGTTGAACCAATCCGACGGCGACTGAAAGGGTCACGCGCGCGCGGACACGGCCTGTTCGACGTGGCGGGCGAGGGCGGCCGGCGTGCGCGCCTCGAAGAAGAGGCTGATGGGCAGCTCGACCCGGAAGCGGCCGCGCACGCGCGAGATGATTCGCGTGGCGTGGAGCGAGTGGCCGCCGAGGTCGAAGAAGTCGTCCTCGACGCCGACCGACTGAAGCCCGAGGACTTCGGCGCAGAACTCGGCCAGCTTCCGCTCGACCTCTGTGCGCGGCGCGACGAACTTCGTCTCCAATTCGGGGCGGCCTTCGTCGGGCGCGGGCAGCGCCCCGCGGTTCAACTTGCCGCCCGGCGACAGGGGCAGCTCGTCAAGCGTGACGTAGGCGGACGGCAGCATGTACTCCGGCAGGCGCGCGCCGAGGTGGCGGCGCAACTCGCCCGCGCCGCACGTCTCGCCCGGCTTCGGCACCACGTAGGCCACGAGGCGTCGGTCGCCCGGCGAGTCCTCGCGCGCGACGACCGCCGCCCGCGCTATCTTCGCGTGCGACGAGAGCAGCGCCTCGACCTCGCCGGGCTCGACGCGGAAGCCGCGGATTTTAACCTGCCCGTCACGACGCCCGAGGAACTCTATCCGGCCGTCGGACAGGAAGCGTGCGGCGTCGCCCGTCCTGTAGAGGCGCGCGCCCGGCTCCGCAGAGAACGGGTCGGGGATGAACCGCTCGGCCGTCAGCGCGGGGCGGTCGAGGTAGCCGCGCGCCAGCCCCGCGCCGCCGACGTAAAGCTCGCCCGCGACGCCCGCGGGCACGGGGCGCAAACGCTCGTCGAGGAGGTACGTCTGCACGTTCGTCAGCGGGCGGCCGATGGGGACGGCGTGCGCGCGCGGGCCGACCGCCATGACCTCCTCGAAGGTGGCGAAGGTGGTCGTCTCCGTCGGGCCGTAGACGTGCAGGAGTCGCCCCGGCCTCCCCTTCTCCAACACCTCCCTCACCCACTTCGGCTCGACCGCTTCGCCCCCGAACAGAAGATGCCGCAGCCCGCCGAAGGCCGCCGGCTGCTCGCACGCCATCTGGTTGAAGAGGGCCGTCGTCAGGAACAGTGCGGTCACGCCGTGCTCCGCGAGCCGCGCGGCGAACTCGCGTGGCGAGAGGGCCACGTCCTTGTCGATGACGACGAGGCGCGCGCCGCACAGCAGCGCGCCCCACACCTCGAAGGTCGCGGCGTCGAAGGAGCTGTTCGAGACCTGCGCCACCACGTCCGACTCGTCGAGCCTGACGTAGTTCGATCCGGCGACGAGGTTGTGGACGGCGCGGTGCGGGACGGCGACGCCTTTCGGCCGCCCCGTCGAGCCCGAGGTGTAGATGACGTAGGCGAGGTTGTCGGGGCCGACCTCGACCGAAGAATTCTCCGCACTCCCGGACTCAAATTCCTCTCCCTCTTTATCGAGGCGGACGGTGTAGCCCCAGTAGTCGGAGAACTTTTCCGCGAGGCCCGAACGCGTGAGCAGGACGTGGGCCTTGGCATCGTCGAGCATGAAGGAGAGGCGCTCTTCCGGGTAAGACGGGTCGAGCGGGACGTAAGCGCCGCCCGCCTTCAGGACGGCGAGAATTGCGACGACCATCTCGATCGAGCGCTCAAGGCACACGCCGGCCAGCGCCCCCGGCCCCAAGCCGAGGCCGCGGAGGCGGCGCGCGAGCCCTTCGGCGCGCTCGTCAAGCTCGGCGTAGGTGAGCCGCGCTTCACCGCAGACGACG
>DASWNR010000049.1:0-5513 GCA_036399155.1 Pyrinomonadaceae bacterium
CTGAGGACTGAGTGAGAAGAGGGGCCTTTGTTTTCCACTCAGTCCTCAGTCCTCAGCACTCAGTACTTCTTTTAAGATACACGTGAGCGAAGCAATCACACTTCAAGACAAGCAGCGGGCGGCGGCCCCGGCGGCGCCGAAGGACGCGGCCGTCGTCGTGCTCGTGCGCGGCGACGCCGCCGACCCGGAGGTCTTCTGGGCGCGGCGGGGCGAGCGGATGGCCTTTCAGCCGGGCTTCTACGCCTTCCCCGGCGGGCAGCGCGACGAGGCCGACGCCGGGACGGAAGTCGAGAACGCGGCCGACCGCGAGACGGCGACCATGATGGCGTGCGCGGCGCGCGAGCTGTTCGAGGAGTTGGGCGTGCTCGCCGCGCGCGGGGCGGAGCATTTGACGAAGGGGCAGCTCGAATCCGTCCGCGACGACATGACCTCGGGGCGCATGACGTTCGCCGAACTGCTCAGGCACTACGGTCTGCGGCTGGACGCGCGCGACTTCACATACGCCGGCCGCTGGGTGACGCCCCCCTTTAGCCCGCGGCGCTTCGACACGCTCTTCTTCGTCGTACGCTGCCCGCGCAAGCAGGAGCCGCGCCTGCTCACCCCCGAGTTCGACGAGGGCGGGTGGGAGCGCGCCTCCGCGGCCCACGCGCGCTGGCGCGGCTTCGAGCTGATGGCCGCGCCCCCCGTCACGCACGCCCTCCGCACGCTCGCCGGAGGACTCGGCGCAGACCTGACCGAGCGTTTCCTCTCCGTGCCGCAGGCGCGGCGCGAGCCCGTCCGGCGGATAGAGTTTCTGCCCGGCTTCGTCTGCGTGCCGCTCCGCACCCCGACCAGGCCGCCCGCGACGACGACCAACTGCTACGTCGTCGGCACGCGCGACTTCGTCGTCTTCGACCCCGGCTCGCCCCACGAGGACGAGCAACGGGCGCTCGCAGAGTTCGTCGAAGAGCTGCTGGCCGACGGCCGGCACTTGCGCGAAGTTATCCTGACGCACCACCACCCCGACCACGTCGGAGGCGTCGAGCGCCTGCGCGAACAGTTCGGCGCGGGCGTCGCCGCGCACCGCCTGACGGCGGAGGCGTTGGGCGGCCGCGTCCGCGTAGACCGCTTCGTCGAAGACGGCGAGACGGTAGAGCTTGAGGGCGACCCTTCCGTTCGCTTGCGCGCGATGCACACGCCCGGCCACACGCGCGGGCATCTCTCCTTCTACGACGAGCGCGCGGGCGCGCTGCTGACGGGCGACAACGTCGTCGGCATGGGCTCCGTCCTCATCGACCCCGAGGAGGGGGGCGTGCGCGACTACCTCGCCTCGCTCGAACGCTACCGCGCGCTGCCGCGACTCGTCGCGCTCTTCGGCGGGCACGGGCCGGCGGTCGGCAACCCCCGCGCCAAGTTGGACGAGTACGTCGAGCACCGCCTCAAGCGCGAGCGCGAAATCCTCGCGGCGGTCGTCGCGGGCGCGCACACACCCGCCGAGGTGGTCGGCGTCGCCTACACGGACGTACACCCGAAGATGCACCCGCTGGCCGAGCGCGCGGTCGCGGCGCACCTCATCAAGCTCGAAGAGGACGGGCTCGTCCGCCGCGACGCGGGCGGGCGCTTCACAGCGACCATATGAGCCGTAAAGAGACCCCGACGAAGAAGGCGGCCGCCGCCGCGGACGGCGCGACCGCAGACCCGCGCGACGGGTCGCCCGTCGCCGAGACGGCCGACGCCTCCCGCGCGTGGCTCGCGGCCATCGTAGAGTCGTCCGAGGACGCCATCGTCTCGAAGACGCTCGAAGGCGTCATCACGAGCTGGAACGCGGCGGCCGAGCGGCTCTACGGCTACAGAGCCGAGGAGGCGTTGGGCAGGCACATCTCGACCATCGTCCCGCCGGAGCTGCACACCGAGCTGGACGGGATAGAAGCCAGCCTGCGGCGCGGCGAGAAGGTGAGCCACCTCGAAACCGTCCGCCTGCGCAAGGACGGCACGCGCGTCGAGGTCGCCGTCAGCATCTCGCCCGTCCGCGACTCGGCGGGCCGGACGGTGGGGGCCGCCAACATCGCGCGCGACATCACGGAGCGCCGCCGCCGCGACGCGGAACTCGCGCGGCGCATACACCAGGCGGCGCTCGGCGCGGAGGTGGGCGCGGCGCTGGCCGAAGCCGGCACGCCGCTGCCGCGGGCCCTACAGGGCTGCGCCGACGCGGTCGTCCGACACCTCGAAGCGGCCTTCGCGCGCATCTGGACGATAGAGCACGGCGCGGACGTGCTCGAACTACGGGCGAGCGCGGGGATGTACACGCACCTCGACGGCGCGCACGGGCGCGTCCCCGTCGGCAGCTTCAAGATCGGGCTCATCGCGGCCGAGCGCCGCCCGCACCTGACGAACTCCGTCGTCGGCGACCCGCGCGTCGGCGACCAGGAGTGGGCGCGGCGCGAGGGGATGGTCGCGTTCGCGGGCTACCCGCTGCTGGTCGAGGACAGGCTGGCCGGCGTGCTGGCGATGTTCGCGCGGCGCGAGCTTCCCCACGACACGCTCGAAGCGCTGGCGTCGGTGGCGAACATCATCGCGCAGGGCATCGAGCGCCGCCGCGCCGAAGAGCGGCTCGCCGAACTGCTGCGCGAGCGCGAGCAGACCATCGAGGAGGTCTCCACACCCGTCGTGCCCGTGCTCGAAGGCGTGCTGGTGCTCCCGCTCATCGGCTCGCTCGACTCACGCCGGACGGCGCGGGCGACGCAGGCGGCGCTCGCGGAGGTGACGCGGCAGGGCGCGCGCGTCTGCATCATCGACATCACCGGCGCGCGCATGGCGGACTCGCACGCGGTGGCGAACCTGACGAACCTGGTGCAGGCGCTCAAGCTCGTCGGCGCCGAGGCGTGCGTCACCGGCGTCGGCGCGCAGGTCGCGCAGACGCTCGTCGGACTCGGACTGGACATGCGCGGGCTTCGCACCTACCGCACGCTCGCTCAGGCGATTGCCGCGCTGCTCGCCGGCGGCGGGCGGCGCGCTCTTTAACACGGCTCGTAGAAATCAAGGGGATAAGGTTTAAGAGTAATGGCACTACCCAGGACACTCGGCGAACTCAAAAGCCAGGGCTACCGCACGCGCCCCGTCAAGGACGAGATGCGCGCCAACCTGCTCGACAAGCTGCGGCGCGGCGAGCGCGTCTTCCCGGGCATCGTCGGCTACGACGAGACGGTCATCCCGCAGATAGTCAACGCGGTGCTCGCGCGCCACAACATCATCCTTTTGGGCTTGCGCGGCCAGGCCAAGAGCCGCATCATCCGGCAGCTGGTGAACCTTCTGGACGAGCGCATCCCCGTCCTCGCCGGCTCCGAGGTTAACGACGACCCGTTCAAGCCCATCTCGGCCTACGGCCGGCAGGCGGTCGAGCGCGACGGAGACGAGACGCCGGTCGCGTGGGTCTCCGCGGAGGCTCGCTTCGTCGAAAAACTCGCCACGCCCGACGTGACCGTCGCCGACATCATCGGCGACGTCGATCCCATCAAGGCCGCGCGCGGCGGGCACCTCCTCTCGGACGAGCTGACCATCCACTACGGCCTGCTGCCGCGCGCCAACCGGGGCCTGTTCGCCATCAACGAGCTGCCCGACCTCGCCGGCAAAATCCAGGTCGGCCTCTTCAACATCATGCAGGAGGGCGACGTGCAGATTAAGGGCTACCCCGTCCGCCTGCCTTTAGACGTGATGCTCGTCTTCTCGGCCAACCCCGAGGACTACACCGCGCGCGGCAAGATCATCACGCCCCTCAAAGACCGCATCGGCTCGGAGATTACGACGCACTACCCGACGGAGTTGCAGCTCGGCGTCGAGATTACGCGGCAGGAGGCGTGGACGGCGCGCGGCGGGCTGGAGGGCACGCTGCGCCTGCCCGACTTCCTCCGCGAGCTGGTCGAGCAAATAGCCTTCGAGGCGCGCGACGACCAGCGCATAGACAAGCGCTCGGGCGTCTCGCAGCGGATGCCCATCACGGTGACGGAGTCGGTCGTCTCGAACGCCGAGCGGCGCGCGGTGCTCGCGGGCGAGGAGGAGATCGTGCCGCGCGTCTCGGACGTGTACGCGGCGGTGCCGTCGATGACGGGGAAGATGGAGCTTGAGTACGAGGGCGAGCAGGTCGGGGCGGCGAAGATAGCGCGCGACCTCATCAAGCGCGCGGCGGGCGAAATCTTCGAGGGCTACTTCGTCGGCTTCGACTTCTCGAACACGGTGCGCTGGTTCGACTCGGGCAGCAACCTCAAGCTCTCCGACAACGCGCCCGCCGACGAGTGCGTCCGCCTGCTCGAATCCGTGCCCGACCTCATCGACAACGCGCTCGTCCCCTTCGACTTCGGCCGCGACGACGCGGGCCTCCTCGTCTCCGCCTGCGAGTTCGTCCTCGAAGGGCTCTACGCCCAGAACAAGATCAGCCGCAACGAGGAGGGGGGCTACACCGCCGCCACGAAGGCGCGCAAAGACCGCCGCGGCATGATCTACGACGACCTCACCGAGTCCGGCCGCTACAGTTAAGGGTGCTTTATGAAGTTCATACGCTATTCGAGGTTCAAGGGGTTTGACGTGTCGGGGTTGTCTTTGGGCGACCTGATGGGGTTGTTGCAGGACTCCCTGCTGTCGTCGGGGTACGACGACGATTACTACTGGACGCGGCAGAGGCAGGAGCCGGACAAGTCTCTGGACGCGCTGCGGCAGGCGCTGCTCGAAGCGCTGCTGGAGATGGGCGAGCTGTCGGCGCGCGACGTGCAGGAGATGCTCGCCGAGAACGCGGGGCAGTTCAAGGGCTCGCAGTTGGAGGAGCTGCTCAACCAGCTCATCGAGCGACTGGTCGAAGAGGGCTATCTGAAGTTGAGCGAGGAGCGGGCCGCCGACGAGCGGCGGCGCGGGCAGGGGCAGGGGCAGGGCGAGGTGGGGGAGCCGCTGCCGCGCGACGTCAAGTTCGAGGTGACGGAGAAGGGGCTCGACTTCCTCGGCTACAAGACGCTGCGGAGCCTGCTCGGGAGCCTCGGCAAGTCTTCGGTCGGCCGCCACGACACGCCGCACCTCTCGACCGGGGTCGAAGCCTCGCAGTCGCCCAAGCCCTACGAGTTCGGCGACACCATCAACCTCGACGTGAACACGACGCTGCTCTCGGCCATCAAGCGCGAGGGGCTGACGGTGCCGCTCAACCTCGAATACGCCGACCTGCACGTCCACCAGCAGGACTACCAGTCTTCGTGCGCCACGGTCGTCATGCTCGACTGCTCGCACTCGATGATCCTCTACGGAGAAGACCGCTTCACGCCGGCCAAGAAGGTCGCGCTCGCGCTGGCGCATTTGATCCGCACGCAGTACGCGGGCGACTCGCTCAAGGTCGTGCTCTTTCACGACGACGCCGAAGAGTTGCCGCTCGCGAAACTGGCGACGACGCAGGTCGGCCCTACCACACGAACACGGCCGAGGGCTTGAAGCTCGCGCGCCGTCTCTTGCAGGCGCAGCGCAAAGAGATGAAGCAGATCGTGATGGTGACGGACGGCAAA
>DASWNR010000050.1:0-2416 GCA_036399155.1 Pyrinomonadaceae bacterium
GGCCGACTATTGCCAGTGGCTCTCGGGCAAGCTCGGCGTGACCGTGCGCCTGCCCGTAGAGGCCGAGTGGGAGCTGGCCGCGCGCGGGGCGCAGAATCTTAAGTACCCCTGGGGCGACGAGTGGGACGAGCGCGCCGCCGCCGCCACGGAGACCGGCGGGCGCGTCCGCGCCGTCAAGAGCTACCCGGCCGGGCGCTCGCCCTACGGCGCTTACGACATGGCGGGCAACGTCTGGGAGTGGGTCGAGGACGAGGCCACGGACAAGGAGGGGCGGCCGAAGTCCGAAGACGGCGCACGCCTTCGAGTCATACGCGGCGGGGCGGCCACGGAGCCGCGCGCCTTCGTCTCGGCGACGGCGCGCTACGAGGTTCGCGAGGACAAGGGCTCGGCGCGCCTCGGCTTCCGCTACGTTGTCGTACGCCCCGAGAGCGCGGCGAAGCCGCCCTCGCCCTAAAGCCGTCTGCGGCGCGCGAGGGAACCTCCCGCCGCCGCGCGAGGATAACTCTATTGAAAGTCAGACCGACCCAATGGAGTTATTGAAAATGAGAGAGAAGCTTTACCAATCCTACGCGCTCCAGCACGCCGCGACGCCGCGACGCCGACGCCGCACGCCGCCTCCGCTTAAGAATCCGTCCGCCGCGCTCCTCCTGCTGCTCGCCGCACTCTGCTGCGCCGCCTTCCCCGCCGCGCCCGCGCGCGGTCAGTCGAAGCCGAACATCGCGGGCGACGTGGAGGGCAAGAAGAAAGCGACCGAGCGCGCGACGCCGAAGCCCGCGAACGAGGGGCGTCAGACCCCGCGCCGCAAGGCTTCGCCCGCGACGCCGCGACCCGCCCCGGCCGCCGTGCCGCCGCTCGAAGTGACATTCCACACGGGGCTGGCCGACGCCGACGTTTTCGTCAACGCGGGGCAGGCGGGGATGCAGAGGCTCGGGCGTTCGGGTCGCGACGGGCGGCTCGTCGCGCGGATGCCGCGCGGCACCTACACCGTCACGGCCAGCCGCCCCGGCTCGCGCATCGAGCGCCGGCAGATAGACGTGCGGCCGGGCAGCACGACCTTCGTCATCGACCTTTCGGGCGCGCCGAACTACCCCTTCGCTCCGGCCGGCTCGGCCGCGACCGCCGGCGACGTTTTCAGGCGATACCTCGACCCGAAGCGAACCGACGGCGTGACGGCCGCCGAGTGGCAGTCGGCGCTGGCCGAGACGGCCGCGGCCTTCGCCGCCAACCCGCTCGACCCGCAGACCGAGGCGCAGGCGCTCTTCGCGCGCGGGCAGGTGGCCTTCCTGCGCGGCGACTACCCGCGCGCCATCGCCGACTTCAACACGGCGGCGCTCAGGCTCCCTTCGTCGGCGCTCGCCTACTACGGGCTCGGCAACGCCTACCTCGCACACAACCGTCTCGGCGAGGCGGCGCGCGCCTACCAGCACGCGGCGGAGCTGAGCCCGCAGCTCGCGATGGCCTACAGGGGTTGGGGCGACGTGATGGCGCGGCAGAACAAGAACCGCGAGGCGCTCCGCTATTACGAGCGCGCGCGCGTCCTGGGCTATACTTCGGCCAACACGAGACAGGTCGCCGCTCGCATCCTCCTCAAAGAGCGCCGCTGGGCGGAGGCGCTCAGGGAGCTTTCGGAGCTTTCTAAGACGGGCCCCACGGCCGAAGTCTTCGTCGGCATCGGCGACGCCTACGTCGGACTGGGGCAGCCCCTGAGCGCCGCGCCCGCATACCGGCGGGCGCTGGAACTCGACCCGAAGTCGGCGCCGGCGCACTACAGGTTCGGCGAGCTGGTCTACGCGCAGCGCGAGTACGCGACGGCCGCCGAAGCGTTCGAGCGCGCCCTCGCGCTCGACCCGGCCGGCGCGCTCATCGACCGCGGGCGCGCGCGCGATCTGGCGAACAAGGCCGCCGCGAAGGTGCGCGGCGCGAAGTGAAGGCCGGACTTTCGTCGTCTTTCCGGAAGATTCGCGGTAACACTGATTTAAGACCGTTGCGGTAAAACTGATAAAGGAGCGGGCGACGGCCCCCGCCGCGTGGCGGAGGCGGCAATCGTCGCCCGGTGTCGCCATCATGAAAAGGGCAAACCTCGAACAGCAGGCCCGCACGCCTTCGGGCGTCGCGGCGGTGGCCTGCGCCGTGCTCACGCTCGTCGTCATCATTCTCGCCGGGGGCGGGGCGGCGCGCGCCGCCGCGCACGGGGCGGCCGTCCCGCAGCAGACCCCGAAGCCGAACATCGCCGACGAGGTCGAGAAGAAGGCCAACGGCGAGGGCGAGCCAAAGCCGGCCCCGACGCCCGTGCGTAAGCCCGCCCCGCCCAGGCCGCCACGCCCGGCCGCGCCGTCCTACGAAGTCACCATCAAGACCGACATCCCCGAGGCGGAAATCCTCCTCGGGGTGGGCAACTCCGCCCCGACGCAGAGGC
>DASWNR010000051.1:0-16473 GCA_036399155.1 Pyrinomonadaceae bacterium
CTGGCAGGCCGAGGTCGCGCCGATCACGGGGCCGATGTACCAACTCTTCATCTTCTTCATGATCACCGACCCGAAAACGACCGTGCGCTCGAAGGCCGGGCAGATCGCCGTCGCCTTCTCCGTCGCGCTCATCGAGACGATCCTGCGTCTGGCGGAGAGCGTCCACGCGCCCTACTACGCGCTCTTCCTCGTCGGGCCGACGGCAAACTTGATCGAGATTTACCTGTTGTCGCGCCGTCAGGCCGACGATAAAATGGCAGACCTCGCAAGCCCTACCACAGCTTGAAAAGTTTTCTTAACCAACCACGCTCCGAAAAGTTTTCCAGGTAGTGAGATGTCATAAATTTTCCTTCGCGATGGCCTTAAAACATGTTGCGTAACCTTCGGCTTTACACTTGTCTGTTGCTTTTGCTCGCCGCGTTCTTTACGGGCTGCAAGACCGACAACCCCGCTCCCGCAAACGCCTCCGGTAGCAATGCGCCCGCCGATGCCGGACAGTTAGCGCACGCCGCCACGCCGACGCCTTCGCCCACGGCTCTGCCGCGCCCTTCCGGCAACATCGAGTTTACGGACGTGAGCGCCGACGCCGGAATTCGCTTCAAACATAACAGCGGCGCGGCGGGCAAAAAGTACCTGCCGGAAACCATCGGCGCGGGCGGCGCGTTTCTCGATTACGACAACGACGGCTGGCAGGACATCTTCCTCGTCAACTCGACGAACTGGCCGGAGGCGAAAGGCCGCAAGACCTTCTCCGCCCTCTACCACAACAACAAAGACGGCACGTTTACGGACGTGACGGCGGCCTCCGGCCTCGCCGTCGAGATGTACGGCCTCGGCGTCGCCGCCGCCGACTACGACTCTGACGGCCATCTGGACATCTACGTCACCTGCGTCGGCGCGAACCGCCTCTTCCGCAACCTCGGCACGGGTAAGTTCGCGGAGGTTGCCGCGAAAGCGGGCGTCGCCGACCCCGGCTTTTCGACCAGCGCGGCATGGTTCGATTACGACCGCGACGGGCGACTCGATCTCTACGTCTGCAACTACGTCGAATGGTCTGTCGAGAAAGATGTTCATTGCACGCTCGACAACAAGAACAAGTCATACTGCACTCCGCAGGTCTACAAAGGGCAAAGCCCGACGCTCTACCGCAACCGGGGCGACGGCACGTTTGAGAACGCGACGCAGCGCGCCGGACTCTTGGACCCGACGAGCAAGGCGCTCGGCGTCGCGCTCGTCGATTACAATAACGACGGCGCAATTGATCTCTTCGTCGCCAACGACACCGAACCGAACAAGCTCTATAAAAACAACGGCAACGGCACTTTCACGGACGAAGGGATCGTGGCGGGCGTCGCGTTCAGCGAAGCCGGAACGACGCGCGCCGGGATGGGCGTCGATGCGGGCGATTACGACAATTCGGGCAGGCAAAGTTTAATCATCGGCAACTTCACCAACGAAAGCATGGCGCTCTACCGCAACGACGGCAGCGGCCTCTTCACAGACGACGCGCCGACCTCCGGCATCGGGAAAATGTCCGCGCAGTCGCTCACCTTCGCCACCTTCTTTTTCGACTTCGACCTCGACGGACTGCTCGACATCTTCGCCGCCAACGGCCACGTCTCGGACGACATCTCCATCGTCCAGCCGAACGTTAAATATGCGCAGCCCCCGCACCTGTTTCGCAACAAAGGCAAGAAGAGATTCGAAGAGGCGACGGGCAGGCTAGGGCGCGCACTGCAACGCCCCATCGTCGGGCGCGGCGCGGCCTACGGCGACATGGATAATGACGGCGATCTCGATCTGCTCCTCACCGTCAACAACGGTGCGGCGCGTCTGCTGCGCAACGACAACGCGAACCAAAACGATCTGCTCAGAATCCGCGCCGTCGGGACGAAATCAAACCGCGACGGCATCGGCGCGAAAGTCACTTTGAAGTCGCCGGGCGGCGGGCGGCTCATGCAGATGGTCAAGACTGGTTCGAGTTATTGCTCGCAGAGCGAGTTGCCGCTGACCTTCGGCCTCGGCAAACCCGACGCGCCGGGCAAGACATATACGCTCGAAATCGTCTGGCCGAGCGGGCAGACGGAGGTGCTGCAAAACGTCCTCGCCAATCAATCCCTCGTCGTGCAGGAAAGCAAGGGCGTGACCGCCATCGAGCCGATCATCTTCGCGCGCGCCGTGCCACAAGCGACGCCTGTGCCGCAACAGTAATTCCTCGCTCCGAAGTTGTATCGCACCGAACGCGCCTTAGATGGAATGCGACAACCCGGAGTTCCCGCGCTCGCGCGTCCGGCGCATGCAGATGTCTGAGAAACAGTTATGATCAAAAATCTGATAAAACTTGCCGCGTGTCTTCTGCTTCTGTTCGGGAGTGCGCCGGTGCATCTCGCCCAGCAATCGAATACGGCCACGCTCAGAGGCTCCATCACAGACCAGCACGGCGCGGTCGTGCCGGGCGCGGCCATCAAAGCCACACACGTCACGACCGGCACAACGCGTGAGACGCAGACCAACGATGAAGGTCTTTACGTCCTTCCAAACCTTCAGCCGGGCGGATATGAAGTGCGCGTGGAGGCTCCCGGTTTTGACGCAAAAACGACCGCCGTTCAGCTACAGGTCGGGCAGAGCGCGACGACAGACCTGACGCTCGGCCTCTCGCCTCTCAGGGAAGAAGTGGCTTGTCTGGATTGCGGCGTTGATCTGCGCCCGCTGATAGATAGCAGCACGTCCAAAGTAGATCAGGTGATTAACGAGCGCGAAATCGGAAACCTGCCGCTGAACGGGCGCAACTTCCTCGAACTCGCGCTCCTCGCGCCCGGCAATGCGCCCGCCCCCAATTTCGACCCGACGAAATCGAACACGGTCGTCATCTCCTCCGCGGGGCAGTTCGGTCGCGGCGGGAGCGTCACGGTTGACGGCGCAGACATCAACGACGACGTGGTCGGCGGCGCGGTGCAGAATATCTCGCAGGACGCGGTGCAGGAGTTTCAGATCGCCACCAACCGCTTCGACGCGCGGCTCGGTCGCTCCGGTTCCTCGGTCATCAACGTCGTGACCCGGCAGGGGACGAACGAACTGCACGGCTCGGCCTCCGCCTTCTTCCGCAGCAGCCTGTTTCAGGGACTACCCGCGACCTTCGACCGCACGACGGGGCAGAAGCCGCCCTTCGACCGCGAGCAATATTCGTTCACGCTCGGCGGTCCCATCAAGAAAGATACGGCCTTCTTCTTCGGCTCGCTCGAATACCGCAATCAGGACGGCGCGGTGCTCGTGGGCGCGCGAGACACCGCGCGGCGCACGATCACGCGCGGCTTCGCCGACGCCCCGCTCGACGATCTGCTCTCGACCGAAAGACTCGACTGGCAGTTGAACGATAGCAACCGTCTCGGCTTCCGCTACTCGCTCCAACGCGAAGAGGGCGTGGCGGCGAGCACGCTCCTGCGCTCCATCGGCTCGGCCTCGCAACGCCAATCGAGTCGCAACCACACGCACTCGTTCCTCGCCGATTACACGCGCGTTCTCAGCCCGCTCGACGTGAACAGCTTCAAGTTCAGCTACAGCACCTTCTCCAACGTCACCGCGCCGGTCGCGGCAGGGACGCAGCTAACTTTTCCGAGCATTCAGGACGGCGCATCTTTCCGCGTGCCGCAGCAGACGAAGCAGCGGCGCTTCCAGTTGGGCGACGCGCTGACCATGATTCGCGGCAGCCACACCGTCAATGTCGGCGGAGAGTTTCAGCACGTCCGCTCCGGCTTCAACCTCGGCGTCTTCCAGCAAGGGCGCGTCGAGTTGATCGAGGACTTCCCGGACTTCGACCGCAACGGCGACGGGCGCGTAGATGACAATGACCTGCTCTTCGCCGTCACGCTTCGCAGCGCCTTCCCTGATCGCCCGCTCGTCATACCGGATGCAAACAATAACTACTTCGCCGCCTACGCGCAGGACGACTGGCGCGTCTCGCCCCGCCTGACCTTAAATTTGGGACTGCGTTATGAACTCGACACGGATGTGAAAAACGTCAGCCGCTTCGACGAGATCAACCCGCTCGTCCGCCCCTTCCTCAATGGCCGCCGCACACGCGACAAGAACAACTTCGCCCCGCGCGTCGGGTTCAACTACTCGACGGCGGACGGGCGAACCAGCCTGCACGGCGGCTACGGCATCTACTACGACCGCGTCACGCTCGAAGTCATCTCGCTCGAACGCGGGCTCGACGGTCGCGCCCTCCCCATCGAGGTGCGCGCCGGGAACCTCTTCTTCATTCCGCCGCCCTGCCTCTTCGACCCGGCGTGCGGTCAGTTTCCGCCACCCGCGCCGACGCTCGCCGCCCCGTTCACGGGCTTCGTCCTTCCCGGCGCAGGCGCGGGCGGCATCAACATTATCGACAACGGCCTGCAAAACCCTTTGGTGCAGCAAACGAACGTCGGTATCCAACACGAGTTCGCGGGCAGCTATGTCGTGCGCGCCGACTACCTGCACAACTTCGGCACGCACTTCATCATCGGGCGCACCATCGGGCAGGTCTTCAACCCCGTCATCGGCGGCCTCGATCCGGTGAAGAACATCGAGTCGAGCGTGAAGACGAAATATGACGGACTGCTCCTGAGCGTCGAGAAGCGTTATGCGCAAAGGTTCCAGTTTCGCGCCTCTTACACGCTCTCGAAGGCGTTCAACTACGCGAACGACGACCAGATTCCTTTCTCGAACGGCCCCGTCGATCCGTCCGACCTGCAACTCGAATACGCCCCAACGCCGAACGATCAACGCCACCGCTTCACTTTCGCCAGTGTCTTCGACGCGCCGTTCGGCTTCCGCATCGCGCCGCTCCTGACGTTGGCCTCGGGCGTGCCGATGGACATTCTTCTGCCGGACGGAAGCTCTCGCATTCCGTCCCTCCAACGCAACGCCGGGGGTCGGCTCTTCAAAACGGGCGCGGAGTTGAACGCATTCATCACAGAGGCCAACGCGACGGGCGGCGTGGGCGGCGCGCCGTTGCCGCTCGTGTCGCCGGACGCGCGCTTCAGCGACAGCTTCAACTCGTTCGACCTGCGCGTCTCGAAAGTCTTCAAGCTTCGAGAGCGTGTGAGCTTCGAACCCATCGCGGAGGTCTTCAACCTCTTCAACGTGACGAACATCCTCGGCGTCTCTAACGTCAACTATTCCGGCTTCTCGAACGTGCTCGTGCGCGACAGCAACGATCCGTCGAATCCCGGCTTCCTGCGCTCTTCGAGCTTCGGACGACCCGTGACCACGGCAGGCGGGGTCTTCGGTTCGGGCGGCGCGCGAGCTTTCCAATTCGCGGCACGGTTGACGTTCTGAAACGGAGGGAAGCGGCGCACGTCTTGCACCAACGAAGCGAACTCAAACGGCAACTCGGCCTCCCGACGGCGACCGCGCTGGTCGTGGGCGAGGTCATCGCCGTCGGCATCTTCCTCACGCCTGCCGGAATGGCGAAGTCGCTCGGTTCACCTTTCTGGCTCCTCTCCGTCTGGCTCGTGATGGGGCTGATGGCTTTGTGCGGCGCGCTCTGCTACGGCGAACTCGCAGCCCGCTTCCCCGAAGCGGGTGGCGGCTATGTCTATCTGCGCGAGGCGTACGGCCCGGCGGTCGCCTTCCTTTACGGGTGGATGGCCTTTCTGGTGATGGACCCCGGCATCACCGCCGCGCTCGCTATCGGCATGGCGGGTTATGCGGCATATAGTCTCGGCCTCTCGCCTCTCTGGATGAAAGTCGTCGCCATCGTCGCCATCATTCTGGTGGCCGCCATCAACGTTCGCGGAGTCAAACTCGGCGGCTGGCTCATCCGCTGGCTTACCATGTGCAAGCTCGGGATGCTCCTGTTCATTTTGCTCTGGGGCTTCGGCTTGCGACTCGGCGACTGGGGACACTTCACTCCGTTCATCTCGCAACGCGAAGGCTCGCTCTCGCTCTTCGGCGCTTTAGCCGGAGCGTTGGTCGCGGCCTTCTTCTCCTTCGGCGGTTGGTGGGATGTAACCAAACTGGCGGGCGAGGTGCGCGACCCGGCACGCACTCTGCCGAGAGCTTTGGCCTACGGCGTCATCATCGTTACGCTCGTCTACATCCTGACCAGCGCCGTCTTCATCTATCTCATCCCGCTTGACCGTGTTAGTTCGGGTGAGACTTTCGCGGCGCAGGCCGGTGAGGCGCTCTTCGGGCGAGTCGGCGGTCAGGTCTTTTCCGCAGTCGTTATCGTTGCAGTGCTCGGCAGTCTCGCCGGGATCATCATGTCCGCCCCGCGCGTCTACTTCGCCATGGCGCGAGACGGTTTATTCATCCCCGCCGCCGCCTCGCTCCATGCGCGTTACGGGACGCCCGCGCGCGCCATCCTCCTTCAAGCTGCGCTCGCCTCGCTGCTCGTGGCGCTCGGCACTTTCGACCAGATCGTCTCTTACTTCATTTTTGTCGTCGTGATCTTCATCGCGCTGACAGTCGCGGCCATCTTTGTGCTGCGGCGCAGGTCCACTTCCGGGAGCAGTTACCTGACGCCCGGCTATCCCGCCACGCCGATCATATTTTTGCTCCTGATCGCGCTGCTGCTCTTCCTGCTCGGAGCCAACAACCCGAAACAGGCTTTACTGGGCTTCGCGGTTGTGGCGTCCGGGCTGCCCTTCTATTATCTTATTTTCCGCCGCACACGGGCGGCGCAGAAAGCAGTCTGAAGAGGAATCATCCAGATGACTTGGATCAAGACCATCCCTTTCGAAGAGGCCGACGAAAAACTGCGTCGCGCGATGGAAGCGCAACGCGAATTGTACCCTGTGGAATATGCGGAGCCGGTGCATCCGACCCCCGACGGCCAATCCTCCGGCATCGTCGCTTCGCACAGCCTCATCCCCGACGCACTCCATCATGCCTTCGCCACGTTCGGCGTGCTGACATCGCCGGAGTTGCCGCTCACGCGGGCGCAACATGAGATGATCACCACAGTGGTGTCCGTCACCAACCGGTGTCATTATTGAATCGAGTCTCACGCAGAGTTTCTGCGTCGGGTCACATTGGACGAAGAATTGGTCGAGGCTCTGCGAGAGGACTACCGGACGGCCTCCATCTCGGAGCAGGACCGTGCGATGCTCGACTTCGTGGCGCAGTTGACGAAGGATGCGACACGCATCACACGGGAGGATCACGAACGCCTGCGCAGAGCCGGTTTCGACGACAGAGGAATTCTACAAATTACACTTATTGCCTCGTGGTTCAACTATATTAATCGCGTGGCCGATGCCTTAGGCGTAGGCAGGGATTAACTCACACGTAATGATCTTCTTAAGGCAGTAATACCGTTGCTGCGCCTCGGTAGAACTCCGTACAACCCTGTCGAACACCTCTGGACGCGACTCCTTCGTACCGCGCCCTCAATAGACTTGCCAATGCCCATCCAGCACTGGAGCGCGGCGATGAACCAGTTCGCCATTCTGTTCGACGGTCGAGTCCCCGTGGACAGACTCGACTCAAACTCACTTACACAGAATGTTCAGAACTCCCTGCCGTGCAGTCCTCCATTAACGAAGGTTGTTTACCTAATCGGAATTCTTGATTGGGTCCACGTCCGGCTCCTTCGTGAACCCTAAAACAATGCGTGTAGACGGGCAATTAAGGTAGTGCTTCCGTTGATACGAACTTTAAGGTTCTTCCCATTAACCTTAAATTCTGGCCTCACTCTCAAGACGTCCTCCGAAGGAGGTAGCGAGCGGCAAAATGTTTCCGCTCGTTCCATACAGCCGAGAGGACGCTGGAAGGTATAGAGTCGATGCACATGCTGAAGAAGGGTCAGGTCAAGAGGCTAGACGGAAGAGTTTCGGTAGGGCAGGCGAAGTTCGTTGCAAGCCTATTCGGTGTGGCCGCATAGGCGCAGAGCTCTTAACGATCTGCCCTGCCTCAGATCAATCTCTGCAACGCAACCCAGTAATGTGAGGCGGAGAGAGCCGCGCGTGAACCCCTTGAAGGAACGGTCAGGTTATCAACTGGATTTTGAGCCGGTCTAAAACTTCGCTGATGGGGTTAGCCACGCCGTAGTTTTCAACTCGCAGCTCGTCGTCGGACGAACCGTCGCCCGCGCCCCCCGCGGCATTCGGCGAAGCCTTCGCCGACGCAGGCACCTCGGGCACGCCCGCGAAGATTAACCCGAGGGCATACTGTCCCTCGTCAACCACCATTGAGCCGCTGTCACCCTTATCGACGAACATCCTGAAGCGAGGTAGGGCAGGCGCAATCAGGAACTGATCCTGAAAGAATGCCGACTGACCCGTGCGGTCATAGCGCACCCAGATGTCGAGGTAGATGGAGAAGATGCGGCCTTCCGTGTAGCCGGTGGTGCGCCCGAATTTGCGCACGGGTTCGCGGGGTCGCACGTCCTTCTTATCGACGTGACCCCTGAGCCGGCCAATCAAAGGTATCAACGGCGCGTGCGGGCTCGACACCCACAGCTTGGCGATGGCCGCGTCGATGTGGTTGGGCGAGTCCATGTCGCCGTCGAACTTAACGGGTGAGTATTTGACCAACATGCCGATGGGCCTGTTGCTCTCGGACTCGCCCGGACTCGGCTGCACGATGAGGTCGCTGTCGTCCACCTCCGTCTTCCCCAGGTCGGCCAGGACGTGGAGGTTGCTGATCATGTGAATCTCCGTCCCTGGCCGCCACTTGCCCCTGCGCGTGCAGAAATAGCCGAGCGTGCCGCTCTGCCCCGTGAGGTTCGCGTTCGCGCCGCTGATGCCGCCGATGATGACATCGCGCCGGTCGCGAATGCCTTCCGCGTAACGTTCCCACGACTCGTGCGCGCCCGGTTCAGCGCCGGACAGAAAGACCGTCCGACCCATTCTAATCAAGACGAGAGGAACCCCGCCGTAGACGGGCGGCAGCCCCTCGGCCCCGGCCCCGACCCACAACTCCTGATCCGGGTCGTTGACGAAAACCTGTATGCAGTACGCGCCGTCGGCCAACACGCCGACACCCACGGCGTGTATGTTCGCGGAGAAGCCCGGACTAAGATACTGCGCGCTTAACCTGCGCTTGACCTCGACGACGCGTTTGAGCAACCCGTGGTCGGAGCGTCGCGGCGGACGCTTCCGGCCCCGCGCGCGCAGGTACCTCGTGACAAAAAACCACACGAGCCAGACGAGCGCGAGAGCCGCTACGACCCACGTGTACTCGTCGTAGTAGTAAAAGTATGTGATCCCGCCATCCGGGTTCTGGCGGGACCACAGTGGATGTCTTTCGAGTAGAAGAAGGAGGGCCATGTCCTGCTCAGAGTTGGTCGATGGATGGCAGGTCTGAGGCGACCGGGTGGCAGAACTGCTGCTGGTTCACTGAGCCGCCGCGTGTCTCCTCGTCGCCGTCGTCTTCGCGAATCGGTTCGAGGCGGAACTGTTTGCCGTCGGGGCTCGACAGGTAGCCGTAGTAGTCGGCCATGTCGCTGTAGACGGCGTTCGGGTTGTAGTCCATGTTTTTAATCTCGATGACGGCGGGCAGACCTGCGACACGCTGAAACGTGTGCTTCTGCTCCACCCCGCCGATGCGGATGGTGAAGCCGACCTCCTCGGCCTCAATCTTGACGCCGACGGTTTCGGCCACGTTGCCGAAGACCTCGCGCCGCTTCTCCGCACCGCTCGCGTCAATCTCCACCTTCTCGAACGACAGGCTCGAGTCTACCCGGTAGGTGTAGAAGAGGCCGTTGCTGACGAACAGTTTCGAGAGAGGGTCGGGGCCGCGCCCCGAGGGTCTGAGCGGAGTGTCGCCGTTGAGGTCGTCCAGGTTGACGACCCAGCGGAAATCGTTTGCGTCGAGGGATGAGAGCCGGTCGAAATTCCCTTGCTTGTAGATTTCGTAACCTTCAATCGCCGGGTCGCTCAGCGCCTTGATCTCAATCTCGACGCCCTGCTTCGGCAGGTCTTTGTAGCTGGCCACCTCCTGATAGACGACGAGGTCTTTGCCGGCTCCATCCTGATAGACGGGCTGTCGCAACACGACGGTCAGCGTGTGCTTGTCGTCCCTGATGGCGGCGATCTCGCCTCTCCCGCGTTGCGGGTTGAAGCAGAAGATGCCGAGGCCGGTGAACCTGACGAGCACCGTCGCCAAACTCTCTTTGATGTGCA
Source organism: Pyrinomonadaceae bacterium (assembly GCA_036399155.1). Taxonomy (GTDB): domain Bacteria; phylum Acidobacteriota; class Blastocatellia; order Pyrinomonadales; family Pyrinomonadaceae; genus QHXN01. The sequence goes on from DASWNR010000051.1 coordinate 10,110, forward strand.
TGACGTTCTCCTCCGTGGGGTTGCGGATTACTTTCACGTTAGAGTGAACTGCGCGCGCGAAACGTAACACCGGTCAGCGCGAAAGGTTATCCCCGCAGCGCCAGGTCACTTCGTCTTTTTTGCACTCGATCCTTCGCCGCCCCGCGACGGGCACGTCTTCCCACCTTCCGTTAACGTTATGCCTGACTCGCCACTCGTATGTGACTGTAACGGAAGCCCTGCACGTTCCGGGGAACCTGATTTCGTATTGGAGCGGTTCCACCAGCGTCGCGTTGTTCCTTAACACGGGCGCGCGCCTGTCGGGGGACGGGCGTACGCGCCCATTTTCGGACGGGGGTGTGCGCCTGTTGTCGGGTGGGAGTGCCAGTCTGTTGTCGGACAGGGGTGCGCGCCTGTTGTCGTTTGAGTCGCGGGGCGGCGTGTGTTCGGCGATGACCTTCTCCCTCTCGCCTCTGATGAGCTTCAGCCAACTGTCGGCGAATTCCTCCTTGATGTTCTGCTCCTCTCTGACTTCGTCGGCGAAGACGCATTCGGGCGGCGCGGTGCCCGCGAAGTCAGCCGACACGTCCCGCGCCAGATTTTTGACGGAATGGCTGCGCGGCGTGAAAGTCGTCGGCGCTCCGTCGGGGGTGACGGTGTAACTGCCGCCCTCCGGCAGACCGCCGAAGGAGTACCTGCCGTGCGAGTCGGTCTTCGTCGAGGAGGACTTCGCCCCGTCGAGCATGACGTTGACGCCGGAGAGAAAGGCATCTCCAACGGTTACGCGCCCGCTGATTATGTAGACGGGCGTCGGAGTCGGAGTCGGAGTCGGTGACGGTGTAGGCGAAGGCGTCGGAGTCGGAGTCGGGGTCGGGGTCGAAGATGGAACGAGGGCGACATCCTTCTGTTTCGGACCGAGGTAGATGTATACGTTGACGGCCAGCACGCAGACGACCAGAGTGACCAACAGCGTCGTGACTGCGCTCCACATCCAGCGTCGCCACCTCAGTCTGCGCTCGCGCTTCCGCAGCGCCTTCGTCTTCTCCTCGACGACCCGCGCGCCCTCGCTCCAGCCCTCGCCCGGCGTGGCAACGTCAACCAGCGGCGTGCCGTCGGCGGTGCAAAAGGCGAGCGCGTCGCCCGCGTAGAAGTCGCCGCATCTGGGACAGGTTCGTATCATCTCAGTAGTTGGCGTAGCCGCCGAAGAGAGAGAACGCGGCCCAGTAGAAGGGCGCGCTCGTTCGCTCATTCTTCAAGACCTCAAGCTGTGCCCGTCGCAGACTTTCGACCGAGGTCAACGACTGCTCCTTGCGGTTGCGATGGAAGGCGTCCATCAAATCTTCGGTCGACTCCGAGTCAACTTGCCATTGACTGGCGACGACCTGCGGCGCCCCGAGCGCCAGAAAAGTGCGCGCGACGCCGACCGCGCCTTCGCCCTTGTCGTAACGCACAACCCCCGTTTGACACGCCGACAGGATGACGAGTTTCACCAGCGGCAGTTTGTGCGTGCCCAGCTCGGAGGAGCGCAGCTCGCCGCCCGCGAAGAGTAGCTTCGAGTTGCCCGGCGACTGCCCGTTGGCGACGAAGTGTCCGGCGAAGTGGATAACTTCGACTCCCTCGAAGTCACGCAGGAACCTCTCCTTCGTGGCCTCACCGCCGAGCAGCGCCTGCGTTTTTTGATAACGGTCCGCGACCCTCTGCGCCTCGTCTTCCGCGGCGCGCAAGTCGGGCAGCCCCGGGTTCTCCTCGCGGTCGAAGTCGGGATTGCCGACACTCAGCAGACTCTCGTCGCCCGCGCGCTCTTTCCGCCGCGCATTCTCCGACGCCAGCACCAGCAGCGAAGCGCTCGGCGCGTAGAACAGGGCGTAGTCTTCAAGCAGGTAACTACCCGACGGCGAAACCAGCGAGGCGAACGAGAGTCGGTGTAAAGACTTGTCAGGTATAAGGCAGGTCGGCCGTGTGGCGTCGAGCCCCGGCGGCATCAAAAGCTCTTGAAGCTCCCGCCCCGCCCGCGCGACCTCCGGCGCAGGCGCGCGCCCGACGACCAGAGCCTGATACGCGTCAACCATCTCCTCCAATCGTGCGGCCGTGATCGGCCTATCGAACAACTCGAAGCGAGTCCTCGACACGACCCAGATCGCCAGCCTGTCCGGGAGGACGGCGTATTGCACGAGCTGCACACGCTCGGGAAGTCGCGCCTGTATCTCCGTCAGCGACAGGGGGCGGGCCACCGAGGCGAAGTCGCGCTCGACGCCCGCAATCGGCTTGTCCGATTCAACGAAATCCAGCAATGACCTGGCCCTCGACGTCTCGACCAGCTCGAACGCGCCGCGGGCGTCGAGCCGCTCGAGAGCGTCCGCCGCCGCCGCGTCATAGACCACCTGTTCCTTCGCGAAGAAGGCCCTCCGCGAATCGTCTTCGCGAATCGTGGCGCGGTACTTTTCCGACAGCCCGAGCACCGTCTTCAACTCGCTCGCAAAATCCTCCCCGCGGCCGAGTTGCCTGAAGCAGAACATTTTGCCCTTGTGAATCTGATACGAGTTGACGGTCAACTCCGGCAGGCGCGCGTATAACTCAAGCGCGCGGTCGTAGTCCTTCAGGGCCGCGTCGCAGTCTTTCATCCCGCTCTTGATGTTCGCGAGTAACAGGTAAGTTTCGGCGGTCAACTGTGTGTTCTCCGACCCGTCGCCGCGCCCGCGCGCGATGCGCATAGACTCGGCGGCGTACTTCAGCGCTGAGTCGTAGTCTTCCTTCGCGGTCGCAGTGGTCACCACGGCGCGCAGGGACGACATGACGCGGCCGCTCTCGGGCACGAACTCCTGCGCGCTTGCCAGTGCCTCTTTTGAGAAGCTCAGGGAGGTGTTGAAGTGCTTCAGACGGAGCGCGAGGTCGGCCAGCGTGCCCTTGTCGCGCCATGACTGGTTGAAGCTTCGGTAATAGAGGTCGGCGCCGGGGAGCATCTGACTTGCGTAGGCCAGCGCGGGCTCAAGCTCGCCGAGCTTGGAGTAGTTCAACGCGAGGGCTTCCCGGGCCTGGTGAGCCTCGTAAAGATTGTTTCCCGCCTCCGCGATGCGCAGCGCGGTCTTGAACCGCCTGTTCGATTGCGAAAGCTCGCTCTGCCGGTAGTCGCTGGAGCCGAACCAGTAGTAGGCACGCGAGAGTAGGACTCTGAATCTCCTCCCGCCCGCGTCCGCGATAACGGCCGCCAACCGCCGCCGACTCTCGGCGACCCGGGCCATGTCGGGTAAAATCTGCGCCGCCCACGTCTCCGCCAAGCCCGCCTCGGCCGCGTCGCCGAGCCGCGCGAAAAGGTCTCTGCTCTTCTCAAAGTTCGAGAGCGCCTGCCGGTACCCCTCGCCCTGTAGTGAGCGATGCCCGGCGTCGAGAATCTCCCCGGCCCGCGACAGGCTTTCGATCTTGCCGGCCTCGGCGCTCGCGTAGAAGTCGGCTAACTCAGAAAAAAAAACTCGTCGTACCGTGTCTGCTCGTAACGGCCGATGAAGGCCATGGCCTCGATGCTCTCCGCGGCCTCGGTCGCTTCGCCGCGCCGCTTCGCCGCGAGGTAGCGCCGCGAGAGTTGGAGCGGCACGGTGGCGCCGCGCAGCAGACCCTTCGTCTCGTCGTGTATGTGTTGCGCGCGCGCCTCGTCGCCGCCGCGGTAGGCGTTGAGGAAGTCCCGCAACACCTGCTCGTCCGGGTTAAAACGCGTCTGCTCGTCGGGGATTCGCGAGAGGTTCCGGCGCGCCTCTTCGGCCCACGGAGAGGACGAATCTTTTTGCAGGTAACGCGTCCACGACTCCTTCGCCTCACGCGGCAGCCCCAGTTCCTGCAAGGCCAGCGACTTGTTGAAGAGCGCTTCAAGCGAGTCGCCGTCCGACTCGGCCGCGGCCGTGAACTCTTCCAGACTCCGGGACAGCAGTTCGAACCTCTTCTCCTTCGGCGAGGCTTTCGCCAGCTCGAAATAGGCCGCGCCCAAGTCGTTATGAACCCGCGCGCTCTCGTCCCCAAGCCTCAACGCGGTCTCGAACTCGCTGATGGCGTCCGTGAAATTTCCCTGCGTTAGGAGGAAGTAGCCGAGCGCGTAGCTGCTCTGCGCGTTCGAGATCGTCTCCTTCTTACTGCGCAGTTCGTTCTCGACGATGCGCAGCCGGTTCGCCTCGCGCGTCTGCGCGGCCCCGCGCAACTGCGTCAAAGGCGCGTAGCCGAACTCGGACATGCGCGACTCGGTCGGCCGCTCCCGCGCGTAGATGGCTCGCAACTCGGCAAGCCCGTCCGTGTCGCCGCGTCTAACGACGAAGTAGACCGCCGAGGCCGTCGCGACGACCATCAGGAGCGCGAACGCGCCCGCGTACATCCGCCGACCGAAGAACTCACGGAGCGACTCAAAGAACGAGGGCTTGACCTCCGCTGCCTCCGCCCGCGCGCCGGCCGCAGCTTCCGCACTCGCGTCCTCCGCCTTCGCCTTGAGTGCCTGTGCCACTTGCAGATTGAGGCGTCGCTCGGAGTTGTTCGCGAGCGTCTTGCGGAAGCTGGCCGCGTCCGACTCGTCGAGTTGGCCGAGGACATAATCGTTGACGAGACCGTCTTCCATGAGGGCGACCTGTGTGGAGAACTCGTCGTCCGTGAACATGAGTTCTTCGATACCTTCGAGCGTCGCTTCGTCAGAAACGCGGCCCAGAAGGTACTCGCGGACTGTCCTCTCACTTTTCAGGGATTCGCCCATGATGTTCGCCGCCGTCTATGTGTGTCGCCGACGCGCGTTACGTAACAGCGCCCTCGCCCATGCACTCCCGGACGCAGCACGTCAGCTTCCGCTTCCAGCGCATCACGCTCATCCGCAGAGCGGTCTGCGTCAGGTTCAACCTCTGCGCGATGCTCTGGTGCAGCGTGACCTTCTCCGCCTTCTTCACCGAGAAGTATTCGAGGAGCATCCGGCTGCTCTCCGGCGGTAGTTCGGCGAGGCACTTGTCGAGGCAGTCGTGTGAGAAGCTATCTTCGGCAGGCGCTTCGGCCGCGACTTGCACGTCGTCGATGTCGAGGTGCCGCCGCTCTCTGCGCAGAGACTCGCGGTAGACGTTCCGTGCCACGCCGTAGCAGTAGGCGCGACGGTTCTCTATCTTCTCTTCAGCCAGTTTGAGGATGACGCGGTTGATGGTCTCGTCGGCGAGGTCTTCGGGGAAGGAGCAGCCGCGGTGCGCGAAGTAGGTGATGAGCAGGCAGCGCACGTGCTCGTACTCTTCGCCCGTGCCGTCGGCCGTAGGGCCGAGCCACGCGAGAAAGTTGGCGAAACCTTCCCGCGTTACCTCCTTCTTCACTTTCGCTTCCGGCATTTGGTAGAGGGACATGATTCAAGCAGTCCGGAAAATCGGCGGTAGCATAACCCAACTGCCTTAGGAAAAACAGATTTATTAAAAGCGAAGCCCGTGCCGCCCGACGGCCCGGGCTTCGCAACGTGGGCTCGAACCTGCCGCCACGCCCCCGGCGGGTTCTTATCTATGGGCCGAGTCCCACTCCACTACTGGCACTTGGTCACGCACGAAACGTTCCCGTGAATCTTGTAGACGATCTGAGACTGGATGAGGAACCCTCCTTGCAGAACCTGATCCGGCACCGGGAGTTGCATGGGCGTCGGGGTGATGCAATATTTCGTGTTACCGAAGGCGTTGGAAACGGTCTGCCCCACCGGGCAGGTGCAGGTCGTGACCAGTTGGGTGCCGTTGACGCCGTACTCGCTCCCGCTGCGAACTTGCTCGTAGCCGAGCGTGCCTAACTTGGCGTCCATCGACAGGTCAACCCTCCCGCACGCGTTGGTAAGCAACTGGGCCCACGCCTTGCGCTGCGCCGGGCCGGCATCCCACAGCCCCCTGCAATAGTTCTTGCACGCCTCCTTCTGGAAGGGTTGGACGTATCCGCCCTTGGACGGCTCCGCGACCCAGGCACCGTTAGCCGTGACCCTACAGAAGCAGGTCGCGCTCATCCCCCCGCCGATCTTGATCTTGCCCGCTTGGTCGGGGGCGGGTGCCTCCTTGGCTTCCGAGTCAGTTCTGGGTCGTTGCTTATCCTGCGCGCTGGCCGGTTCAGTCAGCGACCCGTTGAAGGTTCCGATGGCGAGCAGCGCAAGCACCGCGAGGGCGGCGATAAATCTGGTCTTCATGGTTATCTCCTTGAGGTGTGAGTCGTGAAGGCTAACGAGAGCGGCCTCCTTAGCCGTTGGTGCGAGGTGGAGGCGGTGCGGAGCGTGGCGATCAGATAATCTCTATCATGGTTTCCTCCTCCAAGTTTGAAGTCGCGCGGGTTCTTACATTGCGCCCACACCTCTATGTGGCTCTCACGCCGGGAAACGTAACGCCGCGATGTCACCTCGGTATCAAGCTTACGAACCGGC
>DASWNR010000052.1:0-29481 GCA_036399155.1 Pyrinomonadaceae bacterium
GAGCAGCCCTTCGAGGATGGCACGCCCGACAAGGCCCGTGGCGCCCGCCAGAGCCACGACCCTTGTGGTCGCCCCGTCCGAGCCGAGAGGAGACGACCCCTCCGTCGAAACCGCCGACTGACTTCTACTAGCGCCCACCACGATTTCCCGCGGCCCCCGCACGCCCCCGTGCGCTCCGAGCCGACAGCGCCGCCCGCCTCGTGTCGCGGCCGCGCTCGTCGGGGGTAATCCTCCCGACCGTCCCCGTGCCTTTGCACGTGAACCGGACGGTCTTGCCGTCCGCGCCGATGCCCGACCCGTGCGGGCCGCTGCCCTTCGGCATCCAGAGGAGACTCATCCGCCCGTCGGGCGCGCCCCCGGCTCTTTGGGCGGGCGTTGAAATCCTCATGCCTTCAGCTCCTGTAAGTTGTGATTCTCTTTCGGCCGTTAGCGGAGCGCCTTTGCCGCTTCGATAAACTGTTCGGGACGGGCGCGAACCCAGTAGTTCTCCGTCAGGTTCACCCATCGCACCGTCCCCGAAGAGTCCACTAAGAACTCGGCGGGTCGCGCGATGTCACGGCCGCCTTCTCCCGCGCCGGCGTGAACCAGGTCGTAACGGCGAATCACTTCCGCCTGATGGTCGGAGAGAAAAGTGTAGGTGTAGCCGGCCTGCTCACGCATGTCGCGCGAGACCTCTGGGGCGTCCACGCTTATCGCCACGGGACGGATACCCGCCTCTTCGAGCTTCCGTAAATTGCTCTCAATGCTCCGTAACTCGGAGTGGCAAGAAGGTCACCAGTAACCCCTGTAGAAGACCAGCAGCACGCCCTTCGGCGCCTTACCGTTGACGGGGGTCGAGCGTAGCTCGGAAAGCGACACGGGCCGGCCTTCCGTATCGGAGAGACTGAATTCCGGCGCCTTCTGCCCGACTTCGGGAGCGCCTTGGGCGGCGGGCATCCACCTAGCCATGACGAAAGTCGAGAAGACAAAGAGCCCGAAAATCGCGCAGCCGAGGGTGACGCCGACTAAACCGGCGACCTTCGACGCCGTGCGGCGCTCGGGTGCGAACGCACGTCGAACCCCGACCAGCAAAAGCGCCGCCGCCACGGCGAAGAGCAACAGGCTGGCCCAGGGGAAATCGCGGGTGACAGGAAACCGGACGAACACAAAGAAATAGCTGATGAAGGCAACCACGCTCAACAGCAACCCCGCCCACACCGGCCAGTTGAATGATCGAGTCTTCATTGGAAACCCCTCTTTCGCGAATGAAGGAAAGTATACTTCGGCCGCGCGCGTGCGTCACCGTCACCGGCTCAGGCGGGGTGGCGACGCGAGGGTCTTTGCCGCGTCTCGACGTGCCGACGACTCCCCGCGTGAGGCACGTCTTGACAGCTTCACCGAATTTAGATTACTGTGCGCGTGCCCTTCATGTTTGATTCTGTTTGAAGACCCTTCAAAAACCTACCTTCAGTTATCACACCGCGGCCCGCTTTTCCGCCCGTGAATACCCTACCGTTGTGACGGGTAAATTAACTGTAGCGACAGAGGTCTTCGTGTAAGGCGTCAGCCCCTCGCGCGGCCCTCTCGGCTTCGAGGCTTTCGCTCCCGGCACTCCAGCCACGACTTTCCCGCGCGCGAGAATACGCACTTCTCTCGCGCGCCGGGGCGCCGGTTTGTCATCCGTCTTCGACGTAACCGCTTTAGATTCGCGCAGCTTCGCGCTGCCGGCCCGGAGGATTGTAATGAATCGTCTCACACTTTTACCGGCTTCGTCCCTCGTGCTCGGCTTCTGACCAGCGCCCCACGCGCTGAACCCCTGAACAATCCAGAGACCCGACGACGCCGCGCCGACGCCGCCCGTCCGACCCCCGACATCTCGCGCAGAGTGCCTTCACCTCCGTTGAGAAGCAAGACAACTTGAAAGGATTCCCCATGACCCGCATACCGGCTAAGAAGACGTCTCTCATCGGAGTCGCAACGTTCCCCGCGCGCAAAGCCGTCGCCCGACTTCTGGTGGCGTGCCTGTTACTTCAGGTCGCGGCGCCGGCCGCCATGTCCATGCCGGCCGCCCCGCGCGGCGCAGCCTCGCAGGCCAGACTCTCCGACGGCGTCGTGGCGGCGGCGTGGGGCCTCGCCCGCGGGTTGAGCGGCCTCGCCACGAGCATGTTGGCCGCCGCCGCGGCCGCGGCAAGCCCGCAGGACAACTGGAACGTCGTCCTGACGCCGGTATCCACCCCTTACCGCGAGCACACCGGACTCGATTACCACCAGCCGAGTAAGAAGCTTTTGCTGGCCGCCAACCACCCCTCGGGCGCGCCGAACAACTTCGAGCTGGTCGCGTCCGACGGCGGCCACTCAGCCTTCTCCAACGTCGCCGGACTCGGCGGCGAGCTAGTCGTGGCCGCCGCGCGTGAAGACGGGCAGGGGGCGAGCCTCGGCGGCTTCCGTCCCGGCGAACTCTTTACGAGCACGGGCGTCGCCGGCGCCATCGCGCGCCTCAGCGCCGACGGCTCCTCCGTGCAGAACCCCTGGGTGAGACTCCCCGAAGAGGCGGGACTCCTCAGCGGCCTGCACGTCGACCGGACGGGCGTCTTCGGCGGCGACCTGCTCGCCGTCACCACGGGCGGCGGGGTGTGGAGGGTCAACTCCTCCGGCGTCCCCGTGCGTCTGGCGTCCCTCGGCACGACCCTCGTCGGCGTGACTTCCCTGCCGGACGACCCCGCGAGATACGGCCCCTGGGCCGGCCGCGTGCTGGCCGGCGCGAAAGACCAGGGCTCCGTCTACGCCGTTGACGCGCAGGGCGAGTCCGATTCGCTCGCGGTCGGCGTCAACCCGCAAGACATCGACGTCGTCCCGGCGCACGAAAATCTCTACGCCACCGACCTCGCCGGGGCGAAGCTGTGGGGCGCGGCCGACGAGGCTTTCGCCTCCGTCATCGGCGACGTGCTCGTCACGCAGGAGTCGCCCGGCCGTATCTCGCGCGTGCGCTGGGACGGCGTCGCGTTCTCCGTCACACCGCTGGCGGAGGCGGGCGGGTTCAAGCAGGTGACGTTCTCGCCCGCGGGAGTCGGGCAGATTCCGGCGGTCAAACAGGTCTACGAAAAGATCGCCGTCGTGCGTCACGCGCCCGTGCTCAACAGCGGGCGCGTCGAGGGCACGCTGTGGCAGCTCCTCGCCGAGTCGGTCGAACTCGACGGCAACGACACCATCACCTCCGACCTCCTCGTGCCGGGCACGCCGAACGTGACGGCGGGCGCGAAGGCGAACTTCGGCGGCACGGTCGAGGGCGGCGAAGACCCGCAGCCGAGCAACTACGCGGTCTCGATCAGCGGAAACGCTTCGCTCCGCCACGTAGTGACGCGCACCAACCCGATTGAGCCGGAGCCCGTCGCCGCACCGCCCGCGCCCGCCGGCGCGCGCGACGTTTCGTTGAGCAAAGCCGGCGAGACTTTCGGCGCCGCCGCGACCCTGCGCAACCTTACGCTCTCGGGCAAAGCCGGCTTCGTCGCCGTGCCGCCCGGGACTTACGGGCGGTTCTCTGCGAGCGGTCACACGGCCTTCGTCTTCGGCGTGGCCGGCTCCGCGGCCCCGACCGTCTACAACCTCGAAGATTTGTCGCTCGGCGGCGGCAGCGAGCTGCGTCTGAACGGGCCCGTCATCCTGACGGTTAAAAACAGCGTCACGCTCAGCGGCTCGACCGTCGGCGCCAGCTCCGACCCGCGACTCCTCACGCTGCAAATCTCCGGCACGCCGGCGGCGAACACCGAGAGCGGCCTGAAGCTCAGCGGCAACAGCGTGCTCTACGGCGTCGTGCGCGCCCCGCAACGCGAGATCACCATCACTGGCAACGGCCGGCTGCGCGGCACCGTCTCCTGCGACTACCTCTTCGTCAACGGCAACGGCGTGCTCCAGATAACCGAGAACGACATCCCGGCGCCTCCGGTTAACCGCCCGCCGACGGCCGACGCCGGCCCCGACCACACGGTCACGCTCCCGACCGACACGGTCGCGCTCGAAGGCGCGGCCAGCGACGACGGCCTGCCCGCCGGCTCCGCGCTCACCTCCGTCTGGACGAAGGTCAGCGGCCCCGGCGCGGTCACCTTCGCCGCGCCGAACAGCCCCGTCACCTCGGCCTCCTTCTCCGCAGAGGGCCAGTACGTGCTGAAGCTCACGGCCTCCGACGGCCAGTTGAGCAGCAGCGACACCGCCGTCGTCAACGTCGTCCCGCGCAACCAGCCGCCCGTCGTCGAAGCCGGCCCGGAGCAGGCCATCCGACTCCCGGCCCCGGCCGAGTTGAGGGGCACGGTCACCGACGACGCTTTGCCGCGCGGCAGCACCGTCACCGTTAACTGGATCGCGGTCTCGGGCCCCGGCGCGGTCACGTTCGCCGACCAGCACGCGGCGGCGACGGCCGCCACCTTCAGCCTTCCCGGCACTTACACCCTGCGCCTCTCGGCCACCGACACCGAGTTCACCGTCTCCGACGACGTCCGCATCACCGTGCTCAGCAACGAAGCCCCGGTCGTCAACGCGGGGCCCGACCAGGAGGTCACGCTGCCGACCGTGGGCGCCCTCGCCGGCACGGCGTCCGACGACGGGTTACCGGCGGGCAGCACGCTCGAAACCTTCTGGGGCCTCGTGAGCGGCCCGGCGGGCGTCGTCTTCCACGACGCCTTCGCCGCCGCGACGGGCGTCACGTTCACAGCGCCCGGCACCTACGTGCTGCGGCTGACCGCCTCCGACTCGGAGCTGAGCGCCGCCGACGAGCTGACCGTCGTCGTCCGGCCCCAGCCCTTCACGTCGCGCACCTACACGCTCGACGCCGACTTCAACGAGGGCAGCCTCGTCAACGTCACGCAGTCAGTCGCCAACCAGTTGCAGCTCGACGACACGACCCGGACTTTCAACTTCATCTGGGTGGCCGTCTCGAGCAAGGGCACCATCGTCAAGATCGACACCGAGACGGGCGCCGTCCTCGGCGAATACTTCACCTCGCCCTCGGGGCAGCCCAAAGACCCCTCGCGCACGACCGTCGACAACAACGGGAACGTCTGGGCGGGGAACCGCGGCGGAAACTCCGTCATCAACGTCGGCCTCGTCGAGAACGGCCAGTGCGTCGACCGCAACAACAACGGCCGCATCGACACCTCGACCGGCTACGGCGACGTCAAGGCGTGGCCGAACACGAACGGCGCCAACACCAACGGCGGCGTCACGCTGGCGCAGGACGAGTGCATCCTCAACTACACCAAGGTCAGCGGGCACATCGTGCGCCACGTCTCCGTCACGAAGGACAACGACGTCTGGGTCAGCGCCTGGGGCAGCACTAACTCGGGTTACTTCGACCTCATCGACGGCAAGACCGGCCTCGTCAAGCGCACGGAGCGTTCCGTGGGCCACGGCGGATACGGCGGCCTCGTCGATAAGTCGGGCGTCCTCTGGTCGGCCAAGAATATGCTCCGCTGGGATACGTCGAAGCCGCTGACGGGGCCGAGCGCCGTGAACGGCATGGCGTTCTCGCTCTACGGCGGTCGCGCGACGTGGGACAGGGCGGGCAGGACTTCGAGTCAGTCGCCGTCAGAAGAAGTTTGGGTGGAGGACGGCACGCCCGCGGGGGCTACGCTCAGGGGCGACAGCGAGTTCTGGAATTGGACGAGCGCCAACCCGGCGCCTTTCTCCGGCACGGCCGCGCACCAGTCGAACGTCGTCGCGCGTGAGCACCAGCACTACTTCGATCAGGCAATCGACCAGCTCACCGTCGGCGCGGGCGACACCCTGTTCACGTACGTCTACCTCGACCCTGCGAACCCGCCGAGCGAGGTGATGTTGCAGTGGAATAACGCGGGTAGTAATTGGGAGCACCGCGCCTACTGGGGCGCGAACAATATCGGGTGGGGCGTCAACGGGACGGAGAGCCGCCGCCACATGGGGCCGCTGCCGGCCGCCGGCCAGTGGGTCAAGCTTGAGGTTCCCGCCAGCCTCGTCGGGCTGGAGGGCAGCGGCGCGAACTGGCGCGGCTACTACCACGACAGCTACGGCCTCTGCGTCGACAGCAAGGGCAACGTCTGGAACACCGCCCTCGAATGGAATCAGATCCGCAAGTTCGCGCCCGACGGCACGCTCCTCGGCACGTTCGACCACGGCAATCACTGGGCGCAGGGGTGCGTCGTCGATAAGAACGACGACGTGTGGGTCGCGCACTCGCACTACGAGAGGACTGTCGGCCGCCTGAAGAGTGACGGCACCTTCGTCGGGAACGTGGACGTGGGCAGAGGCCCCACCGGCGTCGCCGTGGACGCCAACGGGAAGATTTGGGCCACGAATTTCCACGACGGCACCGTCGCGCGCATCGACCCGACCCTCGGGCCTATCGGCGAGGACGGCGTGACGCCCGTCGGCAAGCTCGACTTCACCACCCAGTACCTCGGCGGCAACCTGTACAACTACAGCGACATGACCGGCAGCACGCTGAGCGGCAAGCCGGGCGCGGGCACGTGGTCGACCGTCTACGATTCCGGGAAGGCGGGCGCGGAGTGGGGGCGCGTCGGCTGGACGGCTAATGTTTGCGGCGACGGGCAGCTCGCCGTCTCCGTCTCAAGCAGCGAGAACGGCACCACCTTCGGGCCGGCCGAGACCGTGACGAACGGGGCCGACCCCGTAGTCGCCAACGGCCGCTACCTCAAGGTCAGCGTCAGCTTCAAGCGCGCGTCGAGCGGCGAGAGCCCCGTCCTCCACGACCTCTCGGTCGGGACGAGCGGCTACGCGCTGCCCGAGGTGGCCAACGCCGCGCCCACCGCATTCGCCGGGTCTGACCAGACCACGACGCTGCCCGACGCGGCCAAGCTCGACGGCGCGGCCTGCGACGACGGATTCCCGCGCGGCAACAACCTCGCCATCTCGTGGAGCCAGGTGAGCGGGCCCGGCGTGGCCGTCTTCGCCAACGCGAACTCGACCACGCCCGGCGTCACCTTCTCGCTCCCCGGCGAGTACGTCCTGCGCCTGACGGCCGGCGACGGGCAGCACACCGCCAGCGACGAAGTGACCGTGACCGCGCTCCCCGCGAACATGGCGCCCGTCGTCAACGCCGGGCCCGACCAGACCATCACGCTGCCCGCGACCGCCGCCCTCGGCGGCACGGCGGGCGACGACGGGATGCCCGCGGGCAGCACCCTTTCCACCTTCTGGAGCCAGTTGAGCGGCCCCGGCGTCGTCACATTCGACGACCCGACCTCGCCGACCACGCGCGCCGTCTTCCCCGCCCCGGGCTCCTACACGCTGCGCCTCTCGGGCGGCGACACGCACCGCACCGGCACCGACGACGTGGTCGTCAACGTCAACCCGTCCCCGGCGCTCGTCGGCGCGACCCTCGCGCTCGCGGCCGGCAACGCCGGCCCTTACGTCACGGGCACGATGCAGCCGCTGCGCGCCACGCTCAAGAACTCGGCCGGCGGCGTGCTCGCGGGCTACGGCGTCGAGTTCGAGGTCGCGGGCGCGAACGCCACGACCGGCAGCGCGGTGACGGACGCCTCGGGCGTCGCCACCTTCAACTACTCGGGCACGAACCCCGGCACGGACACCGTCCGCGCCCTCGTCCGCAACACCAGCACCTCGAACGTCGATTCCAACACCGTGTCGATGGTCTGGTCGCTCACCGCGACCTCGCCGGCGGCCGTGCAGGGCTGGATCGGCGGCCCACTCAACAACAGCATCGTCACCGGCGTCGTCCCCGTCACGGTCGGCCCGGGGCAGACGCTGACGGCCGCGAAGGTCGAGTACTGGCCCGCGTCGAACCCCGCGGCCGTCACCGTTCTGGCGAACGGCGCGCAGGGCGCCCCCGGCGCGACGCTCGCCCTGCTCGACACGACGCTGCTCGCCAACGGCAACTACGTCATACGCCTCAGCGCCGCGAACTCGGCGGGCGAGGAACTTGTCAGCGAGGTTTTGGTCACGGTCGCAGGGGAGAACAAGCCCGGGAGGATGGTCATCTCGGTCACCGACCTGACCGTGCCGGTGTCGGGCATCCCCATCACCATCAGGCGGCGCTACGACAGCCTCGAACGCAACACGGTCGGCGACTTCGGCCACGGCTGGTCGCTTGAGATGGCGGGGCCGCGCCTCGAAGTGAGCCCCGACAACGACGTGACCATCACCGAGCCGGGGACGGGGCGCCGCGTCACCTTCAACTTCAACCCGGTCTCGTTCGGCTTCCCCTTCAGCTTCATGCACCAGCCGGCCTACGCACCCGAGCCGGGCGTCTACGGCAAGCTCACGGCGGACGGCTGCGGCACGCTGATTAGGACGAGCGGGGGCGTCAACTGCTTCCTCTCGGCCGACCCCTACCGCCCGACCACGTACACCTACACGGACGCACAGGGGCGCGTCTACACGATGACCGCCGCGGGTAAGATGCAGTCGATCAAAGACCTCAGCGGCAACGTCCTGACCTTCAGCGCCGCGGGCATCACGAGCAGCGCCGGTGGCCTGAGCGTGCCGTTCGCGCGCGACTCTCAGGGGCGCGTCACGCAGATCACCGACCCGGAGGGCAAGGCTTACCGCTACAGCTACGACGCGGCGGGCGACCTCTCCACCGTCACGCTGCCGGGCGTGGAGACGCCCGCCATCTACACCTACGCGCCGGGGCACCACTTCCTCAGCGCCAAGGACCCGCGCGGCAACACCGAGCAGGCCGCGACCTACCACCCGGACGGCCGCCTCGCCTCGGCGACCGACGCCGCCGGCAACACCACGCGTTACGAATACGACGTGGCCCAGGGCATCACGCGCCAGACCAACCCCGACGGCGGGGTCGAGGTTCAGCAGACCGACGCCAGCGGCCTCGTCACCTCGCAGACCGACGCGCTCGGGCAGAAGACCGAGTACACCTACGACGCCAACCGCAACAAGAAGACCGAGAAGGACGCGCTCGGCAAGACGACCACCTACACCTACGACGCCTCGGGCAACATCACCTCGGTCGCCTACCCGGGGGGCCGCACCATCCGCGGCACCTACAACCAGTACGGCAATCCGCTCACGGACGTCGACGGGCTCGGCAACACGCGCACCGTCGTCTACGACGAAAGTTCCGCGCCCGTCTCCATCGGCGACGGCATCGGCACGCTCGTCACGCTCGCCTACGACGACAACGGCAACCCGCTGACGAAGACCGACGGCAACGGCCAGACGACGCGCTACACATACGACGCGTACGGCAACCTGCTGACCGAGACCGACCCGCACAACCGGACGACGGCCCGCACGTACGACCCGCTGGGGCGGCTGCTGACCGTCACCGACCCGCGCGGCGCCGTCACGCGCAACGCCTACGACCCGCTCGGCCGTCTGCTCAGCGTGACGGACGCGCTCGACCGCGTCACGCGCTACGAGTACGACGCCAACGGCAACCGGACGGCGGTCATCGACCCGCTCGGCCGCCGCACCACCTACGTCTACGACGCCGCCAACCGGCTCGTCCGCATCGACTACCCGAACGAAACCTTCGTCACCTACACCTACAACTTCCGCGACCAGCGGATCACCTCGACCGACGAGTCCGGGCGCACGACGCGCTACGAGTACGACCTCGTCGGCCGCCCGGTCAAGACCATCTTCCCGGACGACGCGGAGGTCGCGTCCCAGTACGACACCACGGGCCGCGTCACCGCGACCGTCGACGAACGCGGCCACGCGACCCGCTTCGAGTACGACCCGGCCTGCGGCTGTAGCGACCGCGTGACGAAGGTCACGGACGCCGCCGGGCGCGTCTCCACCTACGAGTACGACGCCGCGGGCCGCCGCGTCGCGTTCAACGACGCCAACAACCACACGACGCGCTACAAGTACGACGCGCGCCACCGCCTGACCGAGACCACCTACCCCGACAGCACGGCCGTCAAGCGCGCCTACGACGGCGCCAACAACCTCGTGACGGCGACCGACCAGTCGGGGCGGGCGTCGCGCCTCGCCTACGACGGCGCGGGCGACCTCGTCTCGGTCACCGACGCCCTCAACCAGACGACCGCCTACACCTACGACGCGGCGCACAACCTCGTCACGCAGACGGACGCCAACAACCGCACGACGCGCTACGAGTACGACCTGCGGGGCCGCCGCACGAAGCGCACGCTGCCGCTCGGCCAGTCCGAGGGCTTTACCTACGACGAGGTCGGCAACCTGCGCACGCGGACGAACTTCCTCGGGCGCACGACCACCTACAACTACGACCCGCTCAACCGCCTGACCGCGAAGGTGCCGGCGGCGGCGCTCGCCGAGCCGACCGTCAGCTACACCTACACGCCGACGGGCGAGCGGGCCTCGATGACGGACGCCTCGGGCACGACCGCCTACACGTATGACGCGCGCGACCGCCTGACCGCGAAGCAGACGCCGCAGGGGACGCTCGCCTACACCTACGACTCGGCGAACAACGCCCTCACGGCGCGCTCGTCGAACGCGGGCGGCCTGTCGGTCGATTACGCCTACGACGCCCTGAGCCGCCTCTCGGGCGTCACCGACAACCGGCTCGCCGCGGGGGCCAACGCGACCGCCTACGTCTACGACGCGGTCGGCAACCTGACCTCCGTCACGCTGCCGAACGGCGTGCGCTCCGACCACACCTACAACAGCCTCAACCGCCTGACCAACCTGACGGCGACGCGGGGCACGACGGTCGCCTCCTACGCCTACACGCACGCGCCGACGGGGCAGCGCCTCTCCGTGACGGAGCACACGGGGCGCACGGTCAACTACAGCTACGACGTCGTCAACCGCCTCGTCGGCGAGACGGTCGGCGGCGCCGCCGACCCCGCGCAGAACGGGCAGGTCGGCTACACGCTCGACCCGGTGGGCAACCGCCTGGCGCGCGCCTCGACGCTCGGCGCCGTCGCGGTCACGGCCGACACCTACGACGCCAACGACCGCACCGTCACGGACGGATACGACGCCAACGGCAACACCCGTGCGACCGGCGGCCGGACTTACGCCTACGACTTCGAGGATCGAATCAAGAGCGCCGACGGCGGCGCGGTGCGCATCGTCTACGACGGCGACGGCAACCGCGCGGCGAAGACCGTCGGCGGCGTGACGACGCGCTACCTCGTCGACACGCAGAGCCCGACGGGCTACGCGCAGGTCGTCGAGGAACTCGTCGGCGGCGATGTCGTCCGCACCTACACACACGGCAACGACCTCGTCAGCCAGCGCCAACGCTCGGGCGGCAACTGGACGCCGAGCTTCTACGGCCACGACGGGCAGGGCAGCGTCCGCTACCTGACCGACTACTCGGGCGCCGTCACAGACACCTACGACTACGACGCCTTCGGCAACCTCGTCGGGCGCACCGGCGCGACCGCGAACAACTACCTCTACCGCGGCCAGCAGTTCGACGCCGACCTCGGCTTCTACTTCCTGCGCGCGCGCTACTACGACCAGGGGCGCGGGCGCTTCCTCTCGCAGGACGCGTACGAGGGGCTGGCCGACGACCCCGTCTCGCTGCACAAGTACCTCTACGCGAACGCCGACCCGGCCAACCACTTCGACCCGACCGGGTACTCGACCATCGGCGACTACGCGAGGGCACTCGTCCTCATCTCGCTCCGCATAGTAAGGGTGCTGGCGAAGATCGCGCGCATCATCATCTGCATCTTCTTCATCGCGGCGTCGGCGATTAGCGACAACCCCAACGTGCAGGCCATCTCCAGCCTGGGCGAGATGGTCTTCTGCGGCTTCCGTCGTGGGCCGAGAGGCGGCGGCGGGCCGCGCGGAGGCGGCGGCGGCGGTGGCGGCGGTGGCGCCGGGCCGCGCGGCGGCGGAGGCTCTGGCCCCGGTCTGCCTCCGGCCCGGCCCGGCGCGGGCGGCGGTGGCGGCGGCGCCTCGGGCGGCGGCGGCAATCCGGTTCCCCCGAGGCGGCCGCAGGACAAGAACGTCAACCCCGACCCGCCTGCTCCGAAAGAACTGGACAGGCCCGTCGGCCAGAGCCCCACGCAGAACGCGCAGGTGCAGGCCGACATCGCCGCGGCGAAGGCGGATGGCGGGTCTGACTTCCGCGTCAACCAGCAGCAGGTCAACGCGCAGAACCAGCGCGTCGGGACGAACCGCCCTGACCTCCAGTACACGGACGGCGACGGGCGGCGCGTCTACGTCGAGTATGACCGGACGGGCTCGCCCCGCGGCCCCCTCCACGAGGGGCGGATACGCTCCAACGACCCGAACGGCACCGTCATCCTTAAGGAGGTCAATTGAGGCGAGGGGGATTCACATGCGCCTGCTGTTAAGCGGCCGACTGGCCCCCATCACTTCGACCGTAGGTTTCCTGGAGGCGCCCTTAGCGGGCGCCGTCGGGGCCTTCGTAGACTGGCAACGCTCCATCTACGAGCCCAAAGGAATCTCGGTCACGCACCGGCCGGTGACGGGGGGGCTTGAAGAAGTCCTCCTGTCGCTCCTGCCGCTCACCAGCGTCCTCCGGCGGCGCTACCTCTTCGTCCCGACGGAGAGCCCGTGGGTGGCCTTCTTCGACAACGGCCACGGAGGGACTGACGCCTTCAGCGTCATGTCAACCCTCGCGCAACTTCTCCGGTGCAGGGGGATGAGGGTCACGGCCATCCCCGACACCATCGAGGGTGAGTTCAAAGAGGCGAAGGGGAGGCATGGCGGCCTTGTGCTGGAGGTCTACGGCCCCGACCAGACGCACTTCCTCAACTACGTCCGTTCCATCAGCGTCGTCAACGACGGCGGCAAGTGGGACTTCAACCAGGGCGGGACGCCGTTCCCGTTCGAGGACTTGAGCAGGTACAAGGCCCGCAGGGTGAGAGACCGCTTCACCTTCGACATGCTGGAAAGCTATTTGTCGGAGCTGGGCGTCTCGCCCTTCAAGGAGGAGTTTTACCTGCCCGCTTCCGGCGGCGCGGCCCAACTCGTCGAGAAGCACGGGCTGACCCCTCCCGGCATGAGGAAATACACACTGGCAGAAGCGGCCGGCAACTCCTGAAGCTGTGAAGTGACGAGGCGGCCGGCGTGCGCGGGGTGGTTGCGTTGCAAAGATTAATTTGAGGCAAGTAAGGTTGGCCGCCACTCGAACGGGGACTTATTTTGTTTGAAGAGTATGATTCCGAGAGGATGTCGGGTGAGCCGACGGGCGGGTTATAGCCGGTGAAGCAATTCCCGCAACACCGCCGTCAGACGACGCGTCTGACCTCCGCCGTAAAACGATAACCGCACTTGGGCACCGTCGTGATGTACTCGCGCCCCGCGCTGTCGCCGAGTAGCTTCCTGAGCACGCTCATGCTCACGGTCAAATTATTCTCCTCGATCTCCGCGTCGTGCCACACCTCCCTCATGATCTCCTCCTTCTCAAGGAGGTGGCCGGCGTTCTGCACGAGCACCAGTAACAGGTCAAACACCCTCGCCGTCATCGTCACGGGGCAGCCGCCCCTGCTCAAGCGCCGCTCGGCGGCCTCCAGCCTGAACTCGCCGAACTCGTAGACGTGCGTGTCCTTCCTCAGCAGAACCTGAAGCTGGCGCATGCGCGTGACGGTCTCCTCCAATTCCTCCACGCGCTCGGCCAGTCTACGCTGGAGGTTGAGCACCTGTAGCCCGACCCTGAGCCGGGCGAGGAGTTCGGCCTGATCGAACGGCTTGGCGACGTAGTCGTTAGCGCCCGCCTCAAGCCCCTTGACGATGTCCTCCTTACGGCTCTGCACCGTCAGAAGTATTAAATAGCACGGGACGGCGCGGGGCTGCGCTCTGACCCGCCGGCAGACCTCGACCCCGTCGAGCTTCGGCATTAACACGTCGAGGATGGCGAGGGAGGGGGGGTCATCCGCTTCCAACTGTTTGAGGGCCTCGCCCCCGTCCGCCGCGGTGGAGACTCGGAAGCCTTCGTTAGTAAGCAGGAATTCCAGCTTCCGGAGCGAAAGCTGGTCGTCGTCAGCTATTAGGACTCGCGGGCCGTGCTTCATATTGCCTTAACGCCGAAGTGGTGGTCGAGAGTTCCAGCAGCGCCGAGACCCGTGTGAACTCGCGGCGCAGTTCGGCGGCCGTCCGGCCGGCCTCCTCGAACAGGCGTCCACGCCACTGTGCCTCAAGCCGTGTGCATAGCGAGGCCATGCGCCGCGCCCCCATGTTGAGGCAGCTACCTTTTACGGTATGCGCCAGTCGCGCCAACTCCTCCGCGTCGCCGGCCGAGAGCGCCCGCATCATGTCGTCAAGGCGGCGCGGCGTGTCTCTCAAAAACAGGGACGCCAACTCGGAGACGATGTCCTGCTCGCCCTCCGTCTGACTTCCCCGCAGCTCGATCAGCTCCCTCAAATCGAGAGACGGCGGCTCGGTCGGCGCCGCCATCTCGGCGTCCGGGCGGGGCGCGCCGGCCGGCTCCGCGAGTCGCGCCGCGCCGCCGGGCGCGCCGCCCCAACGTACGAGTGCGGCCTGGAGGTCGTGCGGGCGGATGGGCTTTGTGAGGTAGTCGTCCATGCCGGCCGCCAGGCACTTCTCCCTGTCGCCCGGCATGGCGGCTGCCGTCGTCGCTAAGATACGCGGGGCGGTAGCACCCGGGAACTTCTGCCGAATCCGTCGCGTCGCCTCAAGGCCGTCCATGACCGGCATCTGCACGTCCATCAAAACGATGTCGTAGGGCGTGCGGCCCACCGCCCCGAGCGCCTCGGCCCCGTCGGCCGCCACGTCCGCGCGGTAACCCATCTGCGACAGGATGTGCAGCACCACCTTCCGGTTCACCGCGTGGTCTTCGGCTAACAAGATGCGAAGGGGCAGGCGGTCTGCCAGACGGCGGTCTATCTCGGACGGCGCTCCGGCCCACGGGTTGTCATGCTCCTCGCCGGTGAGGGCGCTCACCAGTGCGGCGTGAAGGTGTCTCAGCCTCACGGGCTTGCGTATGCTCCTGTACGGCGCGGCGTGGTTGTCACGGCGTGCCGCGCTCCCGCTCGGAGCCGTCACGCGCACCAGCGGGGGCAGGCGCGGCGACTGTCGCCCGGCTTCGTCCCGCGCGCTCAGCAGCCGCGCATCCGTCGTGTCTTCGTCGAGTATCGCGAGGTCACACCGCCCTTCACCGTCGAAGAGAGTTAACGCCTCGCCCGCGCTCCGGACGGAAGCGACCGACAGTCCCAGCGCGCCCGCCTGTTGGGCCAGGGCCGCGCGTAGAGAAGGGTGTTCCGCGATGACGAGCAGCCGCTTGCCGGCCAGACACGGATGAGCCTCCTCGGTGTGCGAGGGCAGCCCAACGGCCTTCGCTTCGTCGGCCTCCAGCGTGAAGTGGAATGTAGACCCTTTGCCGGGAGTGCTCATGGCCCACATCCGCCCGCCCATCAGCTCGCACAGCCGCTTGCTGATGGCTAACCCGAGCCCCGTCCCCCCGTAGCGCCTCGTCGTCGAGCTGTCCGCCTGTGTGAACGACTCGAAAATTCTGCGGAGATGTGACGGGGGGATTCCGATGCCCGTGTCGCGCACCGAAAATCGCAGCTCGACGCGGTGCCCGGCGATGCGGCGCGCCTCGACCGACACGGCCACCTCGCCCGCGTCCGTGAACTTTACGGCGTTGCCGACGAGGTTGACGATGATCTGCCTGAGCCTGTTCGCGTCGCATTCCAACGCGGCCGGGACCGCCGCGTCGAGAGTGTAAACCAGCTCCAATCCCTTCTCGGCGGCCTGCGGCGCGAACGGCTCAAGCGCGTCCTCGACGCAGCGGCGCAGGTCGAAGGGGCGGCTTTCGAGGTCGAGCCTGCCGGCCTCGATCTTGGAGAAGTCGAGGATGTCGTTGATGAGCGACAGCAGCGCCTCGCCGCTCGTCCTGATCGTCTCGGCGTACTCCCGCTGCGAAGCCGTCAACTCCTCCTCAAGCAGCAGCCCCGTCATGCCGATGACGGCGTTCATCGGCGTTCGCATCTCGTGCGACATGTTGGCGAGGAACTCCTCCTTGAGGCGCGCCGACTCAAGCGCCGCCGCCTTCGCCGCCTCCGCCCGCGCCACCTCGGCCGAGGCCGCCAGCACCCTGAAGTGGTTCCTGTAAACCAGGTAGATGACCACGACGATGGGGGCGATCAGGATGAGCAGGTAGACGCTGTACGCGTGCCCGAGGTGGACGAACAGCCCGGCGAAGGAGGCCCCCACGAACATCGTCATGAAGTTCCAGCCGAAGAAGTCCGAGAACTGCTTACCCCCGTTCTTCCGCAGCCTGTAGCCGATGCCCACGATCAGGTTGTTCAGCACGTACTGCGAGAGCGCCATGCAGAGCAGTCCCGCGAGCGCGCGCGGCGAAAGCATGACCGAGAACAGTTCCGGGATGGGGCCGAAGACGAGTCGCAGCAGCCAGACCGTGCCGAACGTGATCAGCCCCGACGCCGCGACGTTGAAGCCGACGGACGGCTTGTGCCAGTTAAAGCGCCAGGACCACGCGGAAACGAGCATCGACACCAGCACCGCCGGCTCGCCGTCGAAGAGGATGAGCAGAAGGAATATCAGCCCGTCGCACACGTCCAGCGAAAAGAACATGCCGGGCGAGCGAAGGTATATCAGCGGGTAGAGGGAGACGGTCGCAAGCGCCAGCATGAGGAAGAGCGGGTCGGAAAAGACCTCGGGGCGGACGTTACGCACGACGGAGGCGAGCGTGAGCGTGCCCCCCGCGACGACCACCCACATGTAGGCCATGTAGGATCTGGTGACGGGCAGGGGTCTCCGCATGGAGCTGTCATCGATGCCGGCCAGGTACGCGCCCGCCAGACGCTTCCAGAGGCCCGACGCGTTGGCGCTCATATGCCCCCCTCATTATCAATGACTGTCAGCGGGGAACCTGTCATGCGTGACCTCCGAACGGCCCCGACCGTGAGACGAGTCAAAATTGGCCGGGGCGCGGCCCGCCGGGCGGGTAATAACACTGAATGAATTAAGAGATAAGCAGACTGTCGGCTAATGCTTGCGGCGATTCCTCGGACGGGCGCGAAAGCGCCGCCGAGTGGGGCTCTGAATAAATATTACACACGCCGTCCCGGTTAATCAAAGAATGGAGCGGCGGCCTTCGTCCGGTGAATTTTGTCAGGCCGGCGAAGTTTTAGGAATTATTTAAAGACTTCCCCTCGCCGGCTCTGTTAAATACAGTCGCGTAACATTCGAGTGGCCTCGCACTCGGCGGAGGGACAGGTCGAGCCTTCGATGCCCTTGCGACCTGTCCCGGGAGCTTTATAAAAAACCGCCTTTTTTTGTTTCGGCCCAACCGAAGAACTCGCCAGTTTGTTGTTTCGGCCGGATTGAAGAAACTCCCACTCCCTACAAGTGTGAAGCACCGCGGACGCCGGCGAGCGTCCGCAGGGCCTTCATAGCAACACAGCCAACTGTCTTGTGAACGCAGACGATGCGTCGCCCCGACGGCCCGCGTCCTAGCCCACACCACAGCAGGCCATTCCCACAAAGCGAGAGGACAGCCCTGCCGCGCGCCGCGCCGCGCATATGCGGCCGTGCCCGCCGAAGCGCCGCCGGCCACACAACCGACGCCCGCAACGTACGCGAGAGGTTCAGGTGAAGCCATGAGCGAGGTCATGAAAAGCTACTCGACGAAGGAGAAGGGTATGACGACGACTAGACACGGTTCACGGGGCGCACTGACTTTCCTCACGGTGCCCCTGGTGTTGCTCGTGGCATGCATGCTCGGCCCCTCGGCCGCGAGGGCGCAGTGGACGACGAGCGGCAACAACATCAGCAACACCAACACGGGCAACGTCGGGGTCGGGACGGGCTCGCCCGAGGAGACGTTGCACGTTCTGGGCAACGTCAGGGTCGGCTTCGGCCCCACCACGTTGACTAAAATCAACGCCGCGGGCGGGATCGGCGCCACCGACACCACCCTCACCGTGGTCTCGACCGCCTCCTACCCCTCGTCCGGCACCCTCCTGCTCGAACGCGAGGCCGTGACCTATACGGGAAAGACCGCCACCACCTTCACCGGCCTGACGAGAGGAATGTTCGGCACCGTGGCCGCCGCGCACGCCGACCAGATCGAGGTCGACACCTACCTCCTGAACGTGCAGATTCAATCGTCCGCCCGCCCGAAGTTCGTCGTGACGGGGAAAGGCTACGTGGGCATCGGGAGACACGCCCCGGCCGCCAGTCTCCACATAGCCCATTCGGGGGACATGGCCCCCATCGCCTACAACGTCGACACCCACGGGCAGGGCCTACTTTTTAATCAGTACACCTTCACCGGCGACTCGTGGCGCAGGTATACGGACATCGCGGCGCTGGGCGCGCAGGACGGGAACTCCGGGGGCTCCGTCATCAGGTTCATGACCAACCCCATCAGCACACCGAGCGCTTTCGAGCGGATGAGGATCGACCGCGACGGGAGCGTCGGCATCGGCACCACCGCGCCGGGCTTCAAGCTGGAGGTGGCGGGCTCGAACTCGCGCAACACGATGGCGCTGACGGGCGACGGCGACGCGGTCGGCTACGCCGGGCTCAGGATACAGGCGCTGACGACGACGGGGATCGCCACCAACCGCACCTCGTCGTTCAACCTCCACATGCGCAAGGACGCCTGGTACGGCGGCGACGGCTCCGGCCCCAGCTTCGTCATCGAAACGAACTCGAAGACGGGCGGGTTCGCCGCCCCCTTCCTCATCACGCCGAACAACAACGTCATCCTCAACGGCGGCCAGGGGGC
This sequence comes from Pyrinomonadaceae bacterium, assembly GCA_036399155.1. Taxonomy (GTDB): domain Bacteria; phylum Acidobacteriota; class Blastocatellia; order Pyrinomonadales; family Pyrinomonadaceae; genus QHXN01. The sequence goes on from DASWNR010000052.1 coordinate 18,638, forward strand.
TTCGGGGCTCTCCTACGGCAACGTCGGCGTCGGCACCGCCAACCCGGCGCACAAGCTGGACGTGGCGGGCAGCGTCAACGCCTCGGGGCTCTGCCTCGGCGGGACGTGCAAGACCAGTTGGTCGGAGATAAGCGGGTCGGACAGCCAGTGGACGACCGGCGGCAGCAACATCTACTACGGCGGCGGCAACGTCGGCATCGGCGCGGGGATGACCTCGCCGGGCGAGGCGCTGATGGTCAACGGCAAGGTCAGCATCAACCGCGCGGCCACCCCCGGCCCGGCCGAGTTCCGCATTTTCAACGGCGGCATGGTCGCCGAGTGGTCGTTCCGGCAGGCGAGTGCGACCAGCCACAACCTCAACATCAGCAAGTCCGCCGGCGGCGTCTACACGGACTACATGACGATTGACACGGCGGGCAAGGTCGGCGTCGGCACGGTCACCCCGTTCACGAGGATGCAGCTCGGCAACAAGATAGGCGACGACAACTCTCGCGCCTACGACCCCAACGCCCTGATGGTGGTGCACCAGACCCCGACCGCCACCGCCACCCTCAACGACCCCAAGCCCGTGCTCTACCTCGGCCGGCAGGGCACGGTGAGCCAGTCCTTCGGCGCGATGGCGACATTCAGCCTGTCGCGCTACGAGAACGCGGGCCCTTCCAACGTCGGCTCGCGCACGCGGCTCGACATCGGCCTCACGCACGACTCGTTCAACGACGCGGGCGTGATGACGCTGCTCTCGAACGGCAACGTCGGCGTCGGGACGGCGACGCCCGCCTCGAAGCTGCACGTCGGCGGCGGCACCCCGGCCGGCGGCGCGCTCGCCGGCCTGAACGTGGCGATGGGCGGCAACTCCTACGTCGCGACCAGCAACGGCACGGTGAACACCTTCATCGGCTCTGACACCTCCGCCTACGGCATCGTCGGGACGTACTCGAACCACCCGCTGGGGTTGAGGGCCAACAACACGCTGGCCATGACGCTGATGCCGGACGGCAACGTCGGCATCGGCGTCACCGGCCCGACCAACAAGCTCGACGTGGCCGGTAACGTCAACGCCTCCGGGCTCTGCCTCGGCGGGGACTGTAAGACCGCGTGGTCGCAGGTCGGCGGCTCGTCAAGCCAGTGGACGACCTCCGGGTCGAACATCTTCTACAGCTCGGGCAACGTCGGCGTCGGCACCAACTCGCCGGGCGCGCGGCTCGACGTGGGCGCGGGCGTCGCGGCGCGCGGCGCCTACACCGACCTGCTCCTCGGGGCGGGCGGCAACAACCCGCAGCTGGAGTTCTACGGGGCGACGAAGAGTACGGCCCTCGCCCACGACGAGGCGTTCGGGGGCCTCGTCTTCTACACGAACGGCCCCGCCTTCTCGCCCTCCTTCTTCGTCGGCAACGCGGGCAACGTCGGCGTCGGCACGACCGCGCCCGCGCAGAGGCTGCACGTCTTCGGCGGCAACGTCTTCCACCAGTACAGCTCGGCCGCCGGGCAGGAGTACGGCTTCTACACCTCGATCCGCAACAACCACCTCACCTCGAACCTCAAATTCGACGGGCAGTGGAAGATGATGACGCAGGGCAAGGGCGCCTTCATCTCGACCTCGCCGCTCGACGGCAACGCCTTCAGCGTCCTCGCCGACAACACGTCGCGCGCCGCCAACGCGGCGGCCACCTTCAATCAGCTCATGGTGGTGACGATGGACGGCAACGTCGGCGTCGGCACCGCCAACCCGGCGCACAAGCTCGACGTGGCGGGCAGCGTCAACGCCTCGGGGCTCTGCCTCGGCGGGACGTGCAAGACCACCTGGGCGGACATCAGCGGGACGGGCGGCGCCGCGCCCTCCGGCTGGAACGACGCGGGCGCGGCCGTCAGCCTCTCGAACCCGACGGCCAAAGTCGGCATCGGCACTTCGGCTCCGTCGCGCAGCCTGGAAATCGTCAGACCTGTGACGGGTAACTTCGACGGCCTCCTCCTCTACAACTCGGCGGGCGCGCCCCACAGCCCCGCGGACTCTGTGAGCCTCTCCCTCGGGCGCGGCCCCAACCACGTCATGGCGCAGGTGACGGCCTCGAACAAGCAGACGGGGACGTTCGGCGACGGCTACCTCGCCTTCTCGACGCGCCGCGCGGAGGTGGTGGCCGAGAAGATGCGCATCGACCAGGAGGGCAACGTCGGCATCGGCACGTCGAGCCCCGGGGCCAAGCTCCACGTGGAGGGCGGCGGGTACTTCAACGGGGACATCACCGCCGCCGGGAACATCTCGGCCAAGTATCAGGACGTGGCGGAGTGGGTGCCCTCGACGCAGAAGCTTCAGGCGGGCACGGTCGTCGTGCTCGACGGCGGGAGGTCGAACCACGTCATCGCCTCCGCCGGCTCGTACGACACGAAGGTGGCGGGCGTCATCTCGGCGCAGCCGGGCGTCATCCTCGGCGTCGGCGGCGAAGGCAGGGTGATGGTGGCGACGACCGGGCGCGTGCGTGTCAAGGTGGACGCCTCGCGCGGGTCCATCCTCGTCGGCGACCTTCTGGTGACGAGCGAGGTCGAGGGCATCGCCATGAAGTCTATCCCCATCGACCTCGGCGGCACGCCCATCCACCGACCGGGCACCATCATCGGCAAGGCGCTGGAGCCCTTGAAGAATGGCACGGGAGAAATTCTCGTCCTCCTCAGCCTTCAGTAGGTTCAGGCGGCCCGGGCTCTGTCCGGCCGCGTGCGACGCCGGGAAGTAACGCGAGGGGCCAGATGTCGAGAAAAACCAGAAAGAAGAAGAGGGAGGCCGCCGCGCCGCCCGCGCCGCCGCGCCGCCGGCGGTTGAGAAAGGGCCCGGCCGTGCTGGCCGCGTGCCTCCTGCTGGTGGGCGTCGCTTTGGCCGCCGCGCGCTTCGCCCCCGTGCGCCGCGCCGTGGGTCTGGCCCCGCTGCCCGGCCCGGTCGCGCAGGGGCCGGACGGACTCCCGCTTGCGAAGGAGTACGTCTACGCCGGCGGGAGGCTCGTCGCCACGGAGGAGCCGGGTGGGCAGCCGACGCCGACGCCGACGCCCGCGGGGTCGCCCCCTTCCAACCTCGTCGCGCTGCTTGAGTCGGTCAGCGGGGCCTCTGCGAGCATCTCCGTCTCGTGGTCGCCGCCCGCCTCCGGCGGTCAGGTGGCGAGTTACATCGTCGAGCGCAAGGTGGCCGGGGGCTCGTTCGTGCCGGTCGGGCAGCCCGTGCCCGCGCCCGCCACGAACTTAAACGACGGGGGCGCCTCGGAGGGCGCGGCCTACCTCTACCGGGTCAAGGCCGTCTTCGCGGCGGGCGGCAGCTCCGATTACAGCAACGCCGATCTGGCGACGGCCGTGGCCTTCACGGACGACCCGCTCGTCGGCGCGAACGACCCACAGAACCGCCCGGCCACGACCGTCTACGCGCGCCACCTGACGGAGCTGCGCCGGGCCGTGAGCGCCGTGCACCTGCTCGCAGGGCAGGGCGCCGTCACCTCGTGGGGCTACCCCGACCCCGCGGGCAGGGTCATCAGGCTGGAAGACGTCTCCGACCTGCGCGAGAGGTTGGGCGAGGCGCTCCCGGCGCTCGGGTTCACCCCGCCGTCGTACGCCGACCCGACGCTGACGAGGTACGTGACGAAGGTCAAGAAGGAGCACTTCCAGCAGTTGCGTGACGCCGTCAAGTGACGGCGTGCGGACCGCGACGCAGGCGTGAATTGACGCGCGGGTGGACGCGCACCGAGGGACTCGACGACATGACACCGACAGCCCATTTAACGCCCCGCCTCACACGGACAGCAGCCCGGCGCGGCGGCGCGCCCCTCCGCCTGAAGCTACTAGCGGCGCGGCTGGCGGCCGTCGGCCTGCTCTGCCTCGCGGCCGCCGCGCCGGCGCGCGGCCAGAACGTACAGTTCACGCAGGGGGGCGTCGGCTCCGGCCTCGAAAACACCATCAACATCCCCATCGCGTCCCCCCCCGGCCGCGGGGCGGCGAATCTGCCCCTGACGCTCCACTACTCGTCGAAGCTCTGGCGCATCGGCTTCGTCAAGATCGTCAGCGGCAACGAGCCCTCCCTTTATCCGGTGTTCGGCAGGCGCGCGACCGCCGAGGCCATCTACGCCGAGCACTCGGCCGCGGGGTGGACGACCAGCCTCGACCCGCCGAAGCTGGAGTGGCCGAAGTCCGGCGACCGCTACAAGTACGACGGCACGTCCTACAAGGGGACGGGCGTGGAGAGCTACCAGATTCAGCACGTCTTCGTCCACATGCCGGACGGCTCGACGCACGAGCTGCGCAAGACGGACGAGGTCATCAGCGCGGGCGCCCCCCAGGGCGTCGGCGTCTACTACGCCGTCGACGGCTCGCGCATGCGCTATCACGGGCGCGCCGACAACACCGGCACGCTCACGATGCCGGACGGCTCGCGCTATGAGTTCCAGTTCGGCTACGACACCGCCCAGTTCATCGACCGCAACGGCAACAAGCTGAGCTACGACGGCCAGTCGCGCGTCTGGACGGACACGCTCGGCCGCCCCATCGGGCAGCCGTGGCCGGCGAGCCCGCAGCCCGGCGTCGACTACGCCTACACCCCGAACGGCTATTCGGCCTCCTACGTCTTCAAGTGGAACCGCCTCTCGAACGTGCTGACGCCCGGCGCCGACGGGCAGGCGCCCGCGCTGAGGGTGGTGGGGAACTATTACCTCCCCGACCCGAACGCGGAGCCGACCAACCAGAGCGGCGGCAACAACTACCCGGCCGCGCAGCCGGCCGGGACGAGCGCCCTCTTCACCGCGATGCCCGAGCCGGCGGTCGAGGGCGAGACCATCACCTACCTCGTCGGCCGCGGCATGTACGGCGGCCAGACCTTCGACCCGGTGGTGCTGGCCGAAGTCGTGCTGCCCAACGGCCTGAGCTACAAGTTCACCTACAACGTCCACGGCGAGATCGACAAGGTCGTCTACCCCACGGGCGGCCACGACAAGTACGCCTACGGCACGGTGGGCAGCCTCGGCCTCATCACGCACCCGTATTCGCTGGCCAACCGCGGCGTCCACCAGCGGCAGCAGAGCGCCGCGGGCGACGGCGTCGTCACCGCGGCCTGGGCCTACGCGGGGGGCGGCCCCTACGTCAAGACGACGACGCCCGACGGCACGGTCAAAGAGAGCTACCAGCACAACTTCATCCCGAGCGAGAGGAACTTCGGCTACCAGGACGCGCGCAACGGGATGACGTACGACGAGCGGGTCTGGGACAAAGACCCCTCGCTGGCGGGCGCGAAGATGCTGCGCCGGACACTGACCGAGTGGACGCAGACCGCCAAGAACCTTTCGCTCAGGGCGTCGACCCTGCCCAACCCGACGACGAACTACAGGGCGTGCCGCAACGCGCGCGCGGTGAGGAGCGTGAGCTTCATCCTCGACACCGGCGGGCAGGCGCTGGCGAAGCTGGTCACGCACCAGTACGACACCAACGTCGGCTACAAGGAGCTGACGACCGGCTTCGACCGGACGGTGATGACCGAGTCCGACTTCACCGAGGTGGACCCGGCCGCGGCGAAGGCCGACGTGGCCAACAAAGAGCTGCCGACCGCGGCCTACCCCGACGGGCTCTTCCCGCCGGCGGGCAGCACCGTGACCGCCTACCAGGACGCGGCGCCCTACCGCGACCGTTTCATCCTCGGGCTCGTCGCCTCCGTCACCATGAGGGACGCCGCCGGCAACCCCGTCTCGAAGACCGAGACCGAGTACGACCAGCAGCCGCTCATCTACTACAACGACATCCCGAACGACCCTTTCGTCGACCCCGGCGCGGCGCGCGGCAACCCGACCACCGTCCGCCGTTACGTGGACATGAGCCTGGGCTCGTACCACGAGACGCGCGCGCAGTTCGACCAGTACGGCAACCCCGTCTACAACTGGGACGAGCGCGCGACGACGTTCGACGAGACGACCGCCGGCGTGAAGAAGGAGTACTCGGCCGCCTACGGGCACGCCTACCTGACGGCCACGACCACCTTCGCCCCCGACCCCTCGGGCCAGGTCGGGTCGGCCGACGCGTTCACCTCTTCGTTCTCTTACGACCCCCAGACGGGGCTGGCGACTTCGGCGGTAGACGCCAACGGCCAGGAGACCACTTACAGCTATAACATCGACGAGACCACCCGCGACCCGCTCAACCGGCTGCGGAAGGTGAGCGGGCCCGGCGGCGTGTGGACGAAGACCGACTACAACGACGTGCCGGGCAACATGTACGTCCACACCGAGTCGAGCCTGGATGCCCTCAGAAGCACGCACGCCTACCAGTTCTTCGACGGGCTCGGGCGCGCGACCCGCTCGCTGGCGCTCGAATCGGGGCAGACGTACGTGGCCTCCGTGACCAGGTACGACCCGATGGGGCGCGTCTCGGAGTCTTCAAACCCCTTCCGCGCGACCATCACCGGCGGCTCGGACCCGGGCGCGGCCGCCTACTGGGCGACGACGCCGCAGCCGCCGCACTGGACGACCACCGTCTACGACGCGCTCGGGCGCGTCAAGCAGGTCACGCTGCCCGACCAGACCACCGTGACGACCGAGTACAGCGGCGTCTACACGACGCTGACCGACCAGGCGGGGCGCAGGAGGCGGCAGAAGACGGACGCGCAGGGGCGCCTGATTCGCGTGGACGAGCCGGACGAGAACGGGAACCTCGACCGGGGCCCCTTCGACACGCCCGTCCAGCCGAGCTTCTACGAGTACGACGCGCTGGGCAACGTCGTCCGCATCAGCCAGGGGCTCAAGACCCCGACCTCGAACCCCGAGGACTCGCTGAGCTACTTCCAGCACCGCTACTTCAAGTACGACGCGCTCTCGCGGCTGACCCACGAGAAGCAGGCCGAACAGGCCGGGGAGATCACCACCCCGCAACAGGACGCGCCGACGGGCAACTCCGAGTGGTCGCGGCGCCTCACCTACGACGAGACGCGCGACGGAGTCAGCCACAAGGGGCTGCTCACGACCGCCGAGGACGCGCGCCACGTCGTCACGCACTTCTACTACGACCGCATCGGCCGCGCCTACAAGATGACCTACTCGGACGGCACCCCGACGCTGACGAGCAGGTACGACCAGGGGCGCACGGACGCGCCCCGCGCGGGGGAGGCGCCCGTCACCTTCCACAACAAGGGGCGGCTCACCGAGGTCAAAACTGCCGAGGTGACGACCGACCCGGCCGCGCCCATCCCGCAGACCCAGCAGCTCTACGACTACGACCTGATGGGGCGGACGCGGAGGCAGAGGCAGGTCGTGGGCGCCGACACCTACGAGCTGCGCTACGATTACAACCTGGGCGGGGCGCTCGTCTCGCAGAGGTACCCGTCGGGCAGGGTGGTCAATTACGACTACGACGACGCGGGGCGGCTCGCGAGCGCGGGCGGCGGGGCGACCACCTACGCCTCGGCGATCACCTACAAGCCGTTCGGCGGCGTGGAGTCGATGACGCTCGGCAACGGCGCGGTCTACTCGGTGGCCTACAACGACTCACGCCTCCAGCTCTCCGGCATTAGTCTCAAGCACGGCGCCGAGACGCTCCAGAAGTACGAGTACAAGTACGGCGTCGTGAACATGGCGACGGGCGAGGTGGACGCGTCGAAGAACAACGGGCAGATCGCCCGCGTCGAGTCCACGGTCGGCGCGCAGAAGCTCTGGCAGCAGCGCTACTCCTACGACTCCCTCGGCCGGCTCTCCTCGGCGGGCGAGCACCGCGGCGACACGGACCAGCAGTCCTACTTCCTGAAGTACGCCTACGACGTGTACGGCAACCGCCACCAGCGGCTGGCCGAGAACCCCCGCGACGCGAACAACCTCCCGACCAACCCCTTCGCGCAGGCGTGGGTCGAGGACGAATCGTTCGACCCGGAGACCAACCGCCTGAAGGCGGGGCTCGTCTACGACAAGGCCGGGAACGTCACCGAGGACTCGCGCTTCCGCATGCGGAAGTTCCAGTACGACGCCAACAACCGGCAGAAGCAGTCGTCGAGCCTGACCGACACGAACGCGGCGCGGAGCATCTACGACGGGGCCGGGCGGAGGGTGGCGACGATGGCCGGCGCCTCCGTCACGCGGGTGATGGTCTACGACGAGGCGGGCGATCTGGCGGCCGAGTACGGCGGCGCCGTCCACGAGAACGGCACCCAGTTCGTGGCGGCCGACCACCAGGGCTCGACGCGCGTGACGATGCGGCGCGCGCCCGACGCCGACAACCGGCTCGTCGCGGCGCGGCAGGACTACCTGCCCTTCGGCGAGGAGCTGCCCGGCGCGGTGGGGATGCGCGCGGGCGTCGCGGGCTACGGGCAGGCCGCGGCGCCGCGGCAGAAGTACGCCGGGATGGAGCAGGACGACTCCACGGGGATGAGCCACACGCTGTGGCGCCAGTTCGACTCGCTCTCCGCCCGCTGGACGGCGCCCGACCCCTACGGCGGGAGCATGGAGCCGACGAGCCCGCAGTCGTTCAACCGCTACGTGTACGTCAACAACGACCCCGTCAACAAGGTCGACCCCACGGGGCTGATGCTCTCCGACATCGGCATCTTCCAGACCGACAACGCGGCCGTGGTGTCGCGGCTGAACTGGGCGATGGTGACCGTGCTGCACCGATACATGGAGGGCCAGACCGGGCAGGCGCAGCAGCAGCAGCGGCAGCAGCAGCGTAACTCGTCCTTCGGGAGGGGCGGGAGCCTCGACGGCAGTTTCAGGAGCTACTTCGCCGGCGCGAACACGGCCGCCGCCCCCCAGGAAACCTATCAGGGTGGTGTCAGCGATGAATGCCTCGGGGCGCTCGCCGAGGCCCAGACCGACGCGTCGGCGGTAGACCGCGCTTACGCCAGCGTGGATATGCTTAACAACGTCGCCCGCGAGTTCGGCATCGGCTCCAGAATCCTAGCCGCGATAGCGATCAGGGAGTCGGGGTTTGAAAACATTGCCGAGAAGAAGAAGGGCGGGAAAGGGAGAGGCATCTTCCAAATCGACATCGGGCAAAACCCCTCGGCGGCCGGCATAGTGTTTGACCCCGAAAAATCGTCCCGGTGGATGGGGGATTTTCTCTCGAAAAATCTCAGCGCCTTCAGGGAGCTGAACCGGCAGAAAAATTACGGGCTGAGTGAGGACACTTTGATGGACGCCACGATACGCTCATGGAATGGCGGGCTCGGGGGCACAAAGAGCGTCATCAACAAATACGGCACCTTCACCAACCGGACGTACCTGAATTTTGGCACCGCGAGGTCTCAAAAAGGTGGCGCGCAAAATTACGTCACCAACGTGCGTGACATCATGGATTACTGCTTGATAAGGTAGAAAACACTTCCCCGGGCGAAAGCACCTGCGCGGCAGTCGGAGTTGATATGTACATGTTCACATGTAACTGGCGGGGCTCCATGCGGGCGGGGGTGCTGACGGTATCTTTGTTCGGCTGTGGAGCCCACGGCCAGCCGCCCGGCCGCCAGCAGGCATCGCCGACCCCGAAGCTCGTCGCATCCCCCACCCCCGACCGGCGGGATCACCTGATCAGGCCGGGAGAAGGCGTCGGAGCTTTGAGGCTCGGCGACTCGCGTGAGCGCGCCGTCGAGCTGTTCGGAAAGCCGGCCGAAGAGTATAGATACGGCGCCGTCACGCCGTGCGTCTACACCGAATTACACTGGCTGACCGACGCCCCCGAATCAAACCACTCGGGCATATTTATCTTTCTTAAGGAGGATAAAATTTATCAGATAAAGGTTGACTCGGCCGAGTACGCCACCCCCGACGGAATCGAGAGCCGAAGTTCGCCGGATGACATACGCCGGCATCCGGCGCAGATGGAATCATACGAACTATTAAATAGCGGGTCCAAAGTCGTAGGAGGGGAGAACCTAAGGTATCTGGTGAGCGAGCAGACGGGCGTCGCCTACGAACTCTTTTTTGAGAGCAGCGCAGGCGGGCGGCGTGTCTCAAGTGTCATAGTTTTCGAGCCCCGCACCACCTTTCTGCCTAAAGGGTGTATCTCACCCCCGCAGGTGTGGCAAAAGATCGAGTCGCCGGATTAAGAAAGAGACGCGAGTCTAAACCAGTGATACCCCCGAGTCAGGAATGTTCCAGCCTGAGGCCCGCCGAACGTGCGGGCCTCAACGTTTAATGCGCCGGCAGAAGTTCCAGCCCCGGACGGCCTCACACAGACCGGGCCGGGAGAATCGTTATTGACGCCGGCGGGTATCAAAGTGGTCGCCGTCTTCCCCTTCCATCCTGGCCGGTAAAAAAAAATCGCGGGGGTGGCGGATTCGCGTCTCTTTTATCGCCATAGAGAGTGAAGGGCGGAATGTTCGTGTCGGACGCGCCGCGGCGTGCGCCTCACACGAGCCGTCCGCGTCAACATCCAGCGGCGGTCGGAGCGGCCTTCGACTTAACAACCAACGTCGGTTTTTTTAAGAGGAAGACGAAGATGATTAATCAACTGTGGGTCACGCTCGCGCTCGTCGCGGCGCTCGCGCTCGGCTCGTCCGTCGGCGGTGGGACGACCACAAACCAAACCAGTAAGGGGATTAACCCCGTCCAGCACAGCGAGTAGGTAGAGCCGGCGGGCGTTCAGGCGTTCTCTCTGCCGCGAACCGAACATGACGGGGGGCGGGCTCTTCCGAGGGCCCGCCCCCCTGTCATCATTTATGATGTTGGGATGAAAGGTAACGTCGGGGTCTACAATCTGCACATGCGGACGATGGGCGGAGGCGAGAAGTTGACGCTCACCCTGGCCGAGCATTTGAGCGCGGGTCACAACGTCTGGCTGTTCTACGCCGAACCGCCGGACGTTGCCGCGCTCGAACGGTTCTTCGGCGTCGATTTGAGTCGGGTCAAGTTCATCCC
>DASWNR010000053.1:0-26216 GCA_036399155.1 Pyrinomonadaceae bacterium
CCACTCGCCTCTAGCCCCCTTCCCTTTCTTACGGCTCGGTGCCGGCGAGGACGCCTTCGCCGCGTCGCTCCCAGAAGAAGGGCGGGCGCGGGCGCCGGTTGGGGTAGATTTCGTCCATGTTGTCCGCGCCGTAGAGCACGCCGTTGACCATGACGTAGCGCACCGACTCGGAGTTGCGTATGTCTTCGAGCGGGTTCCTGTCGAGCACGACGAGGTCGGCGAGCTTGCCCGGCTCGACGGAGCCGAGGTCGGCGTCGAGCCCGAGGTACTGCGCGCCGTGGAGCGTCGCCGCCCTCAGCGACTCCAACGGCGTCAGGCCGCCCTGCTGTAGCATCCACAGCTCCCAGTGGACGCCCAGGCCCTGCAACTGCCCGTGCGCGCCGAGCTGCGCCTTGCCGCCCGCGCGCACGAGGTCCCTCACCGTCTTCGCCAGCTCAAGGTGATAGAAGTCGTCGTCCGAGACGTGCATCCTCCGGCGCGCGCGCGGCTCGACGTTGGCGCGCGGCGTGAAGCGCAGCAGCTTCCGGTTCTCGTAGACGTTCGACTGCTGGTACCAGTAGTTCTCGCCCCAGATGCCGCCGTAGCCGACGATGAGCGTGGGCGTGTAGCCCGTCCGGCTCTTCGCGAAGAGCGTCAGCGCGTCCTTGTAGAGCGGCGCGACCGGGACGGCGTGCTCGATGCCGGTGTGGCCGTCGAGGATCATCGTCATGTTGTGCGCCCACGTCGAGCCGCCCTCGGGGACGACCATCATCCCGAGGTCGCGCGCCGCCTTGATGATGCGCTGCCGGTTGTCGCGGCGCTGGTGGTTGTAGCTCTTGACCGAGAACGCGCCGACGGCCTTCAGGCGTTCGAGGTGCGCGCGCGCGTCGTCGTAGGAGTTCACGACCGCCTTCTCGATGTTCTCCGCGCCGTAGAGGATGTAGCCCGTCGAGAAGACGCGCGGCCCCGTCATCGCGCCCGCCTTGACCATCTCCGACTGCGCGAAGACGGTCTGCGTCGCGGCCGAGGGGTCGTGCGTCGTCGTCACCCCGTAGGCGAGGTTGGTCCAGTACGGCCACTGCTTCTCGGGGATGATGTCGAGCGTGTCATAGCTCATGTGCGCGTGCACGTCGACGAGGCCGGGGACGACGGTCTTGCCCGCGAGGTCGATGCGTTTGGCGTTCGCCGGGATCTGGACGCGCGCGCCGACCTCCCTGATGCGGTTGTCCTCGACGAGGACTGTCGCGCGCTCGATGACCTCGTCGCCGCGCATCGTGACGACGCGCGCGTTCGTCAGCGCGACCAGCCCGCGCGGGCGCGCCGGCTCGAAGTCGAAGCCGATGACCGTCCTGCGCGGCTCGGGCGCCTTCTCGTCCTTGGCGAGCGCGCGCAGCGCGTTCTCAAGGCTCTGCTCGTGGAAGTTCTCGCCGAGCGTCCACTGCACGGACTTGCTGTCGGCCGACCACGCGAGCCAGTCGCCCGATACGGAAGAGACGGGGCGGACGGGCACGCCCGTCTCGGTCGAGCTGAGCTTGACGGTCTTGCCCACCTTCGGCAGCGGCGCGACGTAGAGCTTGTGCTGCTCCTTGAAGAAGACCCAGTTGCCGTCGGGCGACGGGACGATCTCCGTGACGTAGCTGCCCTCGACGTGGCGGCGCGCGTCGTCGCCGGCCAGCTTGACGCTCGAAAGGTACGTGATGAAGCGCGCGGGCTCGGTCGGCCCGGCGCCGGGGCCGCCGCCGGACTCCATGTAGTAGATGCGCTCGCCCGCCGCGTCGAAAGAGAGCACGGGCATGCGCGCGTTCGTGCCGCGGGTCTGCAAGTCCATCACGTAGTTGTGGCGCGCGCCGTCCCAGTAGTGAATCTCGAAGGTCGAGTCGCTCGCCAAATCCTCCTCGTGGTAGACGCTGCCGCGCCCCTTCAGGTAGGCGATCTTCGACCCGTCGCGCGAGAAGACGGGGTTGGCGTACTGGTCGCCGGCGGTCGTGATCTTGCGCGCGTTCGTGCCGTCCGAGTCGGCGACCCACACCGCGCCCTTCTCCGCGTCGCTCCACGTCACGTAGGTCAGGCGCTTGCCGTCGGCGCTCAGGGAAGGCGCGTATTCGAGGTAGTCGGTCTTGAAGAGGCGGCGCGGCGCGGCCTCGCCCTCGCGGGCGTAGAGCTTGCCGAGCGCGCTGTAGACGACGCGGGTGGAGCCGGGCGCGCGCTGCGCCCAGCGGAGCAGGCGCGCGCGTTCGCGCTCGGGCGCGACCTTGACGGGCGAGCGCACGGCCTCGGTTATCTTCTGCGAGACGTGCGCGGTGAAGGGTATCGGCGTCGCCTTCTTCGACGCCACGTCCACGCGGACGAGCTTGCCCATCGCCGTGATGACGACGGACTTGCCGTCGGGCGTCCAGGCGTAGCCGGGGTACGTGCCGTAGACGGCCCACGTCTCCTGCTGGTCGTGCGTCAGGCCGTCGAAGACGGGCCACTCGCGGCCGGTGCCGATCTCGCGCAGGAAGAGGACGGACTTTAAGCCGACGCGCCGGATGAACGAGAGGTATCGTCCGTCGGGCGAGACGGCCGGGCGGACGCTGCCGCCCGCGCCGCGCACGAAGGTCGAGCGCCTGCCCTTCTGCGTGTCGTAGCGGTCGATCCAGTAGATGCTGTCGTAGACGTTCTTGTTGTAGTCGAACGCGGTGCTCGCGACGAAGTAGACGAAGCGCCCCTGCGGGTCGGCCGCGGGCTCGCCGATGTTGGCCGTCCAGTTGGGGCGCTCCGTGAGCTGCACGCCCTTGCCGCCGCCGTTGACGTGGTACATCCAGATTTCGCCCGCGCCGAGCGAGCGCGTGTCCACGAAGTGCTTGCGCGCGAGAAGGTACTGCCCGTCGGCCGTCCAGTCGGGGGTGTTGAGGAGGCGCTGCGTCTCCTTCGTCACCTGCCGGCGGTTCCCGCCGTCCGCGTCCATCACCCAGATGTTGTCGCCGCCGTCGCGGTCGGAGGTGAAGGCGATGGCGCGGCCGTCGGGCGAGTAGCGCGGCTGCCACTCGAAGGAGAAGCCGCCCGCGAGCAGCTCCGCCTTGCCGCCCGCGATGGGCATGCGGTAGATGTCGCCGAGGAGGTCGAAGACGACGGTGCGGCCGTCGGGCGACACGTCGCAGCTCATCCAGGTGCCCTCGTCCGTGTCGAACTCGACGGCCGTGGTCGGGCCGTGCTCGGCCTCCACGTCCCAGGGCTCGGGCTTCTTCGTGGCCTCCTTCAACTGCTCTATCTGCTTCTGCGCGTCCTGTAGCTGCTTGTCTTTGTCCTGCGGCGTCGGCGTCGGCGTCGGGCTCTGCGCGCGCGCCGGCGCGGTCGCGGAAACGAACAGGGAGAGCGTTAAAAGGAGGGCGTGGACTCTTCGGGACACAGTTTCACCTCACGTGAGATGGGTTCGGACGTTCGGGAGAATTTCCTTTGCTGTTGGAACCGGCTGGCCTGGCGGCGCGGTCATTGTAGCCGAGCGCGCGCGGCGGCGGCAAAAGCGTCGGGCGTGCCGGCATGACGGAAAAACGAGGGGCTCACGGAAAAACGAGGGGCCGTGCCGGCGCCGGCACGGCCCCTCGTTTCTGCTCTGCTCGACGCGTCTTGATGCCGGAGGCTACCTGAGCCGGACGGCGACGCTGCTGTTGTTGTTCGAGTTCCTGTTCGAGTTCCTGTTCGTATTCCCGTTCGTGTTGGTGTTCGTGTTGGTGTTCATGTTGCCATTGGTGTTCGTGTTCCCGTTGGCATTCATGTTCCCGTTGCCGTTGGTGTTCCCGTTGGTGTTGGTGTTGGTGTTCCCGTTGGTGTTGGTGTTGGTGTTGGTGTTGCCGTTCTGGTTGCCGTTCTGGTTGCCATTCTGGTTGCCGTTACCGTTCCCGCGTATGTCGCGGCAGCCGGCGCGGCAGGCGTCGAAGGCTTGACGGCAGGCGTTCTGGTTGGCGTTCGTGCCTCGCCGGCACTCCTGGTACTGCCGCTCGCAGGTCTGCTGGCACTCGCCGCGCTGACTCTGCCCCTCCGTCCTTGGCGCGAAGACGAAGGCGAGCGCGAGCGCGCACCCTAATACCGAAAGCAAAATGTTCGCGTCTTTTCTCTCCACTATCACTTCCCTCCTCTGTAAGTACTGCCGCCGCGCGCCCGCGGGCACACGCCGGTTCTAAATCCTCGGGGGAGAGCGGTCGGGGTTGGGGCAAGAGGTCGAAGGGGGTTTGGCGACGCTCTTTTTATCACTTTCGGCCGCGAGTTAAAGCCCCGCACCGTACAGACGCCGCGCTCCCGCCCGAAACCCTGACGTTTTGCTCCCGGCCCGCATCTATGCGAGAATGCACCCCGCGCGCCTGTAGCTCAGTGGATAGAGCACCTGCCTCCGGAGCAGGGGGCCGCACGTTCGAGTCGTGCCAGGCGCATTTCAAACCACCCCTCCGAGCCCTCTCCCGGACTCAACTGGCCAACCACCCCACGCCGGTTTATCATCGAAGGCGAACCTGCATTCATCACGGCAGAAGTTTCATACGGAGGAGTCATGCGTAGATTGACTGCGGCCGGCCTCGCGCTGGCCATACTGTTTCTGACGGCGACCGCGCCGCGCGCGCAGCAGGCGGGTCGGAGCGTCCGCGCGGCGGCGCCGGCCACGCCGCTCTCGCCGCGCTTCGCGGCCGCGCGCGAGGCCGCCGAGCGCATCACGGCCGCGGCGATGAAGGAGATTCTCTACGTCATCGCTTCGGACGAGTACGCCGGCCGCAACACGCCCTCGCCCGGGCTGGACAAGACCGCGCAGTTTATCGCCGAACGCCTCAGGAAGCTCAAGGTCAGGCCGGCCGGCGACAAGGGCTCCTACTTCCAGCGCATCGCCCTGGCGAAGACCGCCATCGACCGCGAACAGTCCTCTGCGCGGCTGGGCGAACGCCAGTTCAAACTCGGCGAGGACTTCCTGCCCGTCGGGCGCGAGAGCGGCGAGGCGGACGCCCCGCTCGTCTACGCCGGCTACGGCTGGGTCATCAAATCGAAAAACCTCAACCCCTACGAGGGGCTGGACGTGCGCGACCGCATCGTGGTCGTCTCGGGCGACGGGATGTCGCCGCCGCCGGGCGTGACGATGCAGAGCCTCAAGCCGGGCGACTGGGAGACCCCCGTCAGCTACGCGCAGAAGAACGGCGCGCGCGCGCTCGTCCTCGTCCCGCGCAACTTCGACCGGCGCTGGCGCTTCGGCGCGTTCCCCGGCTCGCGCGCCGTCTACACCGTCCCGCGCCTGGAGAACCTCACGTCCGACGACGACACGGAGGACGTGGAGGCGGACGCGCCCACGCAGGGCATCGTCTCCGTCCTCCCTTCGCGCGCGATGCTCGACGTGCTCTTCGCGGGCGAGCAGACGGACGGGCCCGCCGTGCTCAGGTTCGCGCAGGCCGCGCCGGGGGGCGAACAGCCCAGGGCCTTCGCCCTCGCGCCGCACAAGCGCCTGCGCCTGAACGTCAGGCTCTCGGCGACCGAGGAGTTCACGCAGAACGTCGTCGGGGTGATAGAGGGCAGTGACCCGAAGCTCAAGCGCGAGTACGTCGCGCTCGGCGCGCACTACGACCACGTCGGCACGGACGGCGCCACGGGCTGCCGCCCCGTCGGGACGGACTCCATCTGCAACGGCGCGGACGACGACGGCTCGGGCACCACGGCACTGCTCGCGATGGCCGAGGCGTTCGCGAAGGGGCCGCGCCCGCGCCGCTCGATACTCTTCGTCTGGCACACGGGCGAGGAGAAGGGCTTGTGGGGCTCCGAGTACTTCACGCGCTACCCGACCGTGCCTCTGAATCAGGTGGTGGCGCAGATCAACCTGGACATGATCGGGCGGAGCAAAAAGGAGGGCGACACCAACCCCGCCAACTACCGCCTGTCCGGCCCCGACGAGATTTACGTCATCGGCTCGCGCATGATGAGCACGCAGTTGGGCGAGTTGAACGAGGCGGTCAACCGCGAGTACCTCGGGCTCAAGTACAACTACCACTACGACGATCCGAACGACCCAGAGCGCCTCTTCTACCGCAGCGACCACTTCAACTACGCCAAGCACGGCGTGCCCATCGTCTTCTACTACGACGGCGTGCACGAGGACTATCACCGCCCCGGCGACAGCGCCGACAAGATCGACTACGAGAAGATGCAGAAGATCACGCGCACGGTCTTCGTCCTCGCCTCCGAGCTGGCGAACGCGCCCGCGCGCCCCGCCGTGGACAAGCAGATTCCGGCCGAGCGGCTCCTGCGCTGAGCCGCCGGGCGGACGCCCGACGAAGGCGAAGCCCTCACCGCTTCCCCTCTCTTCGCCGCGTTTGACATCGCCTCCGCGCGCCGTGTAATTTGTTTTCACTCACGGGCCGGTAGCTCAGTTGGTAGAGCAGCTGACTCTTAATCAGCGGGTCACTGGTTCGAGCCCAGTCCGGCTCATTCGTGAAGGTAAAAAGAAAGGGCATCCAGACCGGATGCCCTTTCTTCTTGCGCGCCTGTATTCCGCCGCCGCCGGCCGAGTCTTCTGGTGCGCGGGGCCGGCAGCGTCGCGAGTTGACTTTGCGTGTGGCCGCGTTTAAAGTCCCGGCGCTGTTTCTTCACGAGGTTGCTCGGGGCGTGCGCTCACGCACGCTCAACCCGTCCGACCGCTTCCCTGACAACTTGACGACATTCGGCAGGCGTAGCCGCGCGTAGAACCCGCTACGCCCTCGCACGAAAGGACGAATAAGATGAATCTCGGCTTCCAACGCGCCGCGGCGTCGCTGTCCGTGCTGACGTCGCTCGCGCTCCTCCTCCTGCTGTCGCCCCCCACGTCGTCGCGCGCGCAGACCTCCGGCGGCACGCTCAACGGCGAGGTGCTCAGCCGCACGACCGCCGGGGCCGACGACGCGGCCTTCCAGATCAGCAACCTCAACTGCACGCAGGGCGGCGTCGCGGGCTTCGACTTCACCACGTCGGGGACGGCGGCCGGCCCCTACCCCGGCACCTACACCGAGTCCGGCTCCGTCACCTTCCAGAACGCCCCCGGCGGCGTCATCCTCAGCTTCGGCTCGCAGTTCACCATCACCTCGGGCGCGAACGTCATCACGGGCACCAAGCAGCTCGCGCCCGCCCAGCCGCCGCAGGGCGCGAACAACCTCGGCGTTTGCCAGGTCTCCCAGAACGGCAACCTGACGATCACCAACATCAACATGGTCGTCGCCGCGCAGTACACGGCCAACGTCCCGACGGCGACGGGCTCCGTCAACGAGACGGGCACGAGCAGCGTCGTCGGCTCATGGAACCGGGCGGTCTCCCCCGCGGGCATCTTCTCCGGCTCCTACTCCTTCAAAGAGGCGTACCGCAACCTCGCGCAGATAACGACGGTCACGCTGACTCCGGCCGCGGCCGTCAACCCCGTCGGCACCAGCCACACCGTGACGGCGACGGCGAGCGACGCCTCGGGCGCCGGCGTCTCCGGCGCGCGCGTCTACTTCGAGGTGACGGCCGACGGCTCGCCCGTCGTCAGCTTCCAGTGCCTCACGAACGCCTCCGGCCAGTGCTCGCTCATCTACCAGGGCCCCGAGTTTCCGCGCGCCGACACCATCAGCGCCTGCGTAGACCGCAACGACAACGGCTCCATCGACCCGGCCGACCCGTGCGCCGCGGCGACCAAGGAGTGGGTCTTCCCGGCCTCGACGCACGGCGCGTCCACCGGCGGCGGGCGTCTCCTCGACGCCGCGACCGACACCGACATCAACTTCGGCTTCAACTTCAAAAGCGACGCCGGCGGGGCGAAGGGCTCCTGCCAGGTCAACGACAAGGCGCGCGACACCGCCGTCAAGTGCCTCAACGTGATCTCCTACGTACAGGGGACGAACGAGGCGACCGTCTACGGCACGGCCGAGGTCAACGGCGCGCCGGGCTACTTCAAGATAGTGCTCACGGACGACACGTCCGGCTCGGGCGACGACACCTTCTCCATCATCACGCAGAGCGGCTACGCGGCCGGCGGCGTGGTCACGCAGGGCAACATACAGGTTCACACGCCCTAGGCGGCGCGGCCGCGAGCCACTTCAGGTCGGCCGCGGCGACTACTACTACAACTCGGTCTCGGTGGGCGAGTAAGCGCTGTCAGATTTGGTGGCGGTGCGGGACGGCCCGCCGCCGATGATACGAAAACTAAACACGGCCGACTCGGTATCAGTACACGCCGGGTCGGCCGTGCTTGTATGCGCCGCGTGCCCCTGCGACGGCGAAACCCGCGTGATTTCAGCGTTTTCTTTCGGGGCCGGGCCCCGCCGCGCCGTTGGCATGCCCGTTGCCAATGTGGAGCCCGACCGTGATGGTGGCTTTGAGTTGAAAACTTCTGAACCAAATGGAGGGTTTGTAAAATGCTCTGGACGATTCTCGTTATTCTGCTCGTGCTGTGGCTGCTGGGGCTGATTGGCGGCATCGGCGGCGGGCTGATTCACCTTCTGCTCGTCGTGGCGCTCGTCGTCTTCGTCATTAACCTTCTGACGGGCCGCAGGACGGTCTAGACGGCCGGGGGCCGACACGGATTCTTGTCCCCAACTTGGGATGTCTTGCCCCGAACTTGGGTACAACAAAAGCGGAAGCGGCGCTCCTCTCACCGAAGGGGGCGCCGCTTCTTTTCTCCGTCCGCCTGCTTTAGTCTTCCTGCTTTAGTCTTCAACGCTCGACCGAGCGCATAGACTGCTCGGGGTAGCGTTCGCCCGCGACCGCCGCGCCGCTCAAGACCTCCTCGATGCGCGCAAGGTCTCCCGAAGTCAGCCCGACGTCGAGCGCGCCCAGGTTCTCTTCGAGGTAAGTGCGGCGCTTCGTCCCCGGAATCGGCACCACGTCGCGCCCACGCGCCAGCACCCACGCGATAGCTAACTGCGAAGGCTTACAGTTCTTCTCCGAGGCGACCTCGCGGACGCGCTCGACGAGCCGCATGTTCTGCGCGAAGTTCTCCTCGCGGAAGCGCGGGAACTGCCGCCGGCGGTCGTCCTCGGGCAGGTCTTCGGGCTTCTGGAAGCGCCCCGTCAGGAAGCCGCGCCCGAGCGGGCTGTAGGCGACGAAGCCTATCCCCAGCTCGCGGCAGGTCGGGAGAATCTCCTCCTCGACGCCGCGCGTCCAGAGAGAGTACTCGCTCTGTAGCGCCGCGATGGGGTGGACGGCGTGGGCGAGCCGGACGGTCTCGGCCGACGCTTCCGACAAACCGAGGTGAAGCACCTTCCCTTCCTCGACGAGTCGCGCCATCGCGCCGACCGTCTCTTCGATCGGCGTGTTCGGGTCTACGCGGTGCTGGTAGTAGAGGTCAATGACCTCGACGCCGAGGCGGCGGAGCGAAGCCTCGCAGGCGGAGCGGACGTACTCGGGGCGGCCGCTGATGCCGAGGAAGCTCCCGTCCTCGCCGCGCACGTTCCCGAACTTGGTCGCCAGCACCACGCCGTCGCGCCGCCCGCGCAGCGCGCGACCGACAAGCTCCTCGTTGTGCCCCACGCCGTACATGTCGGCCGTGTCGATGAAGTTGACGCCCAGCTCAAGCGCGCGGTGTATGGTCGCCACCGACTCCTCGTCGTCGCGCCCGCCGTAGAACTCAGACATCCCCATGCAGCCCAAGCCAATCGCCGAGACCTTCAGGCCGCCCCTCCCCAACTCCCTCTGCTCCATGAATCCCCCTTTTTTGAAGACGCGAGTTTTAAGTTTCCGCGATTATACGCCAACGGCGGGCGCGGGTTACTATCTACCGCGGAGTTACCCTGTAAAGCTTATGGAGAATAGTGGCCGCAGAGATTTAATCCGCGCTTCGGGGATGGGCGAGTACGTCTACTGCGCGCGCGCGTGGTGGCTGAGGCGCGAGGGCGTCCGGCCGACGCGCGGCGGCGAGGCGCGCGCGGCGGGCACGCGCTGGCACGAGAACCACGGCCGCTCGGTCGCGCGCGCGAAGCGCCTGCGTCTGGCCTCCGCGCTGCTCGCCTACGCGGCGCTGGCGCTGGCGGCCGCGCTCCTGCTCGTCTGGTGGCGCGGATGATTGTCTGGCTCGCACTCCTGCTCTGCCTGCTCGCCGTCGCGGCCGTGCTCGCTCGCGTAGCCGCCTCGCGCGAGTCGAAGCGCGCCGGCCTCCCCGCCGGCTCTCTGCTCTACAGCGACACGGGACGCCCCGTCGGCCGCGTCGCGCCGTCGGAGTTGGGGCGCGACGGGCGCAGGCAGGAGCGGCCGCTCGTCTCTCAGGCGTTGTCACTGGTCGGGCGGCCCGACTACCTCGTCGAGTCGGAAGACGGAGGCGTCATCCCCGTCGAAGCCAAGTCAACCAACTGCCCGCCGGGCGGGCGACCCTACGACTCGCACGTCGCGCAGCTCGCCGCCTACTGCCTGCTCGTCGAAGACGTGCTCGGCGCGACGGTGCCCTACGGCGTCGTCAAGTACCGCGACCGCGAGGTGCGCGTCGAGTACACGGCGGAGCTTCGCGGGCACGCGCTGGCCCTTATTGAAGAGATGAAGGGAGACATGACCGCCGCCGCCGAGGGCCGCGAGGTTCACCGCAGCCACGACGACCCGCGCCGCTGCTCGGGGTGCTCGCTCCGCGACGTTTGCACCGAATCATTGGTGAAAAGTGATGAGTGATGAGTGATGAGAACGTCCAGTTGCTTCTTCTCATCACTCACCACCTTTCACTTATCATTTTCTCTCAATTTCCGCCCGCGCGATTTGATAAAGCAACCCGCTTCGGTAAAATCCCGCTTTCATCCGAAAGCACCGAAGGGCTGGTTTCCCGGCATGTCTGACAAAAAGGTTCTGGCTATCATCGTCGGCGGCGGGCCCGCGCCCGGCATCAACGCCGTCATCTCGGCCGCCGCCATCGAGGCCATCAACGAAGGGTTTGAAGTCCTCGGCATACAGGACGGCTTCAAGTGGCTCATCCGCGAGGACGCGTCGCACGTCCGCGCCTTACACATCGAGGACGTTTCTCGCATACACCTTCAGGGCGGCTCCGTCCTCGGCACCGCGCGCGACAACCCGACCAAGTCCGAGAAGGCCACTCGCTCGGTCGTCGAGACGCTCCGCCGGTTGGGCGTCACGCACCTCGTCACCATCGGCGGCGACGACACCGCGCTCTCTTCGAGCTTCGTCGCCGAACGCTCGGGCCACGAGATCAAGGTCGTCCACGTCCCCAAGACCATCGACAACGATCTGCCGCTCCCCTCGCACATCCCGACCTTCGGCTACCAGACCGCGCGCCACGTCGGCGTCGAGCTGGTGCAGAACCTGATGGAGGACGCGCGCTCGACCAAGCGCTGGTTCGCCGTCGTCGCCATGGGTCGCAAGGCCGGCTTCCTCGCCTTAGGCATCGGCAAGGCCGCCGGAGCCACGCTCACCGTCATCGGCGAGGAGTTCACAGGCCGCGAGACAGTCGCCTTCTCCGACATCTGCGACATCATCGAGGGCGCCATCATCAAGCGCCGCGCGGCGGGCCGCCAGTTCGGCGTCGCCGTTCTGGCCGAAGGGCTGATCGAAAAGCTCGACCCGGCCGAGCTTGCCGAGCTTCAGGACGTGGAGCGCGACGAGCACGGACACATACGCTTCGCCGAAGTCGACCTCGCGCGCCGCATCAAGGTCGAGGTGCAGGGACGCCTCGCCTCGCGGGGACTCCGCGTCACCATCACGAACAAGAACATCGGCTACGAGCTGCGCTGCGCCGACCCCATCCCCTTCGACGCCGCCTACTGCCGCGACCTCGGCTACGCCGCCGTACGCTTCCTGCTCGCGGGCGGCTCCGACGCGATGGTCAGCGTCCAGGGCGGCCGCATGGTGCCCATCGCCTTCACGGACATACGCGAGCCCGGCACGGGGCGGACGCGCGTCCGCATGGTCAACACCGACAGCGAGGGCTACCGCGTCGCGCGCGAGTACATGATCCGGCTTGAGCCCGAAGACTTCGAGGACGAGTCGGCGGTCGAGAAACTCGCGCGCGCCGGCAACATGACGGCCGCAGAGTTCCGCGAACGCTTCGGCTACATGAGCGGCCACGTCCCCGCGTAAATCATATGGCAATCAAACGAGTGGGCATCCTGGTCGGCGGCGGGCCGGCACCGGGCACGAACGGCGTCATCAGCGCGGTCGTCATCGAGGCGATCAAGATGGGCTGCACCCCCGTCGGCTTCCACGACGGCTTCGAGTGGCTGGCCGAGCGCTACACCGACGAGCAGCACGAGATGACCATCGACGAAGTCTCGCGCATACACCTCGACGGCGGGAGCGTCCTCGGCACCTCGCGCACAGACATCACGCGCGACCCGGAGAGCACCGACAACGCCGTCGCCGCCCTGCGCAAGCTCGGCATCGAGGCGCTCGTCACCGTCGGCGGCGACGACCTCGTCCGCAGCTCCGCGGCCGTCGAGCGCGCCGCCGGCGGCGCCATCCGCGTCGTGCAGGTGCCCAAAAGCATCGACAACGACCTCTCACTCCCCTTCTCGGTCGCCACGCTCGGCTTCGAGACCGCGCGCCACGTCGGCGTCCAGCTCGTCAAGCGGCTGATGGAGGACGCCAAGACGACCGGGCGCTGGTACCTCGGCGTGACGATGGGCCGCCCCACTGGGCACCTCACGCTCGGCATTGGCAAGGCCGCGAGCGCCACCTGCACCATCATCCCGGAGGAGTTCCGCCGCGACCGCGTCTCGCTCTCGGACATCTGCGACGTGGTCGAGGGCACCATCGTCAAGCGCCGCGCGATGGGCCGCCCGCACGGCGTCGTCCTGCTCGCGGAGGCGCTGGTCGAGCGCTTCGACCCCGAGGAGGTCGCGGAGCTTCAGGACGTTGACCGCGACGTGCAGAACAACATCCGCGTCACCGAGATCGACCTCGGGCGCAAAGTCAAGAGCGAGGTGCAGGCGCGTCTGGAGCGGCGCGGCATCAAGGTCACGCTCGTCGATAAGACCATCGGCTACGAGCTGCGCTGCGCGCCGCCCATCCCCATCGACGCCGAGTACGCGCGCGACCTCGGCTACGCCGCCTTCCGCCACCTCCACGGCGGCGGCTCGGGCATGATGATCACCATCCAGGGCGGCGAGTTCCGCGGCGTCCCCTTCGGCGACGTCCTAGACCCCGAGACCGGACGAGGTCTCCAGCGCCCCGTCGACGTGGACACGGAGAGCTATCAGGTCGCGCGCGACTACATGGTGCGCATCGGCAGGAAAGATTTTGACGACGACGCCTGGGTCGCCAAACTCGCCGACTCGGCCGGCCTCCCCAAAGACGAGTTCGTCGCGCGCTTCGGCTCACACGCCTGAGCGCCCGCCCCAACAGTACAGGAGAACTTATGAAAAAACTTTTCACGCCGACACTCTTCGCGGCACTCCTTTTCACGGCGGCCCTCAACGTCCGGGCCCAGACCCCGCGCCCGAAGACCCAACCGCCCCCGCCGAAAGAGCTGACTGTCATCGCCCCGGTGTCGGTGCCCGTGGATCAGGGCCGGCTCCAGGACGGCGTCTACACCAGCGACTACTTCGGCTTCTCCTTCACGGTCAAGCCCGGGTGGGTCGCCATGGACGCCGCCACCAGAAAGGCCGTCATGGAGTCGGGCAAGGCCGTCGTCCAGAATGGCGCCGCGGAGCAGAAGAAGGCGCAGATAGACGCCGCGATGTCACGCACGGCTGTCCTCATCAACGTCTCGAAGTTCGACGTGAACGCCCCGAACGCGGAGTTCAACGCCATGCTGATGTGCCTGGCCGAGCGCGTGCCGACGGCCATCATCAAGACGGGTGAGGACTACCTCAAGGCGTCGATGCTCGCCTTCGAGGGCACGGCCGCGAAGATAGAGATGGTGGGGGTCACGCGCGCCGAGAAGCTTGGCGGGGTCCCGTTCACCGTCGCCGACATGAAGTTCACCGCCGGCCCGAGGGTTATAATGCAGAGGTACTACGTCAGGATTGCGAATGAGCACGTCCTTGCCTTCATCTACTCGTACGTGGATGAGGTGGACTTGAAGATCGCCGACGAGATGCTGAAGACGGTCAGGTTCAAGTGAGCCGCCGCGGTTCGCCGCCCGCTTGAAGAGTACGGCCGCTCACATCCATCGCGGGGGCGCGGGTCTCAAGAGGAAGTCCACCCCCTTAGCGTCCTCCCCGCCGCGCCCCGCGCCCCCGCGATGAAACCTGCCCGCGCCCGCGCGCGGGTCGAAAACTTAATCCCCGGCCACGCCTCCGAGCTACGCCAGCCGGCGGCCGAATCGTCGAACGGTGCAGGTCGTCCCACGCCCTCCCATTAACAACGCCCGTGCCACGCGGCACGGCCGCCGCAATCGCTTGAGCATCGCGCGCCCGCTCAAGGCATCGAGCCGTCTATTCGTCGGTGTTGCGTGCGCGGCGCGGAGTAACCCGACCGTCAGGGGCGCTACGACGGGGACGACATTAATGTCGCGCCCGACGTGAGGCCGGACAAAATTGTCGCGCCGATTTGAGGGGCGAACTAAGAAGACGGCTCGACTGGGTTCGATTTTTCAGACCGTCACGACGACGGCGCGCCGAAGCGTCGGAGGGAAAGGCTCGACATCGCCGTTTTATCGGCTTTCCACAAGCTGTTTTGAAGTGGGCGACAAATATGTCGCGCCGAAATGCGCGCGCGACATATTTGTCCCGCCGCACATCGCCCGGCCGGGTAATGGCACGGGCCTGCATACCTTGACGGACGGAGGCCGCGCCTCTACGATGCCCCCTTTACACGCGTGCGAAGAGCGTGCGCGCCGCGCGCCCGAAGGGTTCACACGAACAGGGTTCTTCATGGAAAACGTCTTCAACCTTCCCCAGAGCATTCCCCAGATTCTCAGACAGGAACAGACGGACGCGCACGAGCTGGCGACGCTTCTGGAAATCGGGCAGACGCTCGCCGACGCGCCGCACCTGCGCCCGGCCATCTCGCGCGCGCTCGAACTGCTCGGCCACGGCCACGGCGTCGCGCGCGGGTTCGTCATGCTGTTCGAGCCGGAGGCGGACGAGCTGCGCGTCGAGGCCAGCTACGGGCTCGACGAGGAGGCGGCGCGGCGCGCGGGCTACCGCGTCGGCGAGGGAGTCGCGGGGCGCGTCGCGGAGACTTGCCGCGCCGTAGTCGTGCCGCAGGCAGGCCGCGAGCCGCTCATGCTCCAACGCCTCGCCGGGCGCGAGCGCGCGGCGTCGCGGCAGGAGGTGACGTTCGTCTGCGTGCCGCTCGCGGTAGGACGCCGCGCCGTCGGCGTCCTCGGCGTAGACCTGCCCTACGCGGAGGGGCGCGACTACGAGCGGCTGACGAAGTTTCTGTCGGTGGTCGCCTCGATGGTGGCGCAGGCGTTGAAGGTCGAGCGGCTGGCCGAGTCGGAGCGCGCGCGGCTGGCGGACGAGAACGCGCACCTCAAGCAGGAGCTGCGCGAGCGCTACGACTTCTCGCACATCGTCGGCAACTCGAACCCGATGCGGCAGGTCTACGAGCAGGTGACGCAGGTGGCGCGCACGAACACGACCGTCCTTTTGCGCGGCGAGTCGGGGACGGGCAAGGAGATGGTCGCGCACGCCATCCACTACAACTCCCTGCGCGCGGGCAAGCCCTTCATCAAGGTCAACTGCGCGGCGCTGCCCGAGACGCTCATCGAGGCCGAGCTGTTCGGCTACGAGCGCGGCGCGTTCACCGGCGCGCAGGCGCGCAAGAAGGGGCGCTTCGAGCTGGCCGACGGCGGGACGCTCTTCCTCGACGAGGTCGGCGACCTCAACGCCTCGACGCAGATCAAGCTTTTGCGCGCCTTGCAGGAGCGCGAGTTCGAGCGGCTCGGCGGCACCGAGACCATCAAGGTCAACGTCCGCCTCATCGCGGCGACGAACAAGGAGCTTGAGGGCGCGATGGCCTCGGGCGAGTTCCGCGAAGACCTCTACTACCGCCTGAACGTCTTCCAGATTTTCATGCCGCCCCTGCGCGAGCGGAAGCCCGACCTCATCCTCCTCGCCGACCACTTCCTTGAGAAGTACGCCCGCGAGCACCACAAGCACATCAAGCGCATCTCGACGCCCGCCATCGACATGCTCACCTCCTACCACTGGCCCGGCAACGTCCGCGAGCTTGAGAACGTCGTCGAGCGCGCGGTCGTCGTCTGCGACTCGTCGGTCATCCACGGCCACCACCTGCCGCCGTCTTTGCAGACCGCCGAAGGCTCGGGGACGGTGACGCGCCTTTCGCTCTCGACGGCCGTCGAGGCGTACGAGCGCGACATCATCCAGGACGCTTTGAAGAGCGCGCGCGGCAGCCGCAAGAAGGCCGCCAAGCTCCTCGACACCACCGAGCGCATCATCGGCTACAAGGTGAAGAAGTACGCGATAGACTGCGAACGGTTCCGCCCCTGAGACGTTCGGTGAGGTGGCCGGGCGCAATTTCTCCACACACGCGACAGCTTAACTTTACAGTCCGGGCGTAGACTCCGGCGGGTGAGCGTCGAGAGGCCGGTCAAACTCTACGTCTTCGACGCGGACGGGACGCTGAGGCGTACGACCGTGCCGGGACTCCCCTGCCCGAACCGACCCGGCGAGTGGGAGTTGATTCCGGGAGTGCGCGAGCGGCTGGCGCTGATCAAGTGGGGCGAGGGCGGCGCGCGCTTCGGCGTCGCGACGAATCAGGGCGGGGTCGGCTTGGGCTACCTGACGCTCGGGGCGGCGCGCGGGCTGCTCGAAGAGATGGTCGCGGCGGCCTTCGGCGTGCCGGCGCCGCCGGGCTCGATTGAAGTCTGCCCGCACGCGCCGCACCGGGGATGCCCGTGCCGCAAGCCGGAGCCGGGGATGCTGCTCCGGCTCATGCGCCGCTTCCGCGCCGAGCCCCACGAGACGCTCTACGTCGGCGACATGGACAAGGACGAGGGCGCCGCGCGCGCCGCCGGCACGCGCTTCATGTGGGCTCACGAATTTTTCGGGTGGCCGGAAGCCCGGTAGGTCTTCCCGCTACCGGCCGCCGTCTTCGTCTTCGTCCGGCGGTGACTCTTCGTCGCCCTCCGGCGGCGGGCCGATGAGTTCGAGCGCGCGCGAGGCGGCGTCCATCTCGGCCGACTTGATGGTCTGGCCCCGGCCGCGCACGCGCTCGTCTTCGAAGACGGCCTCGACGTGGAAGGTGCGCGCGTGGGGCGGGCCTTCGGTCTCGACCACCTCGTAGGTCGGCGAGAGGTGGCGCTCGGACTGTAGGCGCTCCTGAAGCATCGTCTTGAAGTCGGCGGCGGCGGCCGACTCGGGCGTGGCCTCTTCCAAATCGTTCGCGAGCGTGCGCTCGACGAACGCCCTCGCCTCCTCGTAACCGCCGTCGAGAAAGACCGCCGCGAGCAGCGCCTCGAAGGAGTCCGCGAGCAGCGCGCGCTTGCGGCGCCCGCCCGTCTTCTCCTCGCCGCGCCCGACGCGCATGAACTCGCCGAGCTGGAGCCCGCGCGCGACGCGCGCCAGCGTCTGCGTCGAGACGAGCCGGTGCTTCATGCGCGACAGCTCGCCCTCCGTCACGTGCGGGTGCGCGCGGAAGAGCGCGTCGGCGACGACCAGTCCGACCACGGAGTCTCCGACGAACTCGAACGCCTCGTTGTGGAGCGCGCGCGCCTCGACCTCGCCGCCCGCGCCCACCGTCTCGTGAGCCCAGGAGCGGTGCGTCATCGCGCGCTCAAGCAGCCGCCGGTCGCGGAAGGTGTAGCCGAGCGCCGCTTCGAGCGGGGAGAGGTCGGGCGCGGACGGCGCGTCGTGACCGGCGGCCGCGTTCGCCTCGGGGCTTTCCTCTTTCGTCATGCGCGGATTGTAACAAAAACGCCGGGCGCACCGTCCGACTTTCGTCTTCGGGTGCGCCCGGCGTTCGGAGTCTTTAAGCGACCGTCTCGTTCGCGGGAATCCGGCGGCCCTCAAGAGGCCCGCGCGGACTCAGTTGCGGGGCGGCTTCTGCGCCGCGGCCGGCTTGGCCGGCGTCGTGGCGGCGGGCCGGGCCGTCGTACCCGCGGCGGGCTGCGCCGAGGCCGGCGTCGTCGCGGTCGTCGCGCCGCCGGCGCCGTTGGCGCCGGTGGTGCTGGGCGACGCGACAGGCGCGGGCTCCTGACCCGGCAGCATGACGGGCTTCGACAGGATGCCGGAGACCAGCTCGTTCAGGCCGTCCTCCTTGTTGTCGTGAAGCTGCTTGTAGAACGGCGAGAGCTTCGCCCGGCGGTCGTCCTTCGCGGCGCCGGCCGGCGAGAGCGCCACGGCGCGCGCGTAGGCGTCGACGATGCGGTGGGTGACGGCGTTGATCCTGTTCAGCAGCGCCTCGCTCTCGGGCGTCGCCTCCTTGCCCTCGTATTTCGCCTTGTACTCGGCGGCCAGCGGCTTGAACTCGCTGTTGTAGTAGGCCGCCGCGAGGAAGTCGTAGGTCGAGGGCTCCTTGGAGAAGGAGCTGGGCGTCTGCGCGGCCTTCACAAGGTACTTGGCCGCCTCGGCGGGCGAGTTCTCAAGCGTGAAGAAGCCGAGGTAGTAGTTGAGCCCGGGCGCGGCCTCCTGCTGGCTCGTGAACGGGAGCCAGACGTCGGAGGTCTTGCCCTGCTCGACGAGCGCGAGCGCGCGGCGCGCGGCGTCGGCCGCCTGGGCGTTGGTGCTGTTGTTCTTCGCCTGCGCGTTCTTCAGGCCGGCGACGACGAGCTGGAGGTAGATCTTCAGGTTGTCGGGGTTCTTCGCGAGCAGGTCGCGGCTGAGCTGGAACGCCTGCGTCGGGTTCTCGTTGACGGCCTTGGTGAAGTTGAACTCGACCGTCGCGCCCTCGTACTTGGTCGTCCAGTTCTGGATGTACTTGGCGATCTGCACGTCGCCCGCCTCGGGGCAGGAGCCGTACTTCGACAGGTACTCCTTGCCGGCCTCGTAGGCGGCCTTCTGCTGCTCGGGAGTGCCCTTGAAGTTGTCGGTAAATTTCTTATACTGCGCGGCCTTCGCGTCGGCCTCGGTGCAGGGGCCGGCGGGCGCGGCGGCGGGCGTGGCGGCCGCGTCCTGCGCGTAGGCCGGCAGCGCGAACACCGTGACGAGCGCGGCCAGGGCCAGAAGTCTAAATGCGTTTTTCATCGGTCGCAAATCCTCCGTCGTGCGCTAATCGAGCCTGATTGTTGGGAGATTTAAATTCCGGGGCGCGCGCTTCGGTCGGCTACTGGAGCGTCGCGTTACGAACCTCAGATGCGCGCCGTCTGCGGCCAGTTGCCGCGGCCTTCTGGGCGGCTCGCGCCTGTTCCGCTTGGGGAGCGCCGGGGTTCTTCGTCCTAAACATTGAACGTTTTCGCGCTGATACTGCACTAACCGCCGCAAACGTGTCAAGCTAAATGGCCGTCCCGTCACGGGTCTGAAGTCGGGAGTCAGAAGTCGGAAGAAAAGGCGGCCGAATTTGAAGTCGCGGACGGGAATGCAACGGGAAAATAACGAAAAAGGAAGAGGCCCGACTTGTACGCCCGGGCCTCTTCCTCTCCTGATTTCTGACGCCTCAATCGTGACTTTCTACTACGGCCTGTCCGAGACGCGGCGCGGGCGCTCGGCACCGTTGGTCAACTTCGGCGCGGGGGCCGAAGGCGTCGGGGCGGGCGTCGCGGAGGGACGCGCGGCGGCGGGGCGCTCGCTCGTCTTGGCCGTCTTCTGAAGTGCGGGCTGCTGCGTGGACTGCGCGCCGGCCGCGTCCTGGCCGGCCTCGCTGACGACGTAGGCGTCGCCGGTGTTGGCGTTGGTCTCAAGCGCCTCTTCCTCGCGCTCCTCGTCCGAGACCTCTGCGGCCTTGCGCGGGTCGATGTGCGGGCGCGGCGCGAGCATGTCGTTGGCGAGCGCGGGCTGGCTGCCCGGCTTGGGCGCGAAGCGCGCGACCAGACCGAGGCGGCGGTAGACGCCGCCGGCGACCTCAGAGGCGTACTTCCCGCGCGCGTGCGTGCCGCGCAGGATGACGGCGACGGCGAGCTGCGGGTCGTGGACGGGCGCGAACGAGGTGAAGAGTCCGAGCCAAGGGCGGTCGGCGCTCTCCTCCCTGCACGAGCCGGTCTTGCCGGCGACCGTCATCAGCGGTGCCTGCGAGCGGCGCGCCGTCCCGTAGGTGACCGCGCCGATCATGCCGGGCAGGATGCGGCGGACGTTGTCCGCGGGGATGTCGATTTCGCGCTTGACCTCGCGCTTGAAGTTGACGTGCTCTTGCGGGGTGCGCGGCAGGTGCGGGACGACGAGCTTGCCGCCGTTGGCGATGGCCGAGGCCATGCGCGCGAGCTGGATGGTCGTGACCTGTATGTCGTCGCCGTGCGAGGACATGTGGTTGACGGCGTAGCCCTCCTTGAAGACGGGGAGCTTGCCCGGCGACTCGAACGGGTGGTTGATGCCGGTCGGCTCGCCGAGTCCGAGCTTACGCGCGTACTCCATCATCTTCGGGAAGCCGACCTGCCCGCCGACCCTCTGGAAGTAGCCGTTGTTCGAGAGCGCGAGCGAGTCGGTCAGGTCGAGGCTGAAGCTGCCGGTGCCGATGTTGACGGTCTGGACGGGGTCGATGACGCCCTCGGTCAGGCCGGCGAGCCCGGTCACGAGCTTGACGGTCGAGCAGGGCTTGTAGCCGCGCCGGAGCGCCCAGTCCTGGTTGACGACCGTGTAGACCTGCCCGGTCTTCGGGTTCATCACGACGACGGTGCCGGCCTTGTCGCCGAGCGCCTCGATGGCGGCGCGGCGGACTTCCAGGTCCTCGCCCGTCGTCTCGTCCCTGGCGATGTTGGCGGCCGTCTCGTCCTTGAGCGACTGGTCGTAGGCGCGCTGGCGCGCGAGCGCGATGGCGATGCGGCGCGCGCGCTCGGCGGCCTCGCGGCGTCGGCGCTCGGCCTCCGCGCGGGCGGCGGCCATGCGCTCGCGCTTCGACACCCTGCGCGAGTCTTTACGCGACTCCTTCGCGGAGGCGCGCTCCGACTTCGCGTCGCGGTCGTTCTTCCCCCGCCGCGCCTCCGCCGCGCGCTCGCGCTTCGAGGGGCGCGACTCCTTGCGCGACGCGGCGGCCGTCTCGCGCCCCCCGCGCTTGGACTTGGCCGAGGGCTTGGCGGCGGCCTTCGCGGCCGGCTTCTTAGCTGATTTCGCGGGTTTCTTGGCGGCGGCGTTCGCCGACGAGGCGGCGGTGAGTAGGAAGATGACGGAGACGGAGAACGCGACGAGACGGGGGAACCGGAACCTTGGGGTCATTGGCCTTCCTCGCTTTTAAAAAGCAAAGCAGAAGCGACCGGTTCGGGCGATGGAGACGGAGGGCGCCCGGCCGGACGGGTCAAACCGCTAAGACGCACTTAACAGAGATTTGATTGCGACAATTTTCGGCGGACGCCGGGAGGCGCCGCCGGCACGGGTGCCGGACTCGAAGTGTCGTAAAGCAATGCCCAAGCCTTTGCCGTTCAAGGTCTTCACTTACCTTCAAACTTCAAATCGCACCGCGAAAGTTATTGGAGAGAACTGCTAGCGGCCTCCCGGAGGGGTTTGCGCTGGAGACCGTGGCGACTATAACATCTCCAAAAGCCGCACGGCAACACCTTTTACTAAACGCCCGACGGCGTTGCCGAAAGCCCCCCGCGAAGCGCAGGCCGGCCGCCGCGGATTCTGAAACGAATGAGACTGCCGAGACTCTTTTACAACTTCCGCACACGCCTCCTGCTGGTGATGGTGCTGCTGCTCATCGCCACCGTCGGCACGCAGTACTTCCTCGGCCGCAGCCGCTCGCGCGCGCGCGCCATCACCGTCGCGGGGCAGGAGCAGGCTCTCACGGCCAGCATCGCGCTCGCCAACGAGAGCATCACCTCCACCAAGTACATGTTCGAGCTGGAGGAGGCGCACGGCCGCTCGCTCCTCGAAGAGCAGCGCGACCGCATCATCAACGTCCTCGTCGTGCGCGACCGCGACGGGCGCATCGAGGACAGCCTCGACCCCGACTACAGACCCGCGACGCTGGAAGACGGCAAGGCGCGCTACTACTTCATCTCCGAAACCGACAGCGTGAGGCTGCCGAAGCTGGTGGACGCGGGCGAGGCCACCGCGGGGTTCAAGCGGCTGCGGCCCTCCATCGAGGTCACGAGGCAGCCCGTCTCGGGCGAGGCGCGCACCTTCGCCATCCCGCTCCAGACGAACAGCGGGCTCGTCTACGTCGTCATCGTGCTCGGGACGAGCCCCATGGGCGACACCTCCTTCTACGAGGTCATGCGGCCGCTGCTGCCGACGCTCATCATCCTGCTTCTCTCGACGGCCGCGGCGGGCGTGCTCGTCTGGCGCTTCACGCGCCCGCTCAACGAGCTGTCGCGCGGCGCGCAGCGCGTCGCCGCCGGCGACTTCTCCTTCCGCGTGCCCGGCGGCGACCGACGCGACGAGGTCGGCCGCCTCGCCGCCACCTTCAACGAGATGATCGAGCAGCTCGGGCGGATGCGCGAGCTGGAGGCGCAGTTCAAGCAGACCGAGCAGTCGGCGATGATCGGCCGCCTGGCCTCGGCCATCGCGCACGAGATTCGGAACCCGCTCAACTACATCAACCTCACGCTCGACCACCTGCGCACCTCGCTCGCGCCCAGCGACCCGCAGAAGCGCGCGCTCGTCGAGAAACTGACGCTCCAGCTCAAGGCCGAGGTCGCGCGCATCAACACGCGCATCACAGAGTTTCTGAAGTACACGCGGCCCGCCAACCTCGACCTCACGCCGCTCGACCTGCGCGAGACGCTGCGCGACGCGCTCTCGATGGTCGAGATGCAGGCGGCCGAGAGCGGCGTCGAGACGCGCTTCGACGACGACGGGCGCGTCCCGCCCGTGGTCGGCGACCGCGAGGCTTTACGTTCCCTTTTCACGAACCTTATCATTAACGGCATGCACGCGATGGAGGGGCGCGGCGGTAGTCTGACCGTCAGCCTGTCGGCGGAGGACGGGCGCGCGCGCGTCCGCGTCCGCGACACCGGCGTCGGCATCGACGCCGAACACCTCCCCAAGATTTTCGAGCCCTACTTCTCGACGAAGGAGACGGGGACGGGGCTCGGGCTCGCCATCGTCAAGAAGGCCGTGGACGAGCACGACGGCTCCGTCCGCGTCGAGAGCAAGCCCGGCGAGGGCACGACGTTCACGGTCGAACTACCGATAAAGGAGAAAAGTGATAAGTCATGAGTGACGGGAAGCCGTTGGCTTTTAGCTGTTAGCTTTTAGCTAAGAGCCAACGGCTTCTCATCTCTCGTCACTCATCACTTACAAAGAATGGCACGCAAAAGCATCCTGGTCGTTGACGACGAGAAGTCGCAGCGCGAGATTCTGGAGATGATTCTGTCGGGCGAGGGCTACGACGTGACGACGGCCGCGTCGGGCGAGGCCGCGCTGCGCATCGCGCGCGAGCGCCGGTTCGACCTCGCGCTCACCGACCTGAAGATGACGGGGATGGACGGCATCGAGCTGCTCTCGAAGCTCCTCGCCTTCGACTCGTCGATCATCGTCCTGCTGCTGACCGCGCACGGCTCCATCGAGTCGGCCAAGGAGGCGCTCCGGCGCGGCGCGTTCGACTACCTCGAAAAGCCCTTCGAGCGCGAGACGCTTCTGGAGACCATCCGCCGCGCCCTCGCGAAGCTCGACGCGCTCGACCAGGAGATCATCTCCGCCTCGGCCGAGATGGAGGCCGTCAAGAAGATGATCCTCAAGGTCGCGCGCTCGAACTCGACGGTGCTCATCCGCGGCGAGTCGGGCACGGGCAAGGAGCTCATCGCGCGCGCCATCCACACGCAGAGCCCGCGCGTCTCCGAGATGTTCCAGGCCGTCAACTGCGCCGCCATCAACGAGAACCTTCTCGAATCCGAACTCTTCGGCCACGAGAAGGGCTCGTTCACCGGCGCGCACGCCGAGAAGAAGGGGCTCTTCGAGATAGCCGACCGCGGCACCCTCTTCCTCGACGAGATAGGCGAGCTGGACGTGTCGATGCAGGCGAAGCTTTTGCGCGCGTTGCAGGAGCGCGAGATTCGGCGCGTCGGCGGCACGCGCGCCATTAAGATCGACGTGCGCGTCGTCGCGGCGACCAACCGCGACCTGCGCGCGATGGTCTCGGACGGCCGCTTCCGCGACGACCTCTACTACCGCATCAACGTCCTCTCCATCGACGTGCCGCCCTTGCGCGAGCGCCGCGAGGACATCCCCGTCCTCATGGACTTCTTCCTGAAGAAGCACACGCGCAACACCTCGCGGCTCATACGCGGCCTGACGCCCGACGCGCGCAAGGTGATGCTCGACTACGCGTGGCCCGGCAACGTCCGCCAGCTTGAGTCGGCCATCGAGCGCGCCATACTTCTGGCCGAGGCCGACTACATCACGGTCGAAGACCTCCCGCTCGAAGTCCGGCAGGAGACCAGACCCGTCGCCGAGGGCGCGGGCTTCAAGCTGCCCGTGGACGGCGTCAACTTCGAGGACGTGGAGCGCAACCTTATCTTGCAGGCGATGGAGCGCACCGACTACAACATCACGAAGGCG
Organism: Pyrinomonadaceae bacterium; assembly: GCA_036399155.1. Classification (GTDB taxonomy): domain Bacteria; phylum Acidobacteriota; class Blastocatellia; order Pyrinomonadales; family Pyrinomonadaceae; genus QHXN01. Next base: position 24,417 of record DASWNR010000053.1, read on the forward strand.
GCCAAGCTGCTCGGGCTCACCTTCCGCACGCTCCAGTACCGGCTTGAGAAGTTCGGCATCAAGCGCCCCGACCGCCACGGCGGCCGTGAAGGCGATGAGGAAGAAGAGGGCGGCGAAGAGTGAGCGGCGTGAAAAGACTCCCCCCGCTGCTCCTCCTCGCGCTGCTCGCCTGCGCGGCGCACGGCGCGGCCGGCGCCGCGTCCGCGCAGGGACGCGGCGCCGACTTCCGGGGCTCGTGGAACTACGCCGACTACGCCAGGGACAAGTCGGAGCTTCCGCCCGCCTACCAGAGCATGGAGCTTGAGCAGGTGCCGGCTTTCGCCATCGACATCACCATCAAACAGACCGGCAACCGCCTGCGCGCGACGTGCGGCATCGTCGCGCGCTACCTGGCGAGGATAGAAGACTGCGGCTTCACGGCCACGGTCAGAAACGGCTCGGCGCAGTTCCGCCTCGGGAGCGGCTTCGGCGGCACGGCCACCGTCAGGCTGACGCTGCGCGACGGCAAGCTCCGCTGGCAGATGCTCCGGCGTACGGGCGTCAGCTACTTCCCCGCCGACGTGACGCTCCGCCGCCTGAAGCCCGGCGAGCTGCCGCCATATTTCGAGAAGGAAGACGCGCAGTAAGCCACGCGCCCCCGACGTGCGCCGCTCGCACGCGCAAGCGGCCGCGCCCGGCCGCGTTCAAGTCGTGTTCTTGAAGACCACGGGCACACGGAGACTTTAATGAGACTGACGATCACTTTCGCCCTCAGCTTGATACTCGCGGCGCTGTCGGGCTGCGGCGGCGGCTTAAGAGACGCGGCGCCGCAGGGCGTCTCCGCGCCCAACGCGGCCCCGCAGGAGCAGGCGGCGGGCGCGGCGGCCGGCGGCGACGTTGCCATCAAGACCGTCTCGCTCCAGCAGACGGAGGACTCGACGCCGCAGCAGCAGTCGGGCCAGCCGGCCGCCGTCGAGCGCAAGATTATTCGCAACGCGACGCTCACGCTCGAAGCCGACGACCCGTCGAAGGCCGTCCAGCGCGTCGCCTCCGTGGCCGAGTCGCGCGGCGGCTTCGTCGTCACCTCCGAGTCGCGACAGCAGGGCGGCTCGCGCGGCTCGAAGGGCTACGAGGTCTTCACGGTCGAGATGCGCGTCCCCGCCGCGCAGTTCGACGCGGCGCTCGCCGAGATACGCGCCGCCGCCGGCGGCGTCACCTCCGAGCGCATCACCGGCAAGGACGTGACCGAGGAGTACATCGACCTCGAAGCGCGACTGCGAACTCAGCGCGCGCTCGAAACGCAGTTGATGGAGATCATGAAGGGCGCGGAGGAGGTCGCCGACGCCATCGCCGTCCAGCGCGAGCTGACCAACGTCCGCACGGAGATCGAGCGGCTTGAGGGGCGGCGGCGCTTCCTCGAAAATCAGGCGAGCCTCTCGACCATCAGCGTCACCGTCCAGCCGACCAAGACGCTCGTCAGCACCAGCGGCTTCTTCAACAGTCTGGGCAGGGCGTTCGGCGAGGGCGTTGACATCGCCGCCACCGTCACGCTCTTTCTCATAAGCTTCCTGCTGGCGATCCTGCCCGTCGTCGTCTTCTTCGGCCTGGTCTACTTACTCGTGCGCTACGCCGTCCGCCGCGCGCGGCGCGCGCGCCCCGCGCCGCCGCCGCAGCCGCCCGCGCAGGAGTATCAGCAGCCTCCGCCGCCGGTCGCGTGACGTGGCAGGCCGCGTAACGTAAAAGCTCAAACTTGATATAGACTCCGAGCCATGCGACTAAAGAATCTTCTCTCGGTACTTCTGCTCTGCGCGCCGCTCGCCC
>DASWNR010000054.1:0-10675 GCA_036399155.1 Pyrinomonadaceae bacterium
GAACTCGCGCTCGGCCTCGTCGAGCCCGCGTATCGCCAGGACGCGCCCGCTCCCCTGACCGCGCAGGAACGCCGCGCCGGCCGCGTAGCGCCGCTCGGGCGGCTCGAACTCGCCGTAGACCATCACGCGCGCCCACGCGTGCAGGAAGTCGAAGTCGTGCGCGCGCGCGACGAGCGTCGTGATCTGCGCGCCGGGCGGACGCGCCCCCACCTCCGAGACGGCGACGCTCCCGTCCGCGCGCCTGAACCACTCAAGGTGCGTCAGCCCCGTATCCATCCCCAGGGCTTCGAGCGCGCGCGCGCCGGCCTCGCGTATGGGGTCGTAGCGCGCGTCGTCTACCTCGCGCGGCAGCACGATGCGCCACTGAATCCACGGGTTGCGGACGACTTCGAGCGGCGTCGGGTGGTAGTGCGTCAGAGAGTGCCAGAGAGAGCGCCCGCCGACCGAGATGGTTTCGAGCGAGTGCTCGTCGCCGGTGACGAACTCCTCCATCAGCACGGGCCGCCCCGGCGAGGGGGCCGATGCCCTGAGCGCATCGCCCAGAGCCTCCGCGCCGTCCGCGCGGAAGGTGCCTTCGGCCCCCGCGCCCGCCGGCGGCTTGACGATGACGGGGAAGCCGACCTCTTCGGCGAAGCTCCACCCTTCGGCCTCGCCGCGGACGAGCCTGTGGCGCGCGCATGGGACGCCCGCCTCGCGCAGCACCTCTTTCATGCGCGCCTTGTCGCGGAAGTTGCGCGCGGCCTCGACGCTCATCCCCTCGACGCCGAGCAGCGCGCGCGCCTCCGCGAGCGGAACCTGTAGCTGCTCGTACGAGCCGTAGAGACGGTGGACGGGGCCTCTGTGCTTCGAGAGCTGACGCGCGGCGCGCGCGAGCTGTTCGGGGTCGAAGATATCTTCGACGCGCCAGTGCGCGACGAGCCGCTCGCGCAGGCGCGGCGGGAGCAGCTCCTGCGGTTCGAGGCTGACGACGGCGAGGCGCACGCCGGGGACGCCGGCCGTCGCCCCGATGAAGCGCACGGCGTTCTCCGTGAACCACGGCGCGGCGAAGATGACGAAAGGCATGTGGCTCCCTTTCCCGCTGGGCTCTGGCTGGAAAGAACGCCGCGCATTATAGAACAGACGCGCGCGCTCGGTTCGCAAACATTTCGTGTGAGAGGTTAAAGTAGCGCGATGCAAGGGGGAGTCGTCGTCATCGTCAACGCCGCGTCGGGCGGGAATAGCGCGGAGGAGTTCCGCCGCCTCGTCGAGCGAGAGTTCCAAACGCAGGGCGTCGAGGCCGAAGTCCTGCTCGCGAAGGGCGGCAAGCAATTGGCGGCGCTGGCGCTGCGCGCGGGCGAGGGTCAAAGCCAGACGGTGGTCGCGGCCGGCGGCGACGGCACGGTCAACGCGGTCGCCTCCCAGCTTCTCGGCACAGACAAGCGGCTCGGCGTCCTCCCCGTCGGCACGTTCAACTACTTCGCAAAGAACCTCGGCATCCCGCTCGACCTCGCGGGCGCCGTCCGCACCGTCGCACACGGCCGCGCGGCCGACGTTGACGTGTGCGAGGTCAACGGCCGCATCTTCATCAACAACTCAAGCATCGGCCTCTACCCGAGCATCATCCGGCAGCGCGAGCAGGAGTACCGACGCTGGGGCCGCCGCCAGCTCGTGGCCTACGCGGCGGTGCTGCGCGTCATCTTCGGGCGCGGCGCCTTCGTGAGCGTCCGCATCACGACCGGGGGCGGGGAGCTGGTGGAGCGCACGCCGCTCGTCTTCGTCGGCGGGAACAAATTCCAGATAGAAGAGTTCGACCTGCCCGGCCGGCGCTGCGTCAACCGCGGCGAGATGGCCGTCTACGTCGCGCGCGCCGGCGGCAAACTCGGGCTGCTCCGACTGGCGATGCAAGCCCTGCTCCGGCGTCTGCGCGGCGAGCGGCGGCTCGAAGTCCTGTGCGCGGGCGAGGCGCTGGTCGAGACGCGGCGCAGGCGGCTCCGCGTCGCTATCGACGGCGAGGTCGTCGTGCTCAACACGCCGCTCCTTTTCAGGACGCGCCCGGCGGCGCTCAAAGTCCTCGTGCCCGAACGCACGCAATCTCCCGAAGACTGAATCTTCACACCGCGCCCGGATCGGCCGGCCGCGCGGCGTCCGACTTTTTGCGCGCGCCGCCGCGTTAGTGGCGACGGCCCGGCGCTAAAACGTTAACGGCGGCCCGCGGACGACGCAAACGTCCGCGGGCCGCCGCTCGTTGGAGGGGAAGGGGAAGCGGCTAACGGCCGGCCTTGATGTCGTAGGCCCACAACGTCCCGAGGTCGCGTATGTAGAGTCTCCCGCCGGCAATCACCGGGTACGCGAACGCCATCTCGGGGAACGGCCCCACCTTCTTCTTCGCCGGCTGGGCGGGCGGGGTGAAGCGTCCCTTCTCGCGGTAGCCTTCGGGGGTCGCCTCGGCCAGCACGAAATCCCCGTTCACGCCGTGTAGAAACAGAAGCCCGTCGGCGTAGGCTATCGAGGCCCAGCCCGTGCTGTCGGCCTGCCACTTCACCTTGCCGGTCGTGAACTCGGCCGCGACCAGCTTGGCCCCGGCCTCCGTGCCGTAGATGGTGTCGCCGACGAGCACCGCGCCGCCGATGCCGTTCGGGAGCCCGCGCGTGAAGTAGACCTGCTCGGCCTCGACACCCGCGCCGTCCGGCTTCAGGCGGAGGAGCACGCCGCCGACGCCGAGCGCGCCGCAGTAGACGTAGCCCTCGCGCCCGACCGGCGTGAAGTACTGCGCGGGGCCCTTGGCAGCCTCCTTGTTGCGCCAGAGGAACTGACCCGTCTTCGCGTCCACGCCGACCAGACCCTTCGGAAGAAGCTGCACGTACTGCCTGCGCCCGCCGCCTTCGACCGCGATGGCAGAGGCGTAGCCCGCCGGGTCGCCGCCCGGTATCGCGGACTTCCAGACCGTCGCGCCGGTCTTCTTGTCGAGCGCCGCCATCGTGGCCTCCGCGCCGCCGGGCGTGACGACGACGAGGCCGCCGTCAATCAGAGGCGACTCCGCGTAGGCCCAATCACCCGGCTGGCCGCCGAACTCTTTACGGATGTTCTTCGACCAGCGGAGCTTGCCGCTTTTGGCTTCGAGGCAGGCGAGGTCGCCGTCCGAGCCGAGCGCGTAGACGAAGTCGCCGTCCACGGTCGGGGTCGAGCGCGCCTTCGCGTAGGGCGGGTTCTGGTTCGGGTTGCCGACGTTGCCGACGCGCGTCGTCCAGAGCGTCTTCCCGTCCCTGGTCGAGAGCGCCTGGACGAACTCGTTGTCCATGCCGCGGTTGCTCATCAGGTAGAGGCGCGACCCGACGACCGCCGGCGTCGAATAGCCGTCCCCGATGTCGTTCAACTGCCAGAGCAGTTTCGGCCCGCCCGCCGGCCACTGTTTGAGGAGGCCGCGCTCGCGCGACACCCCGTCGCGCTCCGGGCCTCGCCACTGCGACCAGTCGGAAGCCGGGGCAGCCGTGTCGGCCGAGCCCGGGAGTGAGGCACCCAGGAGGCACAGGCAGAGCCCCGCGACGGTCATTCGTAACCATGACTTCATAGACTTCTCCTTCTGACAGGGGAAGTCGGACGACTCCCCCTTCTTTGCAGTACGACGCGCGCGGGGCTCTAGCGCCGGGTAGGTGCCGCCGCGCAAACAATCTCGATGCACGAGAGTTCTGGATGAGAGAAAAGCGGGCCCGCGGCCGGCTTCAATAACTTGATATGCCGTCCTTCACTCAGAGAACGCAATTTAATGGACGCTTGTTCCTCAGAATGTACGCCGGCCTGTGAAGTTGTCAGACGCCGCCACGAGTCCCCCTCAGGGCGAGCCACGTCCAGAGCGCCGCAAGCAGGTCTATCAGTCCGAACAGCAGCAGCGCCTTCGGGGCCGACGCGAGCAGCACGAAAGCGGCGAAGAAAAAAATGACCGCGGCGCGCGCCCAGACCGTCCAGCGGACGAAAGCCGTCAACTCATTTCGCGCCGCCCGTGTGTAATAGAAGCTCAGGCAGAGGACGAACATTCCGTTGATTCTGATCCAGACCTCGTCCGTCGGCGGCACGCCGAAAAGCCCGAGGAGCAGGTTCGGTGCGAGCAGCAACACCAGCCCCAACCCGCAGAGGTAGACTCCGAAGACGAACAGACTCTTTGACGCATGACTCATGCCTTTTCTACGTGCGCGCCCGGCCCGGGGTTCAGAAAACGGCAGGAAGTTGACTCGGCGTGGACGGCGCGGGGCGGGCATCGAAGGGGCGCGTCGGCGCGTCTTAGAGGGTGATTGACTTTCCGCCTGTCAGATTGGATATTGTCGCCATACGTCAACGCTTCGGCGAGTCGCCGGTCGGCAAGAAAGGCCCGGGCCCGCCGAAGCGTTTGAGTTTTCACGGCCGGGACTTCGCCACAAACAGTCAAGCGGTTTCCAATTCATGGACCAACTCGTGCAGTTTTTGTCCGGGCATGAGCGGGCCGTTTTTACAAACGGGCGTTTCGGCTTCGACCTGCGCCCGCACGCGGCGCTCGTCATAGCGGCCGCGCTCCTCCTCCTCGCCTTCGTCTACTTCTCCTACGTGCGGCCGCGCGCGCGCGTCAGTCCACGCGGCCGCGCGGCGCTCGTCGCGCTCCGCTCGGCGCTCTTCCTGCTCATCCTCCTCCTGCTGTTGAAGCCCGTCGTCGTCGTGCCTTCGGTCGTGCCGCGCAGCAGCACGGTCGCGCTGCTCGCGGACGACTCGCGCAGCATGATGGTGGCGGACGAAGTCGGCGGACAGAGGCGGCTCGAAGCTTTGAAGGGCGCGCTCTTCAAGACGGAAGGCACCTTTCTGTCGCGCCTGCGCGAGAGGTTCAGGACGGACACGTACGCCTTCTCTTCGGGGCTCGACGCGATAGGGGGCGGCGAGGAGTTGACCGGCGAGGGGCAGTCGAGCGACCTCGGCGGGGCGCTGGCCGAGGCGGCGCGGCGTTCGGCGGGCGCGCCGCTGTCGGCCGTCGTGCTCTTCTCGGACGGGGCCGCGAACGCCGGCCGAGACCTCGCGGCAGAGCTTCGTAACCTGCGCGCGCGCGGCCTGCCCGTCTACACGGTGGGCGTCGGGAGCACGCGCCGCGGGACGGACGCCGAGCTGGCGCGCGTCAACCTCCCGCGCCGCGTGCTCGTCGGGTCGAGCGTCGAGGTCGAGGCGTTCGTGCGCGTGAGCGGCTACGACCCGGCGAAGGTCAGAATCGCGGCGAGCGAGGACGGCCGCGCCGTCAAGACCGAGGAGTTCTCCCTGCGCGGCGGCGAGACCGAGGTCTTGCGGATGGAGCTGGTGCCGGCGACGGCGGGGACGCACCGCTACACGTTCGAGGTGCAGCCGCTCGAAGGCGAGCTGACAATCGAGAACAACCGGCGCGAGGCGCTGGTCGAAGTCGTCGAGGGGCCTCTGCGCGTGCTCTACGTCGAGGGCGAGCCGCGCTGGGAGCACGGGAAGCTGCGCGACGCGATGGGGCGCGGCGAGAAGCAGGTCGAGCTCGTCTCGCTGCTGCGCACGGGCGAGAACAAGCTCTACCGGCAGGGCGTCTCGGGCGAGCAGGAGCTTGCCGCGGGCTTCCCCAAAACTGAGGAGGAGTTGTTCGCATACGACGGCCTGATGCTCGGGAGCGTCGAGGCCGCCTTCTTCACGGCCGAGCAGTTGCGCGCCGTCGAGGCGTTCGTCTCAAGGCGCGGCGGCGGGCTGCTCGCCGTGGGCGGGCGTTCCGCCTTCGGGGTCGGCGGCTACGCCGGGACGCCCGTGGCCGACGCGCTCCCGCTCTCCTTCAACGCCCGCCCCGCCGGACTCGCGCAAGCGCCGAACACGGAAGCAAACGCGCCGGCCTACAAGGCGCAGCTCACCGCGCGCGGGGCCTCGCACCCGGTCACGCGCCTGAGCGATGACAGGCAGCAGAGCCAGAAGACGTGGGGTGAGCTGCCGGCCTTCGCCGTGCCGGAGGCGGCCGCGGGCGTCAAGCCCGGCGCGACCGTGCTCATCGAAGCTCGCCGGACGGCGGGCGAGGGACGGGCGGCCGGCGCTGCCGTCGCGCTGCTCGCGCACCAGCGCTACGGGCGCGGGCAGGCGCTCGCCTTCACGGCCTCCGACACTTGGCGCTGGCGCATGAGGATGGACTCGAAGAGCAACGCCCACGAGAACTTCTGGCGTCAGACGTTACGTTACCTCGTACAGTTCTCGCCGCGTCAGGTCGAGGTCGCGGCCGAGCAGGACGTTTACGCCCCGGGCGACACCGTCCGCGTCGTCGCCGACGTTCGGGACAGGAAGTTCAACGCGGTGGCGGACGCCCGCGCCGTCGCGCGCGTCTTCCAGCCGTCGGGCGCGAGCGTTGAGCTGCCGCTCAGGTTCACGGCGCGCGACGACGCGAACGTCTACGTCGGCGAGTTCCGGGTCGAAGAGCTGGGCCGCCACCGCGTCGAGCTGGGGGCGTCCGCCGCTTCAATCGGCTCGGCCTCCGCGCAGACGGAGTTTCTCGCCGCAGAGCTTAACCGCGAGTTCTACGACGCCGCGCTCGACGAGGAGCTGCTCAAACGCATCGCCGCCGAGACGGGCGGCAAGTACTACACGCTGGAAGAGGCCGGCGCGCTCGTCGACGATTTGACCTACAGGAAGACCGACAACTCGCGCCCCGTGACCAAAGACCTCTGGGACATGCCCGTCAACTTCCTACTGCTCGTCGGCCTGCTGAGCGGCGAGTGGTTCCTGCGCAAGCGGCACGGGCTGGCGTGACGAAATCGGTTAAGAGCATGTGGCGTCGTCTCATCATCGTGCTCACGTTGGGCTGCGTGGCGGCCTCGGGCGCGCGCGCGCAGGACGCGGCGTCGGCGCGGCCGGCCACAGACCCGAACAAGTTCGCCGTTATCGTCAGCGGCGCGAGCGGCGACGAGGAGTTCGCCAAGCGTTTCGCGAAGTGGACGGCGGAGCTTCGGCGCGCGCTCGTCGAGCGTTACGGCTTCGACGAGGCGAGGCTCACCGTCCTGACCGAGTCGCCCGAGGGCGGCGCCGCGCCGCGCGCCACGGCCGAAGAGGTGCGCCGCGCCTTCGGCGCGCTGCGCGAGAAGGCGACGCCCGAGAGCACAGTCTTCGTCTTCCTTATCGGGCACGGCACGTTCGACGGGCGCGCGGCCAAGTTCAGCCTCGTCGGCCCGGACATGTCGGCGGCCGAATACGCCGGGCTCGTCAATGCCGTACCCGCGCGGCGCGTCGTCGTCTTCCAGATGGCGAGCGCGAGCGGCGAGTTCATCAAGCCGCTCTCGGCGCGCGGCCGCGTCGTCGTCACCGCGACGCGCAGCGGGCAGGAGCAGAACGCCACGCGCTTCCCCGAGCACTTCATCGCCGCGCTCGCCGCACGCGACGCGGACGCCGACCAGAACGGCCGCGTCTCCGTCCTCGAAGCCTTCGACCACGCGGCGCGTCTGACGGCCGAGCAGTACAAGCGCGCGGGTCGCCTGGCGACCGAGCACGCGCTGCTCGACGACAGCGGCGACGGCGTCGGCCACGCGACGGCGGAGGGCGGCGACGGCGCGGTCGCGCGTCACGTCTACCTCGACTCGCTCTCGGCCGAGCAGGCGGCGGCCGGCGCGGAGACGGCGAAGCTGCTGCGCGAGCGCGAGCGGCTCACCGAGGAGGTCGAGCAGCTCAAGGCGCGCAAGGGTCAGTTGTCGGAGTCGGCGTACGAGGCCGAGCTTGAGAGGCTCTTCGTCAGCCTCGCGAAGGTGAGCCGGAGCATCAAGAGGGGCGCGCAGTGAAGGGGACGTTTCGGATGAAGTCAACGCCGCAAGCCGTCCGGACTCTTCAAAGGTCGGGACGCACGCTCACGCCCGCGCTCATCTTCGTCGCGGCGCTCGGCTGCGCGCTCGCCGTCACACTCACGCCCGCCGGCTCCGCCCAGATCACAATTGACAACATGCCTTCGACCGCTTCGACGCCGGGCGAGTCGGAGCTGAAGCGCGGCGAGTACGCGCGCGCCGTCGAGCTTTTGGGCGCGCGTCTGAAGTCCGACCCTTCGGACGCGGCGGCGCAAAGGCTCCTGCTGCGCGCGCACCTTGAGACCGGGCGCTACGCGGAAGTCGAGACGGCCGCGCGCCTCTTCCTTGAGCGGCGGCCGGCGGGCGGCGGCGCCGGCGGAGTACGCCACGAGCTGGCCGAGGCGCTGGCGGCGACCGGCCGTTACAGTGAAGCCGTCAAAGAGTTCGAGCGAGCGGCGAACGAGCCGGCGGGCGGCGCCGCCGACGCGCGGCTCGAAAGCGACCTGCGCCGCGCAGAGGTGCTCGAAGCGACGGGGCAGGAGGAGGAGGCGCGGCAAATCTTCCGCTCGCTCGTCACATACTACGAGACGAAGGAGCCAGAGGACGCGCCGACGCTCACCGTCGTCGCGCGCGCTCTCGTCAGGCTCGAACGCTTTCAGGAGGCGAAAGACCTCTTCGCGGCGGCCATCGACGCGGACGCCTCATACATCGAGGCGCACCTCGGCGGCGGGCGTCTCTTCACCGAGAAGTACAACTACGCGGAGGCATCAACCTTCTTCACGGACGCGCTCGCCATCAACCCGAACAGCGCGCGCGCGCACCTCGGCGTCGCCGCCAACAAGCGGCTCGAAGGCGGCGCGGAGATGACGGCCGCGCTCGCACGCGCGCTCGAAATCAACCCCAACATGGTCGAGGCGCGCGCGCTCGCGGCCGCGCTCGAACTCGAAGCCGGCGAGTACGACACGGCCAACGCCGAGATAGAGAAGGCTCTGCGCGTCAACCCGCGCGCGGCGGAGGCGCACGCGCTGCGCGCGGCCCAGCTCTACCTTCAGGACAGGGACTTCGAGCCCGCGGCCGCGCAGGCGCTCGCGGCCAACCCGCGCCACGGCCGGCTCTACGAGACGCTGGCGCACTACGCGACCATCACGCGCCGCACCTCGGAGGCGGCCGAGTTCGCGCGCCGCGCCGTCGCGCTTCAGCCGCGGCTGTGGAGCGCGCGACTCGCGCTCGGGATGGCGCTGCTGCGGCTCGGCCGCATGGAGGAGGGGCGCGCGGAGGTCGAGAAGTCTTTCGCGGGCGACCCCTTCAACGTCTGGGCCAAGAACACGCTCGACCTGCTCGACACGATGAACGAGTTCCGCGAGACGAAGCGCGGAGCGTTCGTCGTCAAGGCGGGCGCGTCGGAGACGGAAGTGCTCGCGCCGCTCGCCGCCGACCTGCTCGAAGAGGCCGCCGCCAAGCTCACCGCGAAGTACCGCTTCACGCCGAAGGGGCCGGTCGTCGTCGAGCTATTCCCCAACCACGATGACTTCGCCGTCCGCGCGCTGGGGCTGCCGGGTCTCGGCGCGCTGGGCGTCTGCTTCGGCCCCGTCATCGCGCAGGACTCGCCCTCCGCGCGCCCCGAGGGGCAGTTCAACTGGGGCAGCACGCTCTGGCACGAGTACGCGCACGTCGTCACGCTCCAGATGACCGACTACCGCATCCCGCGCTGGTTCTCCGAGGGGATTTCGGTCTACGAGGAGCGGCGCGCGCGCCCCGGTTGGGGCGACGACTGGAACCCGTTCGTGCTGCGCGCGCTCGCCGACGGGCGCTGGTTCAAGATCGCAGACCTCGACGCGGGCTTCATGCGGCCCCGTCGCGCCGACGACGTGCCGCTCGCTTACTTCCAGGCGTCGCAGGTCGTCGAGTTCGTCGTCGAGCGTCACGGCTTCGACGCGATTCTTAAGATGCTCACGCTCTACCGCGACAAGGCGCGCACGCCCGAAGTCTTGCGGCAGGCTTTGAAGCTCAGCGAAGACGAGTTCGACCGCGCCTTCATGGAGTACGCGCGCGCGAAGGCGCGGCCGCTGCAAGAGGCTTTGGGCGCCGGCGAGACGGCCCTCTCGGCGTCGCAGCTGCCGAAAGACGCCGTGCTCAAGCTGCTGGGCGAGCGCGAGACGTTCGCGCTGCGGATGCGCGCCGGCTCGCTCCTGCGCGCGGAGGGCGACGAGGAGGGCGCGGCCCGGCATTACGCGCGCGCCGCCGAGCTGTTTCCCTACCACACCGGCGAGGGGAACGCCTACGAGGCTCTGGCCGATTTGCGCGAGAAGCGCGGCGACGCGGCCGGCGCCGCCGATGCGCTTGAGTCGCTCGTCAGATACGACGAGACGAACCTCAAGGCGCTCGGGCGTCTGGCGGAGCTGCGGCTCAAACAGGGCGACCGCGCGCGGGCGCTCGAAGCGTTGCGTTTGGGCTTCTACCTCACGCCCTTCGAGCAGTCGGCGCGCACGCGCGCGGGCGAGCTGTACATGCAAGGCGACGACGCGGCCAACGCGCTCGCCGAGTTCAACGCGGCGCTCGCGCTCCGGCCCACCAACGTGGCCGAGGCCAACTACAACGTCGCGCGCGCCTACCACGCGCTGGGCCGCGGCGCGGAGGCCAAGCGCTCGGTGCTGCGCGCGCTCGAAGCCGCGCCGAGTTACGAAAAGGCGCAGGAGCTTTTGCTGACGATCACGGGGAATGAATAGGAGGACTGAGTGCTGAGGACTGAGGACCGAGCGGGAGCGCTTCCTTACTCAGTCCTCAGTCCTCGGCACTCAGCACTGATTCCGAGGAGAACGCATGGCGGTTGAGACGAACGTTCTGCGCGACGAGGAGCTTCTTGACAGGCTCGCGGCGGCGCGCACGGGCCTGCTCCGCGAGATTCGCAAGGCCATCAAGGGTCA
>DASWNR010000055.1:0-17703 GCA_036399155.1 Pyrinomonadaceae bacterium
ATCGGGGCGTTCTGCAAGGCGAGCAAGACCTGAAAGAGCGGGTTGCGGCTCAGGTCGCGCTGGGGGTGAAGCTCTTCGACTATCTTCTCGAAGGGCAAGTCCTGATGCGCGTACGCCTCGACCGCCGTCTTCCGCACGCGCCCGAGCAGCCCGGTGAAAGTGGGGTCGCCGGCGAGGCTCGTCCGCAGCATCAGCGTGTTGACGAAGAAGCCGATGAGGTCTTCCGTCTCGACGCGGTTGCGGTTGGCGACGGGCGAGCCGATGAGGATGTCCTCCTGCCCCGTGTGGCGGTAGAGCAGAAGCTTGTAGGCCGCCAGCAGCGTCATGAAGAGCGTGCCCCCCGCGCGGTGGCTGAGGCCCTTGAGCCCTTCGGTGACCTCCTTCGACAGCTTGAACGACTCGAACCCGCCGCGGAAGCTCGGCACGGGCGGGCGCGGCCGGTCGGTCGGCAACTCCATGACGGGCAGCTCGCCGCCGAGCTTCGCCTTCCAGTAGGCGAGTTGCCCTTCCAGCACCCCGCCGCGCAGCCACTCGCGCTGCCACTCCGCGAAGTCTGCGTACTGGACGGCCAGCGGCGGCAGCGGCGACTCGCGCCCCTCCGCGAAGGCCGCGTACAACTGCGCCACCTCTTTGACGAGCACGCCCATCGACCACCCGTCGGAGACGATGTGGTGCATCGTGAACAGGAGAACGTGCTCCTCCGCCCCGAGCCGCAGCAGCCGCGCGCGCAGCAGCGGGCCGCGCTCCAGATCGAACGGGCGCTGCGCCTCGCAGGTCGCAAGGCGCACGGCCTCGGCCTCGCGCTCCGGCCCCGGCAGGCCGCCCAGGTCTTCCACGCGGAGGGGCAGCTCTAACGAGGGCGCGACCGACTGGACGGGCTCAAGGTCGGCGCCGACGGCGAAGGTCGTGCGCAGCGCGTCGTGGCGCCGGACGATCTCGTTGAGGCAGTGCCTGAGGGCTTCGATCCTGAGCGGGCCGTTGAGGCGGAGCGGCAGGGGGATGTTGTAGATGGGTCTGCCGGGCTCCAACTGGTCTATGAACCAGAGCCGCTGCTGCGCGAAGGAGAGGCGCGCGGGGCCGCGGCCGCCGCGCGGCCGAATCGACTGCGCCTCGGACGCCTCGTCCCTCTGGCCCCGCAGGCGTCGTTCGAGCAGCGCGCGCTTGGCCGCCGAGAGTTGAGACAGTCGAGCCGGTACGTCGTTCGTGGCCATGCTATTCCTTAACGGGTTTCCAAACGCCTCCCCGTCGCTTCCGCGTGAGTGCGTGAATCTTCCGCGCCGCCCGCCCGCGCTACGGCCGCGCCTCGGCGGCGGCGGGTCGGCCGAAATGCTCCTTCAGCTCGTTCAGCAGCCCGAGGCTCTCTATCACGGCGTCGGTCTCGACGCCGAAGTCCACGAGGCACGCCACCTCGTCGATGCCCAGCCCGGCCAGTTGCTCGACGAGGCGGGCGCACTTCGCGGGCGACCCCAGCAGCGTGCTGTGCCGGAAGTAGTTCTCGAACGCCGCGCTCATCAAATCGTCCTTGTCCGCCTCGGTCACGCTCTCCGGGTCGTAGTGGACTTTCTCGAACTGCTTGAAGTAGGTGCGCAGGTAGTTCGAGAGCGGGCCGCGCACCTTCTCCTTGACGGCCTGCGTGTCTTCGCCGACGAAGGTGTGAACCATCACGGAGACGACGCCGGCCTGCGGGTCGTGCCCGTGGCGGGCGCGCGCCGCGCGGTAACTGCCGATGAGCGCCTTCAGATTCTCCGGCGGGTAGCCGGCGAGCCCCGTCAGGATGTTGGCGCCTATCTCCCCGGCCCTCTCCCACGTCTCGGGGCTGCCCGCCGTCGTAATCCAGATGGGGAGCTGCGGCTGGACGGGCTTCGGCAGGATGCTCACCCTGACCGGGCTGTCGTTCACGCCGCCGAGCGTCACGGTCTCGCCGGCCCACAGCCGGCGGATAGTTTCGATGTGGCTGAACATCACCTCCTTGCGCTGCTCGTAGGCGGCGGGCGCGAACAGGAAGTCGTCCGGGTGCCACCCCGAGGCGAAGGAGACCGCGACGCGGCCGCGCGAAAGGTTGTCCACGACCGACCACTCCTCCGCCACGCGCACGGGGTGGTGCAGCGGCAGCGCCACGCTCCCCGCGCGAATCCCTATGCGCTCGGTAATCATGGCGAGCGCGGCGCTCAGCACGGACGGGTTCGGGTACAAGCCCCCGAAAGCCTGGAAGTGGCGCTCGGGCGTCCACACCGCCGTGAAGCCGTGGCGGTCGGCGAACTTCGCGCTTTCAAGCAGCAGGCGGTACTTGTCGTCACTGTCCTTCGACCCGTCGTCGGAGAAGAAGTAGATGCTGAACCCGACGGGGCGCTCGACCGCGCGCTCCTTCCAATCGGCGGGGGCCTCTTCTTCGTCGTCGGGGGCGCCAGCGCCGTCGGCCGCCGCGGTCGCGCCGTCGCGCGCGAGCGCGGATTGCAGCCCCTTCTTCTTGAGCCGCAGCTCCAAAAGCTCGCGCTGCTCCGCGCTGAGCGCCGCCAGGCGTTTGGCTATGTCATCCATCTGAGCCGCCCTCGCCCCCCGCCTGTAGTTCGTCGGAGAGGTGCGCCTGCAACTCTTCGGCCGACAGCCCCTCGATCTCGCGCAGCAGGCGCTCTATCTCCTCGGTCTCCTTCGTGCCCTGCCGGCTCTCTTCGATGGCCGCCGTCAGCCCCGCCACCGTCGGCGACTCGAAGAGGCTGCTCAAAGGCAGCTCCACCTGAAGGACTTTGCGCACGCGCGAGACCAACTGGATGGCGAGCAGCGAGTTCCCGCCCAGCTCGAAGAAGTTGTCGTGGCGGCCGACGCCGCCGACGCCGAACAGCTCTTGCCAGAGGCCGGCGACCTGCTGCTCCATCTCGCCCTCCGGCGCGACGTAATCGTTTCCCGCGCCTCTCTCAATTCCTTCGGAGGCGTGCCCGGTCTGCAACTGTGCGAGCAGGCCGTTCTCCGCGTCGGCCTTCTGCGCGTCGAGCAGGGACTGGAAGTCCTGCGTCGAGACGACGACCTGCGGCTGCGCGTCGGAGAGGACGCGCAGCGTCGCCTCCGCGCCCTCCTCGGGCGAGATGCCGAACGCACGCAACTGCTCCGCGAACTGGGCCTGGAACTCTGTCACGCCGGCGGCCGCCGAATCCGCCCAGCCCTCCCAACGGGGCAGGTTCCAGTTAATCGCCGCCGTAAAAGTTCGGCCCCGCGCCCCCTCGGCGCGCGCGAAGGCGTCGAGGAAAGCGTTCGCCGCGCAGTAGTCCACCTGCCCGAAGACGCCGGTCAGCGCGAGCGAGGTCGAGAAGAGCAGGAGGAAATCCGGCGGCGCGTCCGCGAGCGCCGCGCGCAGCGCGAGCGTCCCCTGAACCTTCGGCCTGAAGACCTCGGCGACCGCCTCCGGGGTCTTCAGTTGAATCATCCCGCCGCCCGTCACGGCCGCCGTGTGGAAGACGCCGCTGATCGAGCCGAAGCGCTCCCGAACCTCCGCGACGAGCGCGGCCAACTGTTCCCGGTCGGCAACGTCCGCGCCGGTGAGCATCACCTGAGCGCCCGCCGCCTCAAGCTCCGTCAGGCTTCTGATACGCCGGCTCGTCTCGTCCTCTTCTTCGTGTGCCGCGAGCCACTCGGGCCACTCTCCGCTCGCGGGCAGATGCGCGTAACCGTTCAGGACGAGTTTGCAGCGCACGCTCGCGGCGAGGCTCCGCGCCAGCGCGAGGTCTATGTCGCCCGGCCCTCCCGTCAACAGATAGACGCCGCCCTCGCGCAGGCGGCGCGCGCGCGGCAGAGTCCCGGCGCCCGCCTCCGCCAGCCGCAACGGCTCGAAGGCTTGGAGCCAGCGGTGGCGGCCGCGGTAGGCGACCGCCGCGCCCGGCTCGCCCGCCTTCAGCTCGGCGACGAGGTCGTCCGCCAGCGCCTCGCGCCCCGCCTCGCGCGCCGGGAGCGCCACGTCAACCGAGCGGCAGTCGAACTGCGGGTACTCCTGCGGGATGACCTTGCACAACCCGAGGAGCGTCGCCTTCTCCGGCGCGAGCGTCTCCTCGCCCGTGACCTCCTGCATGTTGTCCGTGACGACGAGGAGGCGCAGCGCCTCCGTCAGCATGTGCTCGCCCAACGACTGGACGAGCGCGAGCAGGCCGTCGAAGCCCTTCGACTGGGAGGCGGCGAACGTCTCGGCCGTCACTCCCGCGCCCGGTTCGTCCGTGACGTTCCACATGTGCAGAATCGCCTCCGGGGTCTTGCCCAAAGCGCGCAGCTCGCCGAGCAGCCGGTCGTAGTCGTCGCGACTATTCGGGCCGACTTCAAAGACGCGTTCTGAGACTTTGCCGAACCCATCGCCCGCCCTGACGACGAAGACCTCTTCGCCCTCGGCCTCCAAACGCCGCGCGACGAGCTGACCGAGCCCCGCCTCGTCCGCGAAGACGAGGCAGCACGCGCCTTCCGCACGCGCGTCTTGTCCGGCGGCCTCGGGTCTGACGACCGAGCGCCTCCACGAAGGGACGTAAGTCCATTCGGCGGCGTCCGGCTTTCTGCTCAAAGCGTCGCGCCGCGCGGCGTGTCCCCGCGGCTCTGCGTCAACCCAGAACCGTTGGCGCTCGAACGGGTAAGTCGGCAGCGCCACGCGCCGCCGCCGCTCGCGCGCGTAGAAAGTCGCCCAGTTAACCTCCACGCCGCCGGCCCAGAGTCGCCCCAGCGCGTCGAGCAGCGAGGCGGTGGCCGACTTGCGGTCGCGCGGGTGCGGCAGAGACGAAAGCACCAGGTGATTCCCCGACCCGTTCCGCTGCTGCACGGCGAGCCCGCTCAAGACACGCCCCGGCCCGACTTCGAGCAGAATCCGCCCCTGACCTTTCAAGAGTTCGGCGACCCCGGCCCCGAAGCGCACCGTCTCGCGCAACTGCCGCGACCAGTACTGCGGGTCGGTCGCCTCGCTCGCGGTTATCCACGTCCCCGTCAGACTTGAGATGAAAGGAATCTGCGGCGCGCGCGGCCCGGCCTTCCTGACCTCTTCCTCGAACCGCCTCGAAGCGGGCTCCATCGTCGCCGAGTGATACGCGTGCGAGGTGTGCAGGCGGCCGCACTCGACGCCGCCGGCCGCGAGCCGCCGCTCGGCGCGCGCGACGGCCTCCGCCTCCCCCGAGATGACGCAGAGCGCCGGCCCGTTGACCGCCGCCAGCGAGACCGCCCCGCCGACGAGCGGCCGCACCTCCTGCTCCGAGAGCGGCACCGCCAGCATCGCCCCCGTCGGCATCTGCTGCATCAGGCGTCCGCGCGCGGCCACGAGCCTCAAAGCCTCCTCCGGCGTAAAGACCCCGGCCAGCGTCGCGGCGACGAACTCGCCGAGGCTGTGCCCGATCATCGCCGACGGCCTGACGCCCCACTCCCCCAGCAGCTTCGCCAGCGCGTACTCGATGACGAAGAGCGCGGGCTGCGTGACGGCCGTTTGTGCGAGCCGCTCGGCCGCCGCCTCGGCCGAGCCCTCGCCGTCTTTCGGGTAGAGGACGCCGATCAGGTCGAGCCCCGCCTCCGCCCGGAGCAGCTCGGCCCCGCGCTCGACCTCCGCGCGGAACGTCGTCTCGCCCGCGTACAGCTCGCGCGCCATCCCGACGTACTGCGAGCCCTGACCGGGGAACATGAAGGCGACGCCGCCCGGCTCGCCTTCGACGAAGTTGGTGTGGACGCGGGCCGTGTCCAACGGCTCAAGGGCGCGCAGCCCGTCTTCGGCGTCGCGGCAGACGAGCGTCCGCCGGTGCGCGAAGCCCTTCCGTCCAACCTGAAGCGTGTAGGCGATGTCGGCCAGGCCGGATTCGCTTTTCGCCCGGAGGTGCGCGGCTAGGTTGGCGGTCGCGCTTTCCAACGCCTCGGGCGTCCTCGCCGAGAGCGTCAGGAGCTGGTACGGCCTCGAAGCGCCCGAGGGCTGAAGCGACGGCGACTCTTCGAGCACGACGTGTGCGTTGGTGCCGCCGATGCCGAAGCTGCTGACGCCCGCGCGGCGCGGCGAGCCGTTCGACTCCCAGTCGGCGAGCTTCGCGTTGACGTAGAAGGGCGTCCGCGAAAAATCTATGTTCGGGTTGGGCCGCTCGAAGTGAAGGCTCGGCGGAATCTGCCGGTGCTTGAGCGCCAGCACGGCCTTGATGAGACCCGTCACGCCGGCGGCGGCGTCGAGGTGGCCGATGTTCGTCTTGACCGAGCCGACGGCGCAGAAATTCTTCTTCGCCGTCGCGCCGAACGCCTCCGAGAGCGCGGCGATCTCGATGGGGTCGCCGAGCGCGGTGCCCGTCCCGTGCGCCTCGACGTAGCTGACCGTCTCCGGCTCGACACCGGCCACGGCCAGCGCCTCGGTGATGACGCCCGCCTGCCCCTCGACGCTCGGCGCGGTGTACCCGACCTTGAGCGAGCCGTCGTTGTTGATGGCGGAGCCTTTGATGACGGCGTGTATGAGGTCGCCGTCTTCGACCGCGTCGGCCAGCCGCTTCAAGACGACGATGCCGACGCCGCTGCCCTTCACCGTCCCGGCCGCCGCCGCGTCGAAGGCGCGGCAGTGGCCGTCCGGCGAGATGATGCCGCCCTCCTGGTAGACGCCGCCCTGCACCTGCGGGACGCCGACCGAGACGCCGCCCGCCAGCGCCATTTCGCACTCGCGACTCAGCAGACTCTGGCAAGCCATGTGGACGGCCACCAGCGAGGTCGAGCACGCGGTCTGGACGCTGACGCAAGGCCCCTTCAAGTTCATCCGGTAGGCCGCCTGCGTGGTCAGGTGGTCGCGGTCGTTGCCGATGAGGGTCTGGAAGGTGCCGACGGCCTCGACCAGCTCGCGGCGCGCGGCGAGGTTGTTGTAGAGGTAAGAGTTGAAGCTCTCACCGGCGAAGACCCCGATGCGGCCCGGGTACTTCTCCGCCGCGTAGCCGGCGGACTCGAGCGCGCCCCACGCCTCTTCGAGGAAGAGCCGGTGCTGCGGGTCCATCATCTCCGCCTCGCGCGGCGTGAGGCCGAAGAACGCGGCGTCGAAGTATTCCGGGTCTTCGAGGACGGCGCCCGCCTTCACGTAATTGGCCTCGCCCGACAGCTCGGCCTCGACCCCGGCGCGGAGCAGCTCCTCGTCCGAGAAGAACGAGACCGACTCCACGCCGCCCACGAGGTTCCGCCAGAACTCCTCGACGTTCTTCGCGCCGGGGAACCGGCCGGCCATGCCGACGACCGCCACGTCGTAACTGAACTTGTCTGCGTCGCTCATATCACTGTTCACCATTCACCGACTCTCTGCCCCGTGCGCGGCGCGCGCGCCCCCTGATTGATTCGCGGCGGGCGGCGCCGCGCTGTTGGTGCGTCTCGCCGCCGCCCCGCTCGTCGAGCGGCCCGCGGCTGAGGTGCCACGCCAGCGTGCTGACGGTCGGGTACTTGAACACCTCCGCGACCGTAATCTCCCGCCCGAGAATTTCCTGTAGACGGCCCTGCATCCGCACCACGAGCAGCGAGTGCCCGCCGAGGTCGAAGAAGTTGTCGTGAAGCCCGACCCTCTCCAGCCCGAGCAGCTCCCGCCAGAGCCCTGCGACGGTGCGCTCCATCCCGGTGGCGGGCTCGACGTAGGCGGCGCCGAGCGCGCCCGCCGCGTCGTCCGCGTCGGGGAGCGCCTGCCGGTCGATCTTCCCGTTGGCGTTATGCGGCAGGCGCTCAAGGCACACGAAGGCCGAGGGCACCATGTAGCCGGGCAGCCGCTCCGCGAGGTAGCCGCGCAGCTCGTCGGCGGTCAGGCTCTCCCCCTCGCGCGCCGCGACGTAGGCCGTCAGGCGCTTCTCGCCGTGCCCCGCCTCGCGGCATTCGACGACGCCCTCGCGCACGGCGCCGTGGCCGACGAGGACGGCCTCGATTTCGCCCAGCTCGATGCGGTGCCCGCGAATCTTAATCTGATTGTCGAGGCGTCCCAAAAACTCTATCCGCCCGTCGGGGAGGAAGCGCGCGAGGTCGCCCGTGCGGTAGAGGCGAGCCCCCGGCGTCGCGGAGAACGGGTGCGGGATGAACCTCTCGGCGGTCTGCGCGGAGCGCCGCAGATAGCCGCGCGCGAGGCAGCCCCCGCCGACGTACAGCTCGCCGCGCACGCCCGCCGGCACGGGGCGCAACCCCTCGTCGAGCAGGTAGACTTCCGCGTTGTCGATGGGGCGGCCGATGGTCGGCGACTGTGTGACGCCCGCCCCGGGCTCGACCCGGCCGGAGGTGGCGATCACCGTGCTCTCCGAAGGCCCGTAGTTGTTCACCACGCCGAACGGCAGCGACTCTTCGGGGAAGCGGTGCAGCTTGTCGCCGCCCGTGTGCAGCAGGCGCAGCGCCGCGTCGCGCGGCCACGGCAGCGCCAGCAGCAGCTCGGCCAGCGGCGTCGCGGCGAAGCAGACCGCGACCCCGTTCGAGACGAGCCAGTCGCGCAGCCGCTCCGGCGAGAGACGCGTCTCCGCGTCCGGCAGGTGGAGGCTCGCGCCCGAGGCCAGGTTAGACCACAGCTCAAGGACCGTGGCGTCGAAGCCGACGCCCGAGAGCTGCGTGGCACGCTCGCCCGGCCCGACGTTCGAGGTGCGCCGGTACCAGTGAATCAGGTTCGCCAGCGAGGCGTGCGCGACCTCGACGCCCTTCGGCGTGCCGGTCGAGCCGGACGTGTAGACGACGTATGCGAGGTTGTCGGGGGCGGCCACGGCCCCCAAGTTGTCGCCGCCCTCAAGGGCGATGGCCTCCCGGTCGCGGTCGAGCGAGACGACCTCCGCCCCGCCCGCGTCGAACAGGCCGCGCTGCGCCTCGCCCGTCAGCAGGACGGGGGCGCGACTGTCCTTCAACATGAACGAGAGACGCTCCGCCGGGTTGGAGGGGTCGAGCGGGACGTAAGCGCCCCCGGCCTTGACCACGGCCAGTGTGGCGATTACCAGCTCCACGCCGCGCTCGAAGCAGACGCAGACCGGCGTCTCCGCGCGGACGCCGAGGCGCCGCAGGTAACGCGCCAGCCTGTTCGCACGCCCGTTCAATTCCGCGTAGCTCAGACGCTCGCCGCCGAAGACGACGGCGGGCGTACGGGGCTGCGCGGCGGCACGCCGCTCGAACAGCTCGTGCGCGCACGCCGGCGGCGCGGCCTCGCGCGCCGTGTCGTTCCATTCGGCGAGCAGCCGGCGGCGCTCCTCCTCCGTCAGCAGCTCAAGCTCGGAGAGGCGCGCGCACGGGTCTTCGACGGCGCTCTCAAGCAGGCGCCGGTAATGGCCGAGCATGAGCGCCACGGCGTCGGCGTCGAACAGGTCGCTGTTGTACTCCAACTGCCCCGACAGCCGGCCGCCGTCCTCCGCGAGCGAGAGCGTGAGGTCGAACCTCGCAGTCTCCGAAGGTATCTCGACGAGGTTCAGCCTGAGGCTCGCCAGCTTCAGCGGCGCAGCCGGGGCGTTTTGCAGCGCGAACATCACCTGAAAGAGCGGGGCGTGCGAGAGCGTCCGCTCGGGCTGAAGCTCCTCGACGACGCGCTCGAACGGCACCTCCTGATGCGCGTACGCGCCGAGCGCCGTCTCGCGCGTCTCGCGCAGAAGCTCGCGGAACGTCTGTCCGGCGGAGGGGCGCGCCCGCATCACCAGCGTGTTGACGAAGAAGCCGATGAGCGGCTCGGTCTCGGCGCGCGTGCGGTTGGCGATGGGCGTGCCGACGAGGATGTCGTCTTGCCCGGTGTAGCGCCACAGCAGAGTTTGGAACGCGCCGAGGAGCGTCATGAACAGCGTCACGCCCTCGGCGCCCGCCAGCGCTTTGAGGCGCGCGGTCAGCTCCGCCGAAAGTTCGAGCGGCGCGCCCGCGCCGCGAAACGTTTGGACGACCTGTCGGGGGCGCGCCGTCGGCAAGTCGAGCATCGGGGGCGCGCCCGCCAACTGCCGCCGCCAGTAGTCGAGCTGCGTGTCGAGGACTTCGCCCGCGAGCCGCTCGCGCTGCCAGGCCGCGTAGTCCGCGTACTGCACCGCCAGCTCTTCGAGCGGCGACTCGCCGCCCGCCGCGTACGACTCGTAGAGCGCCGCCAGCTCCCGCACCATGACGCCCACCGACCAGCCGTCAGAGACTATGTGGTGCATCGCGAACAGCAGCACGTGCTCTTCGCCGGAGAGCCGCAGCAGCGTCGCGCGCAGCAGCGGCCCCCGCGTCAGGTCGAACGGGCGCGACGCCTCCTCGCGCGCGAGCCGCCGCCGCTCCTCTTCCCGCTCCGCCTCCGTCCCGCCCGAGAGGTCTATGACGGGCAGGTCGAAACCCGTGTCGGGTGAGATGACCTGCGCCGGCTGTCCATCCGCCACGGCGAACGAGGTTCGCAGGACTTCGTGTCGCCTCACTATCTCCGCGAGGCTCAGGCCGAGTGCGCCCGCGTCGAGCGCGCCGCTGATCTGGACGGCCGCCGCGATGTGGTACGTGGCGTTCTCAGGCTCAAGCTGGTGTATGAACCAGAGGCGCTGCTGCGCGAACGAGAGCGGCAGGCGTCCGTCGCGCGGGCGGCGCGTGATGGGCGGGGTCTGCGCGCCCCGGCCGTCGCGCAGGGATTCCTCGATGCTCTCCGCGAGCCCCGCCACGGTCGGGCGCTCGAAGAGGCGGCGCAGGGGTAGCTCGACGCCGAAAGCCTCCCTCACCTCCGAGACGAGCTGCGTCGCCAGAAGCGAGTGGCCGCCGAGGTCAAAGAAGTTGTCGTTGACGCCGACGCGCTCGGCCTTCAACAGCCCGGCCCAGACGCCCGCCAGCACCTCCTCCGTGAGGGTGCGCGGCGCGACGTGGCCCTCTTTGACTTCGCCGCCCGCCTCGTCCGGCGCCGGCAGGCGTCGGCGGTCTACTTCGCCGCCGCGCGTCAGGGGCAAGTCTTCGAGCAGCAGGAAAGTCGAGGGCACCATGTACGCGGGCAGCTTCTCGCGCAGGTGGCCGCGCAGCTCCGCGGCGTTCGGCGATGCGCCCGGTTCGCCGAGCACGTAGGCGACGAGGTGCCTGCGGCCCGCCTCGTCCTCCCACAACCTGACCGCGGCACGCCTCACGGCGGGGTGCAGGCCGAGCACGGCTTCGACCTCTTCCAACTCGACGCGGTAGCCGCGCACCGTCACGCGTGTGTCCACGCGCCCGACGTACTCCAGCCGCCCGTCGCCGGCCTGACGCGCGAGGTCGCCCGTCCTGTAGAGCCGCGCGCCCGGGCTTTGGGAGAACGGGTGCGGGATGAAGCCGAGGGCCGTTTCCACGGCCCTGTTCAGGTGTCCGCGCGCCACGCCGGCGCCGCCGACGTACAACTCGCCCACGACCCCGGCGGGCACGGGCCGGAGGCGAGAGTCGAGGACGAAAAGCTGCGCGCCCGCGACCGCATCGCCGAGCGGGGGGACGGTCGGCCACCCGCCGGCAGCGCCCTCCGTGCTCCAACGCGCCGCGAGTTGCGTCTCGGGCTGAGCGTAGTTGACTTCGAGCACGCACCCCGGGAGCCCGGCGAACATTTCGCGCACCGGCCCGTCGATTCTCAACCCCTCGCCCGCCGAGATGATTCGGCGCAAGTCGCGCGGCGGCTCGTCCCCCGCGCCCGCGGCTTCGGCCAGGTGCCGCAAACGCGTCGGGGTCAGGAACAGCCTCTCGACCCTTTCGCCCGCCAGCAGACGCCACAACGCCCTCGAATCCTTACGCGCCTCTTCGGGCGCGAGGACGAGCGTGCCGCCCGCGCACAGGGTGGAGAAGATTTCCTGCGAGGCGATGTCCTGAACGAACGGGGCGAGTTGCAGCGTGCGCGGCGCGGGCGAACCCGCGTCCGGCGTCAGGGCGCGTATCAGCACGGCGAGCGAGCTGTGGCGTACGCCTACGGCCTTCGGCCGGCCCGCCGAGCCCGAAGTGTTCGGTGTGCCCGATGTGCCCGAAGTATAAGTCACGAAGGCGAGGCCGTCCGGCGTCGCGCGGGTCGCGGGATTCTCGTCCTCCCCCGGCGCGAGCGTCTCCCAGTCCGCGTCGGGGCGGCACACGGCGCCGGGGCCTTCGGGCAACAGCGGCTCAAGGTGCTTCTGCGTCAGGACGACCCCGGCCGCCGCGTCGCGTAAGACGAAGGCGAGGCGCTCGCGCGGCTCGGCGGGGTCTAAGGGGAGGTACGCCCCGCCCGCCTTCAGCACCGCCAGCGCGCCGAGCACCGCCTCGATTGGGCGCTCGGTCATGACGGCGGCCACGACCTCCGGGCCGACGCCGAGGCGGCGCAGTCGGTGCGCCAGACGGTTGGCCCGCCGGTTCAACTCTTCGTAGGTGAACTGTTGTTCGCCGTGGACGAGGGCGGCGGCGCCCGGCGTCGCCTCGACCTGCCGCTCGAACATTTCTTTGACGAAAGGCCCGGAGTCCGCCCGCGCGTCGTCGCCGCGTCGGGCGATTAACTTTCGCCCCTCGGCGTCGGCGAGCAGTGGCAGGGCGGAGAGACGTTCTTCGGGGTCGGCGACGGCCGCGCCGAGCAAAGCCTGTAGGTGTTCGAGCAGGCGTCGGACGGTCTTCTCGTCGAACAGGTCTGCGCTGTACTCGACGAGCCCGGTCAACCCTTCGGCCGACTCTTCGAGGAGCAGCGACAGGTCGAAGCGCGCCGTGCGGCTCTGCACGTCAACCCGCTTGAGCGTCAGGCCGGGCAGCTTCAACTCCTCGCCCGGCGCGTTCTGGAGCGCGAACGCCACCTGAAAGAAGGGCGTCGTGCCGAGGCTGCGGTCGGGCTGTAACTCTTCGACCAGCATCTCGAACGGCACGTCCTGGTGCGCGTACGCGCCGAGCGTGACCTCCTGCACGCGCCCGAGCAGCGCGCGGAAGCTCGGGTCGCCGGAGAGATCTGTGCGCATCACCAGCGTGTTGACGAAGAAGCCGATGAGCGGCTCGATCTCGCTCCTCTGGCGGTTGGCAATCGGGCTCCCGACGGCGATGTCGTCGCGGCCCGTGTGGCGGTGGAGCAGCGCCTGAAACGCCGCCAGCAGGGTCATGTATAAAGTCACGCCCTCGCGGCGGCTCAGCTCTTTGAGCCCGTCGGTCAGCCCCGCGGGGAAGTCCACGTTGAGCGTCGCGCCCCGGTGGGAGAGCACCTCCGGCCGCGGCCGGTCGGTCGGGAGTCCGAGCCCCGGCGGCGGCGGTTCGAGCTGCCGCTTCCAGTAAGCGAGCTGTTCTTCGAGCACCTCGCCTTGCAGCCACTCGCGCTGCCAGACGGCGTAGTCGGCGTATTGCAGCGTGAGTTCCGGCAGCGGCGACTCCTGCCCGCGCACGTAGGCCGTGTAGACGGCCGCCACCTCGCGCACGAGCAGGCCCACCGACCAGCCGTCAGAGACGATGTGGTGCATCGTGAACAGAAGCATGTGCTCGTCCGCCCCGAGCCGCAGCAGCGTCGCGCGCAGCAGCGGGCCGCGCGTCAGGTCGAAGCCCTTCTGCGCCTCCTCGGACGCCAGCCGCCGCGCCTCGGCATCGCGGTCGGCGTCGTTCAGGCCGGCGAGGTTCAGCACGGGCACGACGATGGGCTGCTTCGGCAGGATGACCTGCATCGGCCCGCCGCGCTCCGAGCGGAAGACCGTGCGCAGGGCCTCGTGCCGGCGCACCACCTCGTTCAGCGTCCGCTCAAGCGCGCCCACGTCGAGCGGCCCGCCGAGCCGCAGGACGACGGGGACGTTGTAGATGGGGTTGCCCGAGTCGAACTGGTCGAGGAACCAGAGGCGCTGCTGCGCGAACGAGAGCGGCAGCGCCCTCCCCCTCGGGACGGGCAGCATGGGCGACGGCGCGCCGGCGCGGCCGTCCGCCATCAGCGGCTCTATCAGCGACGCCAGCTCCGCGATCACTGGGCTCTCGAAGAACTGTCTCAGGGACACGTCCGCGCGCAGCGATTCGCGCACGCGCGTGACGACCTGCGTGGCGAGCAGGCTGTGTCCGCCCAGCTCGAAGAAGTTGTCGTGGACGCCGACCTGTTCGACGCCGAGCACGTCCGCCCAGATGCCGGCCAGGGCTTCCTCGACGGGCGTGCGCGGGGGCGTGTAGGCGCTCTGCCTCTCCCCGACCGGGTGCTCCGGCGCGGGCAGAGCCTCCCGGTCGACCTTCGCGTTGGCCGTCAGCGGGAACTCTTCGAGCCAGACGAAGGCGGAGGGCACCATGTACTCGGGCAGCTTCTCGCGCAGGTGGTGGCGCAGCTCCGCCGCGTTCGGCGTCTCCACGCGCGCGGGCGTGAGGTAGGCGACGACGCGCTTGTCGCCGGGCGCGTCCTCGCGCACCACCACGAGGCATTCGCGCACCGCCGTGTGTTTGCCGAGCGCCGACTTTATCTCTTCCAGCTCGATGCGGTAGCCGCGAACCTTGACCTGCTGGTCGCCGCGCCCCACGAACTCGATGACGCCGTCGGCCCTCCGCCGCGCGAGGTCGCCCGTCCTGTAGAGGCGCGCGCCCGGCTCGCCCGAGAACGGGTCGGGGACGAACTTCTCCGCCGTGAGCGCCGGTCGGTTGAGGTAGCCGCGCGCCAGCCCGTCGCCGCCCGCGTACAACTCGCCGACGACCCCGACCGCTACCGGCGTCCGTCCCTCGTCGAGGACGTAGACGCGCGTGTTCGAGATGGGCGTCCCGATGGGGACGCTCCCGGCGCACTCGTCCGGCCCCACGTCGTGGCAGGTCGTGAACGTCGTGTTCTCGGTCGGGCCGTAGCAGTTCGTCATCCGGCAGCCGCCGAGTTCCCTGACCACGCGCTCGACGTGCGGCGGGCTGAGCACGTCGCCGCCGGCCAGGATTTGCTCAAGCCCGCGCAGGTCTTCGAGCCGGTAGTCCACCATCAGGTGAAAGAGCCCCGCCGTCAGCCAAAGCTTCGTGACCCGGTGACGGCGAACGTGCGCGCCGATGGCTTCGAGCGAGGCGGAGTCCTCCTGCGGCGGCAGCACCAGACGCGCGCCGTTGAGCAGCGCGCCCCAGATTTCCACGGTCGAGGCGTCGAACCCGAGCGGGGCGAGTTGGAGGATGATGTCGTCGCGCGAGAAGTCGGCGTAGTTGGCGCCCTTGACGAGACGCGCCACGGCGCGGTGCGCGACGCCGACGCCCTTCGGGACGCCCGTCGAGCCCGACGTGTACATGACGTAGGCGAGGTGCTCCGCGGCGCTCCCGGGCGGCGGGTTGTCGGCGTCGCCGCCCGATATGGCGGGCCAGTCCGCGTCGAGGCAGACGATTAGCGGCGCGAACGCGGCGTCCGAGTGACGTTCCAGCGTCACGATGATGGAGACGGACGCGTCGTCCGTCATGAAGGCCAGACGTTCGTGCGGGTATGCGGGGTCGAGCGGGACGTAGGCGCCGCCGGCTTTCAGTATTCCGAGCAGCCCGACGACCATCTCCGGCGAGCGTTCCAGCATGATGCCGACGCGCACCTCCGGCCCCACGCCAAGGGTAATCAGGTGGCGTGCCAACTGGTTCGCGCGGCGGTTCAGCTCCGCGTAGGTCAGTTGCCCCTCGCCGAAGACAAGCGCCACGGCCTCCGGCGTCTCCTCCGCCTGCCGCTCGAACAGTTCGTGGACGGACGAGTCTCTCGGGTAGTCGGCGGCGGTCGCGTTCCACTCCCCGAGCAGCAGGCGCAGCTCGCCTTCGGTCAGGAGGGGCAGCCGCGAGACGGGCGTGTCGGGGCGCGCGGCGGCGCCTTCGAGCAAGGTCTGGAGGTGGACGGCCATGCGCGCCACCGACTCGGCGTCGAACAGGTCGGTGTCGTAATGCAGCATGCCCCTCATGCCGTCCGGGGTCTCGGCCACCTCCAGCGAGAGGTCGAACCTCGCCACCTCGTCGTCCACCTCTATCAGGCTCAACTTCAGGCCGGGCAGCTCGGGCGGCCGGGTCGGCGCGTTCTGCATGGTGAACATCACCTGAAAGAGCGGCGACTGGTCGAGACTCCGCTCGGGGTGAAGCTCCTCGACGACGCGCTCGAACGGCACCTCCTGGTGCGCGTACGCGCCGAGCGCCGTCTCGCGCACGCGCCTCAGCAGCCCGCGGAAGCTCAGCCCCGCGTCCAACCGCGTGCGCAGCACGAGCGTGTTGATGAAGCAGCCGATGAGCGGCTCGACTTCGGCGCGCGTGCGCCCGGCGACCGGCGTGCCGACGAGGATGTCCCCCTGCCCGGTGTAGCGCCACAGCAGCGCCTTGAACGCGCCGACGAGCGCCATGAACAGCGTCGCGTCCTCCTCGCGCGCCAGCGCCTTCAACTCCTCGCGCAGCCCGGCCGAGAGGCCGAAGGTCTGCGTCGCGCCGCGCAACTTACGGGCCGCGGGCCTCGGCCTTCCCGCCGCCAGCTCAAGCATTGGGAGGTCGCCGCCCAACTGCCGCCGCCAGTAGTCGAGCTGCGTGTCGATGACCTCGCCCGCGAGCCGCTCGCGCTGCCAGGCGGCGTAGTCCGCGTACTGCACCGCCAGCTCTGGAAGCGGCGAGGGCCGCCCCTCTGTGAAAGCGCCGTAGAGCGCCGCCAGCTCGCGCGCGAAGACGCCGAGCGACCACCCGTCCGAGACGATGTGGTGCATCGTCAAAAGCAGCACGTGCTCCTCGCCGGAGAGCCGCAGCAGGCGCGCGCGCATGAGCGGGCTCTCGCGCAAATCGAACGGGCGCGCGGCCTCCTCGCGCGCGAGGCGTCGCAGCTCGGCCTCGCGTTCGTCGGCGGCGAGCGCCGTCAGCTCCTCGACGCCGAGCGCGAGGTGGCAGGCCGGGGCGATGACCTGCACCGGCGAGCCGCCGACCGAGGCGAACGAGGTGCGCAGGGATTCGTGCCGCCGCACGATCTCGTCGAGGCTGCGCCCGAGCGCCGCCGCGTCGAGCCGCCCCTCCATGCGCAAGACCCCGGCGATGTTGTACGCGGCGCGGCCCGGCTCGAACTGGTCGAGGAACCAGAGGCGCTGCTGCGCGTAGGAGAGCGACGACTGCTGCGGCGCGTCGTAGGGGGACGACGACGGCTCGGCCCGCTCGACCGGCGTGATGACGCCGGTGCGCGCCTCGCCTTCGAGCCCTTCTTCTTCGAGGAGGTAGTCGAGCAGCTCAAGCTTGTCGGCGTCGAGCCCCGCCGCGCT
Source organism: Pyrinomonadaceae bacterium (assembly GCA_036399155.1). Lineage (GTDB taxonomy): Bacteria > Acidobacteriota > Blastocatellia > Pyrinomonadales > Pyrinomonadaceae > QHXN01. The sequence continues at coordinate 17,019 of DASWNR010000055.1, forward strand.
TAAAATGTCGTCGTACTCCCTCATCGGCTCTCCCTCTCCCTGCGCTTCCTTTGCAGCTCGCGCTTGACCTCTTCGGCGGAGATGCCTTTCAGCTTTTGCAGCACCCTCGCGATTCGCTCCGCCTGACCGGGCTGTGTCTCGTAGGGGATGATGGCGAGCGCCAGCTCGGCGACGGTGTGCGCCTCGAACAGCACGCGCAGCGGCAGCTCAAGCCGGAAGAGGCGGCGCACGTTGGAGAGCACGCGGGTCGCCAGGAGCGAGTGGCCGCCGAGGTCGAAGAAGTTGTCGTTGACCCCGACCCGGCTCACGCCGAGCACGTCGCGCCAGATGTCGGCCAGCGCCTGCTCGACCGGCGTGCGCGGCGCGACGAACTCTTCCCCGCCGGCCGCGGCGCCTTCGGCGGGCAGCGCGCGGCGATCCACCTTGCCGTTCGGCGTCAGCGGCAGCGCCTTCATCGTGACGAAGGCGGCCGGCACCATGTACTCGGGCAGGCGCTCCCTCAAATACGCCCGCAGCTCGCCCGCCGAGACCGCGCGCTCCTCGTCCGCGGCGACGACGTAAGCCGCCAGCCGTTTCTCGCCGGCCACCTCGCCCCGCACGACGACGGCCGCCGCCCCGATTGATTCGTGAGACGCCAGGACGGTCTCTATCTCGCCCAGCTCGATGCGGTAGCCGCGTATCTTGA
>DASWNR010000056.1:0-27515 GCA_036399155.1 Pyrinomonadaceae bacterium
GAGGAGTACGTGGAACAGCTCTACCTCGTCTACCTCGGGAGGGCGTCCGACCCGAGCGGGAAGCAGGCTTGGGTGAACTACATCGACAACACGGGCAACTACCGCGCCCTGATCGGCGGCTTCCTCTACTCCGGGGAGTACCGCTCGAAGTTCCGTTCCTGAGCGGCGGGTCGTCCGGCTCCGCCCCGGCGCGCGCGCCGGGGTGAGAGCCGTCAAAGCCCGGGGCCGCGCGAAACGCCCGCGCGGCCCCGGGAGCCTCACCCCTCGTCGCCGAGGCGGCAGGGGTCGAAGAGGAGCGGGAAGAAGCGGCCGCGCATCGGCTCGCCCTTCGGAATGACGGGGACGCCTTCGAGGGGCGGGGCGTCGGAGTTTGAGCGGACGCCGTCGCGGAAGACGTTGACGACGGTGGCGCGTCGCGGGCTGTCGGTCGAGTTGGCGTAGGAGCCGTGAATCATGCGCGGGTGGTGGAAGGAAGCCTCGCCCGCCTTCAGCTCAATCGCCACCGGCCTAAACAGTCTCTTCTGTTCGTCGGTCAGAACGGACTGGACGGCGTCCATGTCGCCCGCGAGCCCCGTGACCGGAAGGTCTGCCCAGCGCTGGCTGCCCGGCACGTAGTTGACGCAGCCGTTCTCGCGCGTCGAGTCGTCGAGCCCGACCCAGCAGGTCAGGTGCGCGAGCGGCGTCGTGCGCGTCCAGTACGAGTAGTCCTGGTGCCACGCGACAATTCCGCCGTGGCGCGCGGGCTTGCAGAAAAGCTGGTCGTGCCAGAAGCGCACCGGCGCGCCGCCGAGAAGCTGCGACGCCGGGACGGTGAAGCGCGGGTTCCACAGGAGGTCGTGAAAACCCTTCGCGATGCGCCACGCGCCGAGCGCGTGGAAGAGCACGCGCGAAGAATCGGCCGACTCGTTCGAGTGGAACTCGTACCAGAGTCCGCGCGACGGGTGCGACGGGTTCATCAACTCACTCAGCTCCGCGCGCAGCGCCTCGACCTGCGACGCGTCGAGCACGCGCACCCCGGCCAGATACCCCTGCTCCTCGTAGAACGCGACCTGCTCGCCGCTCAAACGGTACTCGTCCCACTCCGCCGGCGACGGGGGCGCGGGGAAGAGGTTCGTGACCGGCGCGTGGTACTGTGAAAGGTCTTCGTTCATCGCCGTCTTCGCGGGCGCGCGCCGCGCCGCGCGCCGACACTTTATTTAACCGGGGCGTGACGTATTATAAGGCACGTACGGCGGCGCGCGCCGTACTTCGCGGAGGGGCGGAGGGTTAGCTTGAGTCTGGAAGGCCGCTCGATCATCGGTGCGCTTTTAAAGGGCGCGCGGCTGCGGTGCCCGGTCTGCGGCGGCGCGTCGGTCTTCCAGTCGCCCTTCCGCGTCCGCCCGGAGTGCCCGTCCTGCGGCTCGGTCTTCCAGCGCGAGGAGGGCTTCTTCGTCGGCGCCATCATGATCAACGTCGTCACGACCGAGGCGGCGGTGATGGCGACGGCCGGGCTCTGGCTGCTCGCCTCGTCGGCCGGCGAGAGCGGGGCGCTGTTCGCCGCCCTCTTCGCGGTCGCGCTCCTCTTCCCCGTCGCCTTCTACCACCACGCGTGGAGCCTGTGGCTCGCCGCCGACCACCTTGTCGAGGGGCTCCCCGGCCGCCGGCCCGGCGCGTAAATTTAACGGGCATCCCCGGGAGCACGAACTGTCATCTTTCAGCCCGGCGGCGCGAAAAAAGAAGTTCCCTCGCAGGTGACGAGCCGTCAGACTCTGTCTCCCCGGACGATTGACCGGGCCAACCTTTCGGAGGACGTATGCCCACACGAACCCGCCAGACCACGCGCTTCGGTCTCAGAATTTTACTTTCGCTCCTCTTCCTCGTTTCGGCCGCCGCCGGCGCGCACGCGCAGGAGGGCGCTTCGACGGCGGCCGCCGCGCGGACGCGCTACCTCTCGGAGATGGGGCTCATCCCCGCCTCGCGCTCGGTCGCCGTCGAGGAGTTCGTCAACTACCACCGACACCAGATCGGACGCCCGAAGGCGGGCGAGGCCGTGCTCTTAGACGTGCGCTGGGGCAACGACCGCGTCTCGGCCGCGGAGCCCGAGGCCGTCCTGCAAGTCGGCTTCAGCACCGCGCTCGCGGGCGACCGGGGGCAGTTGCCTCCGCTCAACCTCGCGCTCGTCATCGACAAGAGCGGCTCGATGGCCGACGCGGACAAGCTCTCGCGCGTCAAGGAGGCTCTGCTCACGTTCGTCGGCCGGCTGCGCGAGTCGGACAAGCTCTCGCTCGTCGTCTTCGACTCGGAGGCGCAGGTGCTCATGCCCGCGCGCGCCGTCGGCGACGGCGAGGAAGTCCGCCGCCTCATACGGCAGATAGAGACGGGCAGCTCCACCAACATCCACGCCGGCCTGATGCTCGGCTACCGCGAGGCGCTCAAGAACTACGACCGCGAGGCGACCAACCGCGTCGTCCTCCTGACCGACGGCATCGCCAACCAGGGCGTGACCGACCCCGCGCAGATCGCGCGCGAGTCCGCGAGCTACAACGACCGGGGCGTCGACCTCTCGACCATCGGCGTCGGGCTCGACCTCAACAAAGACCTGCTGCGCGAGCTGGCCAAGAGCGGGCGCGGCCTCTTCCACTTCGTCGCCGACGCCGAGGACATCCGGAAGGTCTTCCTCAAGGAATCTCAGAGCCTCGTCGCGCCCGTCGCCACCGAGCCCAACCTGGAGGTCGAGTACGGCCCGGGGCTGGAACTCGCGCAGGTCTACGGCTACGAGCCCGAGCGCACCGGGCGCGGCCTGAAGATTAAGCTCGACAACATGAATCAGGGGCTGACGCAGGTCGTCATGATGCGCTTCCGCGTCCGGCCTCGCGCGCTCGACGCCCCGAACGCGCGGCCGTCCGTCCGGGTCAACTTCAGCTACTACGACATCGAGCGGAAGAGGCGGGTCGCCGAGAACGAGGAGGCTTCGCTCACGCCGAAGGATGGCACCGCGGGCGACATGCTGCGCGACACGGAGGTGGGCAAGAATTTCACCATCGCGCTGCTCGCGCAGGCCATCCGCGACATGGCCGCCGAGGTCGAGGCCAAACGCTACCGCGAGGCCGAGCGGCTCATCGACACGGCCATCGCCACGACCCGGCGGCGCTACCCGCACCTCGAAGACGAGGACATCTCGCGCACCCTCAACATCGCGCAGAAGTATCAGGAGTCTCTGAGGAAGTATAACCGGGAGGCGCAGACAAGGAAGGACGGGCGGTAAAAGTAGACGGTAGGCAGTAGGCAGTAGGCAGTAGAAAAAACAGGCGGCGCGTCTCAGTTATTAACCCGGACGCGCCGCCTTAGTCTTCCTACTGACTACCGTCTACTTCCTTACCCCACCTGCGTGGCGCGCGAGCCGGCGCGGCGCTCTTCGAGAACTTCCCAGGCTTCTTTGACCCGCGTGTAGATGCCGTCGGAGTCGAGGCCGTACTTGGCCATGAGCAGCTTGGGGTCGCCGTGCGTGATGATGCGGTCGGGCACGCCCATGCGGACGACGCGGACGGCGTCGAGCAGCCCGTTCTCTTCCAGCAGCTCCGTGACGGCCGCGCCGAAGCCGCCCGCCAGATACGCCTCCTCGACCGTGACGATGAGCCGCCGCGTGCGCGCGAGCGCGAGCAGCAGCCCGGCGTCGAGCGGCTTGACGAAGCGCGCGTTGACGACCGTCGCCTCGATGCCGTCCTTCGCCAGTTGCTCGGCCGCCTTGACGGCCGGGTGAACCATCGAGCCGTAGGCGACGACCGCCACCTCGCCGCCGTCGCGCAGTATCTCGGCCTTGCCGATCTCAAGGATGCGCGGCTCGCGCTTCAAATCCGCCCCGACGCCGTTGCCGCGCGGGTAGCGCATCGCGACCGGGCCGTCGTGCGCCGCCATCGTAAAGAGCATGTCGCGCATCTCGCCCTCGTCCTTCGGGGCCATCACGACCATGTTCGGGACGGGTCGCAGGTACGCGATGTCGAGCAGCCCGTGGTGCGTCGGCCCGTCGCCGCCGACGATGCCGGCGCGATCCATGCAGAACTTGACGTTGAGGTTCTGCAAACACACGTCGTGGACTATCTGGTCGAAGGCGCGTTGCAAGAACGTCGAGTAGATGGCGCAGATGGGCTTCAAGCCCTCCGTGGACATCCCGGCTGCGAAGGTGATGCAGTGCTGCTCGGCGATGCCCACGTCGTAGGCGCGCTCGGGGAACTTCTCCAACACCTTGTCTATCCCCGTCCCGTCGGGCATCGCGGCGGTGAGCGCGATGACCTTCGGGTCGCTCGACATCAGCTCGCACATCGCCTGCCCGAAGACGGCCGTGTAGGCCGGCGCCGCGGGCGAGCCCGACTTGGCGGCCGCGCCGGTCTTCAGGTCGAACGGGCCGGTCGCGTGCCACGCGTAATAGTTCTTCTCGCGCGCCGGGTAGCCCTTCCCCTTCTGCGTGAGCGCGTGGACGATGACCGGCGAGTCCTTGACCTGCTTCGCCTCTTCGAGCGCGCGCACCAGCGCGCGCGGGTTGTGTCCGTCCACGTAGCCGATGTACTTGAAGCCCAGCTCGTTGACGAGCGCGCCCGGGAGCACCGCCGCCGCGATGGCGTCCTTGACGGTCTTCGCCGCGTTGTAGAGCCGCTCGCCGAACGAGGGGATGTCGTGCAGGAGGTCGCCCACCTCGTCCTTGAAGCGGTGGTAGCCCTGGGCCCCGCGTATGCGGTTGAGGTAGCCGGTCAGGGCGCCGACCGCCGGCGCGATGGACATCTCGTTGTCGTTGAGCAGGACGACGAGGCGCGTCTTGAGGTGGCCCGCCTGGTTGACCGCCTCCATCGCCATCCCGCCCGCGAGGCTTGAGTCGCCGATGACGGCGACGACGTGGTGGTCTTCGCCGCGCTGGTCGCGCGCGACGGCCATCCCGAGCGCGGCCGACAGGGAGGTCGAGGCGTGACCCGCGCCGAACGTGTCGTACTCCGACTCGTCGCGCCTGAGGAACCCGGAGATGCCGCCGTACTGCTTGACCGTCGGCAGAAGCTCGCGCCTGCCCGTCAGAATCTTGTGCGCGTAAGCCTGGTGCCCCACGTCCCAGACCAGCCGGTCGCGCGGCGTGTCGAAGGCGTAGTGGAGCGCCACGGCCAGCTCGACCGCGCCCAGCGAAGCGCCCGTGTGGCCGCCCACCCGCGACATCGTCTCAAGGATGTACTGGCGTATCTCGTCGGCGGCCGCCTGCAACTGCTCGGGTCTCAGGCGGCGCAAGTCCGCGGGCGAGTCGATATGCTGTAAGAGTTTCATCGGGCGCAATTCTACTTTAAAAAGTCCGGCGGCTAAAGCCCGGAGTCGGGCCGCCGCCCCGGGTCGCGCCCCTCAAGCCGCGCCCCCCGGCAGAATTTTCCGGCGGCCGGGACGCGACCCGCGCGCAGTATTAAAGGGGCGCGGGGCGCACACTCAAGTACGTCCCGCGCCCCGTCGGGGTTGCGTTCAGGTCGGGTTAGGCGTGGCGCGCGCTCCGGCCGCACTACCGCCTCCGGCGGATCAGTCGACTTCGAGGACGAGCTTGCCGAACTGCGCGCGATCCCGCATCAGCTCGTGCGCGCGGCGCGCGTCGGCGAGCGGGAGCGTGCGGTCGATGACGGCGCGAATCTGGCCGCGCCCGACGAACTTCATCGCGTCGAGCAGCTCGGCCTTCGAGCCCATGAAGGAGCCGAGCAGGTTGAGGTGGCGGTAGAAGACCTGCCGCAGGTCGGTGCGCGCGTCGAACCCGCTGGTCGCGCCGCACGTCACGAGCCGCCCGTCCCGCTTCAGAGACATCACGGAGCCCGGCCACGTCTCCGCCCCCGTGTGCTCGAAGACCACGTCCACCCCTTGCCTACCCGTCAGACGCCTGACCTCCTTCGGCCAGTCCTCGCGCGTGTAGTCCACGACCTCGTCCGCGCCGAGCGCGCGCGCGCGTTCGCGCTTCTCCTCCGACCCGGCGGTGGCGATGACGCGCGCGCCCCTCAGCTTCGCTATCTGGATGCCGATTGAGCCGACGCCGCTCCCCGCGGCGTGAATTAGCACGTCCTCGCCCGGCTCGACGCGCGCGCGCGTGACGAGCATGTGCCACGCCGTCACCAGCACGAGCGGGAGCGCGGCCGCCTCCGCCCAGCTCAAATTTTTCGGCTTCGGGACGACGTTGACGCCGGGCGCGGCGACCAGCTCGGCGTAGCCGCCGTCGCGCCGGTAGCCGATGATGTCGTAGCGCGTACACATGTTGTCCGCGCCTCCCAGACAGTCGCGGCAGCGGCCGCAACTGACGCCGGGCTGAAGCAGAACTTCGTCGCCCGCCTTCACCCAATCGACCAGCCCGCCCGCCTCGCGCACGACGCCCGCCACGTCGTTGCCGAGGATGTGCGGCAGGGGAATCTCTATCCCGCGCAGCCCGCCGCGCGCCCACACGTCGAGGTGGTTCAGGGCGCAGGCGCGCACCTCGACCAGCACCTCGTCGGCGCGAATCCCGGGCTCCGGGCGCTCTTCAAAGCGGAGGACTTCGGGCCCCCCGTGCTCGTGGAAGACGACGGCTTTCATGCTTTCGATTGTAGGTCTTTGAGTCCCGTTTGCAAGGGAGTCCGGGGCCGCTCAGGCGTTTACGGTGTCGGCTGCCGTTTCCGGCGGGCGTGATGTCCCGGCGTCGTCGGGCCCCGCGCCGTCGGTCTGCTGGCGCGCGTGGTAGGAGGAGCGCGTGAGCGGGCTCGACTCGACGTGCTTGAAGCCGAGTCCGAGTCCGACCTCGCGCCAGCGGTCGAACTCCGCGGGCGTGACGTAGCGCTCGACGGGGAGCCGGCGCGCGTGCGGCTGTAGGTACTGCCCGATGGTCATGATGTCGCACGAGACCGAGCGCAGGTCGCGCATCAGCTCGACCACCTCGTCGAACGTCTCGCCGAGTCCCACCATGATGCCGCTCTTGGTGAGCATCCCGCGCCGCTCGCGGTCGCGGCGCGCGGCGGCGCGTTCGAGCAGCGTCAGCGTCTGCCGGTAGTCGGCGTCCGGGCGCACGCGCCTGTAGAGCCGCGCGATGGTCTCGGTGTTGTGGTTGAGCACGTCGGGCTCCGCGTCGAGCACGGCGTCGAGCGCGGCCCCGTCGCCGTTGAAGTCGGGGATGAGGACTTCGACGCGGCACTCGGGGTTGAGCGCGCGCACCTGCCGGATGGTCTCGGCCCAGTGCGAGGCGCCGCCGTCCGCGAGGTCGTCGCGGTTGACCGAGGTGATGACGGCGTGCGCGAGGTCGAGCGTCCTGACCGCCTCGGCGACGTGGCGCGGCTCGTCGGGGTCGAGCGGGATGCCCCCGCCCTTCGAGACGGCGCAGAAGCCGCAGTGGCGCGTGCACACGTCGCCGCCGATCATGAAGGTCGCCGTCCTGTCCGTCCAGCACTCGAAGATGTTGGGGCAGCGCGCCTCCTGGCAGACCGTGTGCAGGTTCAGGTTCTCGATCAGCTTCAGGACGTAGTTCTGGTTCGACGGGTCGCCGAGGCGTATCTTCAGCCACTCGGGTTTCGGGCCGCGCGGCGGCCTCGTCGTCGGCGGGTTGTTCAGGACTCTCAGTTCGCGGCTCAAGTTACGGCGCGCTCCTTCTTCACTTCAGGGTGTGACCCGATTTTAACACCCGCGCCGCCGCGCTCCTACCGCGCGTGCCGGAGAAAAGTCTTGCCGCGCCGCCGACACCCCGGGCCGCAGCCCTTGCACGCGACACGGGGCCCCGCGAGAAGCCTCCGCCTCTCACGCCCATACAGAAAACTTTCGACATGGACATGACCAGATGTCACCTCTGCGGCACGCCCGACTTCGCGTCGGCGGCCACGTGTAAGCGCTGCGGCGCCGACCGGCGGTCGGCCCCCGAGCCCGTCCACGCGGCCGGGGCGGCGTACGCGGCACCCGATTACACGCCCGGCCCCGCGGGCGCCGAAGAGGAGGCCGCGCGGGTGGGAGTACGTCGAGCGCTACGAGCGCGAGCAGGGCTCGACGCAGCCGGTCAGGCGCGCGGAGCTGCGCGAGATGGAGGGCGCGGAGCTGGAACAGGCGCGGCACTACGCCGGCGCGGGCGGCGTGGTGCGGCTGGCCGAGCAGTACGCCTCGCTCGTCATGCTTGATAACCGGAAGGTGAGCCGGCCGCGCCACCACGGGCTCAAGCAGTTCGACCGCGAGTGCTACGTCGTGCGCGGACTCAACCGCCAGAACAAGCTGGAGACTTTCTACTTCGACATCGACACCGGGCTGCTCCTGCGCTCCGACTTCGACACGCAGGGGCCGGACGGGCCGGCCACCGTCGAGGCTTACCTCGAAGACTACAGGGAGGTGGGCAGGCTGCTGCTCCCCTTCCGCATGAGCTTCAAGGCGGACGACGTGTGGCTGAACGTCGTCTTCGACCACTTCAAGCTCAACGACACGATACTCGACTCCGCCTTCGAGATGCCCACGTCCTGAAAAAGGGGAAGGGAAAAGGGGAAGGGGTAAGGGAGAGACTTTCGTCATCCCTTACCCCTTCCCCTTTTCCCTTCCCGGGGTTCGCTTCAGGCCATCGTCGGCGCGACGAAGCGCGCGAGCGCCTCGGGGTCGACGTTCCCGCCGGAGAGGACGACGCCGACGTTCTTAACGTCCGGCGGCAGCTTCCCGAACAGAACGGCGGCGGCGGCGACCGCGCCGGTCGGCTCGACCAGAATCTTCAGACGAAAGAGCAGGAACCGCAGCGTCTCGACGATCTCGTCCTCCGAGACGGTGAGCACGTCCTCGGCGTTCGCACGCAGCACTGGGAAGGTGAGCGCGCCGGGCGTCTGCGTCCTCATGCCGTCGGCGACCGTGGGCGGCGGCGGAATCGTCACGCGCTCGCCCTTGATGAAGGACTGGCGCGTGTCGTCCGACAGCTCCGACTCGACGGGGAAGCAGCGCACGCCGGGGCGCAGCGCCTTCGCGGCGACGGACGCGCCGGCGAAGAGGCCGCCGCCGCCGCAGGGCGTCAGCAAGGCGTCTAAGTCGGGCGCCTCCTCGAACAGCTCAAGCGCGCAGGTGCCCTGCCCCGCCGCGACGTGGTAGTCGTCGTAGGGCGGGACGACCGTCAGCCCTTCACGCTCCGACAGGCGGCGGGCGACCTCCTCGCGGTCTTCGCGCTGGCGGTCGAAGGTGACGACCTCCGCGCCGTAGCCGCGCGTGGCGGCGAGCTTGGTGCGCGGCGCGTCCGTGGGCATGACGATGACGGCGCGCAAGGACGCGTCGCGCGAGGCGAGCGCGACGGCCTGCGCGTGGTTCCCCGAAGAGAAGGCGACGACGCCGCGCGCGCGCTCCTCCCCGGAGAGCGAGCGTATCTTGTTGGTCGCGCCGCGCATCTTAAAGGCCCCGGCGCGCTGCAAGTTCTCGCACTTGAAGAAGACGCGGCGGCCGGCGGCCTGGTCGAACGTGCGCGACGTGACGACCGGCGTGCGGTGTACGAACGGCCGGATGCGCTCGCCGGCCTCGCGTATGAAGTCAATTGTCAGCATCAGCGGCGTGTAACTCTTTCTCCTCTTCGGGCGTCGATTGGAACACTTCCGCGAAGCGCGCGACGAGGCGGTCTTCGACCTCGCGGAGCCGTAGCTCGCGGCCGAGCAGTTCTTTCATCGAGGTCACCGGCTCGCCCTCGCAGGCGACGATGAGCTTGAAGTAGTCGAGGTCGGTGTTGACGTTCAGTGCGAAGCCGTGCGTCGTCACCCAGCGCGCGATGTGGACGCCGATGGCCGCGACCTTGCCGCGCGCGGTGTGGACGCCGGTCAGCCCTTTGACGGGGAAAGCCTCGATGTCGTAATCGCGCATCGCGCGGATGATGGCTTCCTCAAGGTCGCGGACGTAGCGGTGCACGTCCTCGCGGTCGGGGCTCAGGTTGATGACGGGGTAGCCGACGACCTGCCCCAGCCCGTGGTAGGTCATCTTGCCGCCGCGGTTGCTCTCGTAGACCGAGACGCCGCGCGCGGCGAGCGCCTCGGGGCCGGCCAGGATGAGCTCGCGCGTGGCGCGGCGGCCGACCGTGAGCACGTGCGGGTGCTCTACGAGCAGGAGCGTGTCGGGCTCGCGCCGCTCGCGCACGGCCGACTCCGTCTCCTTCTGGACGCGGTACGCCTCGCCGTACTCCATACGGCCCAGGCGGCGAACCCTCAATCGTCTCGCGTGCATCGCAGTCTGCGTACTGGTACTCTTCCCCTTCGGCCACATTGTAGCAGACGGCCCGAACTTCAATCCCAGACACCGGAGGACTGTCAACGTGAAACCGCTCATCGCCACCGCGGCCGCGTGCCTGCTCCTGACCTTCTCGGCGGCCGCCCCGCAGCCCGCCTCCGCGCAGACGCGCAAGCGCCGCCCGTCGTCTTCGCAGAGGCGGCGGACGCCCGCGCCCGCCTCTTCGCGGCTCGACCAGACGCGCTTCAACGCGCAGCGGCTCGAACTCGCGGGACTGTCGAAAGACCTGACGCGCTTCCTCTACGTCTACGGCCGGCTCTCGAAGGATTTAGAGTTGACGGGCGCGCAGACGGGCTCGGACGACGCGACGAGCCAGGCGAAGGCCGGGGTCATCAGGAACATCGGCGTCATGCGCGACCGGCTCGACCAGTTGGAGAGCCGCTTCCGCTTCGAGGCGGGGCTCGCGTCGCAGTACCAGACGCTGCGCGGCGTCTCGGCCAGCGCCGACCAGGCCGCGCAGCAGGCCGCCGCCAACCGCTACGACCAGGCCGGCCGCACGCTCCTCGCCGTCTCGGAGAAGCTGACCGACGTGCTGTCGGACATGCAGTAGACAAGTAGACGGTAGACAGTACTCAGTAGTCAGTAGAAGAAACTTGAGCGGCGCGTCCCGGCCTTTAGGTCGAGCGCGCCGCTTTTTACCTAATGGCTACTGTCTACTGTCTACTAGCCTTTCTTAAAATAGCCTTGACGTGCGCGGATGCGCGCGTCGGGGCGCGCGGGTGTGTTGACCTTGATGCGCAGGAACTTGCCGGCGGCCGCCTGGTTGTTCGAGAGGTACTGGAGCAGGTACTGCGCGCGCAGCTCTGCGGCGACGCGTCGGAAGATGACATCAAGCTCCTCGTTCTGCGCGGGGACGTAGGCCGTGCCGCCGGTCGAGTCGGCGACCTGCTGCATCGCGGTCTGCGCGCGCATGCTGATCTCGTTGAGCCGCACAGACGGGCCGCCCGGGTTGACCGAGTAGAAGACCACGTCGGCCCCCTGCACCGTGCGCTGCACGCCCGAGACGGCGCGCTGGTGTCTGGCCTGCAAGTCGCGGCGCGCGGCCGCGCGCGCGCCCGAAGGCTGCGTCCCCTCCTGCGCCTCTGCCTTCTTCTGCGCCTCGTACTCGGCGACGGTCTGCTCGCGCACGGCGGCGCTGAAGTTGTCGTCGCCGTCCGAGATGGCGAGGATGACGCGGCGGTTGCGCCCCGGCGCGTTGTCGGCGAGGTACTTCGCCGCGAAGCTCACCGAGTCGTAGAAGGCGGTCGGCGTCGCGGCGGTCGCCGCCGGAATCTTGAGCATGGTGGCGGTCGCCACGTCGGCCGGCGCGAGCGGCTGCGCGAGCCTCGGCTTGTCGGCGATGGTGACGACCGCCGCGCGGTCTGACGGCTTCATGACGAGCCGGAGGAAGCGCGCGGCCGCCTCCTGCTGCCGCGCGAAGAAGTCTTTGGCCGTGACGCTCGAAGAGACGTCGAAGAGGATGACGATGTCGAGCGGAACCTCGTCGGCGGTGCCGACGGCCGAAAGCTCCTGCGCGCGCCCCTCCTCCTCAAGCCGGAAGTCCCCGACCTTCAAGCCCTGCACGGCGTTCCCCGCCTCGTCCGTCACCGCGACGGGCACGACCACGAGGTTCGAGGTGACGCGCACGACATCGCTGTCGTCCAGAGTCTCTTCGACCGGCCTCGGCGTCGGGGTGGGCTTCGGCGTGGGCGTCGGGAGCGGTGTCGGCGGCGGCGGGGGCGGCGCGTCGTCGCCCGACGAAGGGACGTGGATGATGGTCGGCGTCGGCGTCGGCCCCGCGGGCCGGCCCTGCGCGGGCGGGCGGCGCGGGACGACGATGGGCGTGGGCGTCGGCGTCGCGGTCACGCGGCGGCTCGGGCGGCGCGTCTGCGGCCCGACGCCAGCCGCCGCGACGACGACGGCCGAGACGGCGACCGCCCCGAGCGTCAACGCCAACACAGACCTTCTCAGCGCGCCGGGTAAGCGAAACACTTGTCGAACCCTCCTCCGTCGTTAGGGGTAAAGGGGAAGGGGTAAAGGGGAAAGGTTTTCGTCCCTTACCCTTTACCCCTTCCCCGTTTCCCTGCCGAAAGGCTTACCGGCTGCCGTCGGGGTTGTCCGAGGCGGGGCGCGTCATCTGCGGAGCGCCCTGGATGAGCCCGCGGTTGACGAGCACCTTGACCTCGACGCGGCGGTTCTGCTCGCGCCCCTCGCGCGTCGTGTTGTCGGCCACCGCGTTCGTCTCGCCGAAGCCGTACGGCGTCACGATGCGGCGCAGTGGAATCTGGTGGTTCTCGACGAGGTAGCGGATGACCGTGTCGGCGCGGCGCTGCGACAGGCGTCGGTTGGCCTCCGTCGAGCCGTCGGCGCTGGCGAAGCCCGAGACCTCGAGCACGTAGCCCTTGGCCTGCAAAGCCTGCTGCGCGACCTGGTCGAGCTGGGACTTGGCGTCGCGCGAGAGCACGCTGCTTCCGACCCTGAACAGGATGCTCGTGTTGTTCTGCACCTGATAGTCGTCGAGCGCCGAGATGCGCTCGTTCGTCGCGTTGACGCCGGAGACGGCCATGTCGGCGGTCTCCTGCGCGGCCTTGGCTCCGCCGCGCGCCGCGTTCGAGACGGCCGCCAGCTCGTCCAACTGGCCCGACAGTCTGGTCGCGTTCTGCTCGACCTGCCCGATGCGCCCTTCGGCTTCGCCCACGCGGTTCTCGACCGGCGTCACGTTGGCCTCGACGGTGCGCGCCGTGCGGAGGTCGCTCTCGTTGAAGCGAATCTTCTCGGCGACGAGGTTGGAGCCGTCGCCGCGCCCCTCGACTTCGAGGTTAAGGCCGCGGAGTATTGCGGTCACGCCGTAGTTGGTGCCGCCGCGCAGGAACCCGCCCTTGGTCTTGACGCTGGTGGCGTTCGTCAGCGAGACGGTCGTCAGCACGCCGTTGGCGTCCTGCACGACGAAGGTGTCTGCGTCGCGTCGCGTCACCACGCCCTTCAACTTCATCTTCTGACCCGAAGCGACGGTGCGCGAGTTGTCGCCGCTCGACATGCCGCCCTGCGCGAGGGCCGCCGGCGCGAGAGAGAGCGCCAGCGCGAAAGTAAGTGCGATGAATCTAACCCTGGTCGAAACGTTGCTCATTTTTATCCTTCTCCGTTCGTGCGAAAGTTCGTCGGGAAACTTCGCGCGCCCACGGCCGCCGATCGCGGCCCCTTCCTGCGAACGCCCGCCCTCACTCTGACCTGTCGGGTCAGCGCCCGAATCATCGGGCGGCCGGAGCGCCTGGGTCAGTCCCTCCGAGTTGTCTGCCTTGCGAGGTTGTTCTCTCAGATTTTCCCGAGTGGCCCGGATTCTGAGCGAACCGCCGAAAGCAAGTCAAGCGTTTTGAGTGGCCTAAGGGGAAAATTGGTTGCGCCATAGCGATTTATCATTCAATCGCTATGACTCCGCAACAATTCTCAAAGCTCCGGCGGAGGGCGCTCGGCGGGCGCGTTCGAGAGCATGTAGACGGCGAAGGTGGCGAGCCAGTGTTCGCCGGCGTAGTCGCCGCTCGTGACGTGCGGGAGCGTGGCGTCCGCGTGGCGCTCGGCCGCGCGCGCGAGCGCTGCGGCGCGGGGCGAGTCCCGCGGGAGCGCGCCGGCCGCGCCCCACATGCACCACGCGCGGCTCAGGTTCAGCCCGTCGAGGTGGACTATCTTCGGGTCGGAGCGTTCGGTCACGTCGGCCGGCGCGAAGAGGTTCGCGGGTCGCCCCTCCTCGACGCCGGGGAGGAACGCGTCGAACCAGCGCGCGAACTCTTCGCGGCCGAGCACGCGCCGCATCAGGTCTGCCTCGACCAAGCTCGGCGAGAGGAAGTCGTCGCCGTTCGGCTCCCACGCGGCCGGGGCCTCGCGGTCTTCGCCGAAGTAGAAGCGCGCCCGCTCGGCGACGAGCGCCTTGAGACGCGCGAGCTTTTCGAGAGTCGCCCCGTCGAGAGTCTTCTTCCCGCCGCGCGATAGAGTCTCGGCGTAGTCCCACGCGAACGCGAGGCCGAAGGCGGTGTTGAAGTGCGTGCCGGCGCGAATCGGGTATCTCTGTCTGGGGAAGAAGTCGAGGTACTTGTCCGTGACCGTCTCGGCCAGCGGGCGCAGCGCGTCGAACCAGCGCGCGGCGTCGGGGTCGTCCCAGAGGAAAAGCTCCTCGCGCAGCTTCAGCAGCCAGGCCCAGCCGTAAGGCCGCTCGAAGGGCGCGCGCCCCGGCTCCCTGAAATACTCGTCCTCGACGCGTATGTTCTCGGCCGTCAGGTTCTTGCCGAGCGCCCCGCGCATCTCCGACTCGGGCAGCGCGGCCTTCACGAACGTCGCGCCCGCGCGCAGAAGCCGTACGAGCAGCCAGTGGCCGTGGACGGACGAGTGCCAGTCGTAGCAGCCGTAGAAGGCCGGGTGCAACTGCCTCGGCGAGCCGACCTGCGAGGCGTCGCGCATGACGTGGGCGATGTGGTTCGGGTACTCCCTGCCCACGCACCCGAGCGCGAGCCGAGCGAACCGCGCGAAGTACTCGCCGTCCGTTGACATAGCCTTCCCCCTTTTAAAGCGACAGCCGAATCAACGCCCACATCAGCACGACGTGCAGCACCCACATCACGAGCGCGAACGGAATCTGGAACTTGATGACGCCGTACTGGTCGCGCATGTTCAGCAGCGCCGCCGGCACGATGTTGAAGTTGGCCGCCATCGGCGTCATCAGCGTCCCCGTCGAGCCGGCGGTCAGCGTGATGATGGCCGCCATCGCGGGGTCTACGCCGAACGGCTTGACGATGAGGGGGACGAGCACGCCCGTCGCGATCACGGGGAAGGCCGCGAACGAGTTCCCCATGACCAGCGTGAACAGAGTCATCCCCAGACAGTTCGCCGCGACGAGCATGAAGAGGCCGTCGCCGGGGATGACGCCCTTGACGCCCTCCGCGATGAGGAGCCCGACGCCGCTCGCCGTGAAGATGACGCCGAGCGAGGCGAGCAGTTGCGGCAGGATGATGACCGAGCCCATCGAGTCGTTGAGCCTGCGCCCCTCCTCGAACGCCTCGCGCGCCGCGCCCCCGGTCAGACGCAGACCCGCGGCGAGCGCGGCCAGGCCGCCGAAGCCTAAGCCGACGAGCGCGCCCCGGCTCGTGTCGCCCCCGAAGAGGCGGAAGACGAGCGCGAAGCCGAAGGCGAGGACGGGGATGAGCAGCACTGGGAGGAAGATGCGGTTGCCGAGCGTCGGCTCCTTCGGGACGGCCTGGCCCGACTTCGTCGTCTCGCCCCCGCGCGCCTTGTGGCCGACGCGCCCCGCGCCGTCGAGCGCGACCATCAGGAGCACGAGCGCGCCCGTCAGCCAGTGCGGCATCAAACTCCCCGCGATGAAGATGACGCCGAGGACGAGCCAGAAGAGCGCGCTCCCCAGGCGGTTCGCGTTCGCGCGGTCGCGGAAGTTGAGCGCCGCGAAGACCCAGAGCACGAGCCCGGTCAGCACGTAGACCGCGTCGAGGCTGAAGAGCGCGGCCGCGATGTTCGAGAGTGTCGGCATCCGTGTCGTCCTTCAGCGGGCCCCCGGCAGGCGGCGGCGCAGGTACCTGTCGAAGAGTAGGAACTGCGCGGCCGCGACCAGAACGGAGAGCGCCGCGATGGGGATGGCGTAGAGCACGACGCTCCACAGGCTGACGGCGTAGCCGATGCCGGGCGCGTTCAGCGTGCCGTAGACGAGCAGGATGCCGGCCTGCACCGGCGAGAGGTTCTGGCCGTAGAAGTTGCCGTAGTTCTCGCTCGCGGCCGAGCCCGCCTTAATCCTGTCGATCTCTTTTTCGGGTATGGCCTCGACGCTTCGCGCGCCGGCCTCGGCCTCTGCCGCGCCGAGCGCCATCGGGAAGACGAGAGGGCGGACGAAGGCCGGGTGCCCGAGCAGGCGTATGCCGAGGATGCCCATCAGCACGCGGAAGAGTTGGTAGGTGATGAGGAGGCGCCCGACGGTCGCCGCGCCGACGCGCCGTATGAAGCGGGCGGACTGCTCCTGCAAGCCGTAGCGCTCGGCCAGCCCGATGGCCGGCAGCGTGATGATGAAGAGCGTCATCAGGCGGTTGTCGGCGAACGCGCGCCCGAGCATGTTGACGATGCCCTCCCTGCCCGGGCTCGTCAGCACGGGGACGCCTTCGAGCGCCGGGAGCCCCGAGACGAGCGGCAGCCCCGCGATGAGCCCCGTGGCGAGGCCGGCCGCCGCGACCACCAGCGTCGTCCGCAGGCGCAGCGCGAGCCCGACGACGACGATGACCACGCCCGCGAGCTTAAAGATTTCAGGCAAGTTCGTCCTCCCCTCGCGAAAGGCCGTCTGACCTTGCTTACCTGGCGGGCGGCGGGACGGCGCGCTCGCCGTCGCCGCGCGTGAAGACGAGGTCGCCGCTCGCGCCGGGGTAGCTGACGCTCACGGTGTTGACCTGCTTGGGGAAAAGCTCGAAGAGCACCTGGTCGCGCAGGCGCGCGCCCGCCAGCCCCTCGGGCATCTCGGCCTCGACGTAGAGCCACGCCACCCCGGCGCGCAGCTCCATCCCGACCCACTTGAGAGTTTTGCTCTGGCCGTCGCGGTTCTTTATCTCGAACGTGTCGCGCAGGTATTCGAGCACGAGCCGTTCGGCGTCCTTCGTCCGTTCGAGACTCACCGCCCGACCGGCGCGGCGCTTGAGCGCCAGCTCAAGGTCGTCGGCGAAGACGCGCAGAGTTATCTCGACCGACTTCTCGCCCGGGTTGTACTCGACCCGCGCGAGGCTCGTGTAGAACTTGTGCGCGGAGACGTGCGCGACACACACGGCCGCGCACACGAGCAGCGCGAAAGACGTGGCGAGCGTCAGGCGTCTCATGGGTTACCCGGCACCTCCGGCTTCGGGGCCTCCGGCTGCGGCTTCTGCTGGTCGCGCTGCATCGGGTTCGGGGTCTTCCGCTCCTTGTAGAGCTGGAAGCGGCTCTTGACGGGGCGGCGCGGGAAGCTGTTGTTGGAGAGGTCGGTGTCGGCCGTCTCCAGGTGCGGGTCGAGCGTGATGGCGGCGACCTCCTTCTTCGTGACGAGCAGCTTCTCGACGTTGAAGTTGTCGTAGCGCCAGACCTCGGCCGGCAGCCGCATCTCTTCCGTCGTCCCGTCGGCGTAGTCCACGCGCAGGATGAGCGGCATCACCAGCCCCCCTACGTTTTTGAACTCGACGACGTAGAAGTTCATCCCCGACTTCAAAAGCTCGCGCTCGCGCGGCGTGAGCGTCTGTAGAAACTTCTGATACTCCTCGCGGTCGCGCCCGGTGACGTTGAACTCGTCGTAGGTGTTGTAGAAGTCCTTGAGCGTCGGGAACTCGTCCACGCGTTTGGGGAGCGGCGCGTTGCGCTGCTCGGAGAGCGTGCGGGGTCGCTCGTCGCGCTCGCGGCGCTTCGCGGGCTTGTCCACGTCGGGGTCGCGCGTGTCGAGCGAGTAGAGGCGGACGCCCTCGACCGAGATGTCCACGTGGTCGGTCGTGTAGAACCAGCCGCGCCAGAACCAGTCGAGGTCTACGCCCGAGGCGTCCTCCATCGTGCGGAAGAAGTCGGCCGGCATCGGCCGCTTGAACTTCCAGCGCCGCGAGTACTCGCGGAAGGCGAAGTCGAACAGCTCGCGCCCGAGCACGGTCTCGCGCAGGACGTTCAGGGCAGTCGCGGGCTTGCCGTAGGAGTTCGCGCCGAACTGCAAGACCGACTCGGAGTTGGTCATGATGGGCACCTGCGCCTCGCTCGCCATGTACTCGACGATGTTGCGCGGCTCGCCGCGGCGCGAGGGGTAGTTCGACTCCCACTCCTGCTCGGCGATGAATTGCAGGAAGCTGTTGAGCCCCTCGTCCATCCACGTCCACTGGCGCTCGTCCGAGTTGACGATCATCGGGAAGTAGTTGTGCCCGACCTCGTGGATGACGACCGAGATCAGCCCGTACTTGGTGCGCGCCGTGTAGGTGCCGTCCGGTTCGGGGCGCGGGCCGTTGAAGCAGATCATCGGGTACTCCATCCCGCCGACCGGCCCGTTGACCGAGATGGCCACGGGGTACGGGTAGGTGAAGGAGTAGCGCGAGTAGACGTTCAGCGTGTGGACGATGGAGTGCGTCGAGTACTTAGACCAGAGCGGCTCGCCCTCGTTCGGGTACAAAGACATCGCCATCACCTTGTTCCCCTCGACGTTGTGCCCCTGCGCGTCCCAGATGAACTTGCGCGACGAGGCGAAGGCGAAGTCCCTCACGTTGTCCGCGTGGTAGACCCACGTCTTCTTGCCCCCGGGTTTTGAAGTCTCGTTCTGCCTGGCCTCCTGCGGCGTGACGACGAAGACGGGCTCGCGCGCCGTCTCGGCCTGCCTCAGGCGCTGTCGCTGCGCGGCGGTCAGGACCTCCTGCGGGTTTTGCAGGACGCCCGTGGCGGCGACGACGTGGTCGTCCGGCACCGTCAGGCGCACGCGGTAGTTGCCGAACTCTAAGGTGAACTCGCCCGAGCCGAGGAACGCCTTGTGCTGCCAGCCCGACACGTCGTTGTAAGCGGCCATGCGCGGGAACCACTGCGCTATCTCGTAGATGTAATTTCCGTCGCGCGGGAAGAACTCGTAGCCCGAGCGGCCGCCCAGAGCCTTCGCGTCGTTAACCAGGTAGTTCCAATCGACCGAGAACGTCGTGTTCTGCCCCGGCGCGAGAGGCTGAGGCAGGTCGATCCTCATCATCGTCCGGACGACGGTGAAGCGGAGCGGTCGGCCGCGCGCGTCGCGGACGGCCGTGACGCGGTGGCCGCCCTCGAAGGCGTCCTGCGTGAGCAGGCGGTCGAGCGTCGCGTAAGGGACGCGGTGCGACTCGGTGTACTCGTCGCCGGGCTCGGGCGTCGGAGTGAACGTCGGCGCGGCGCGCGTCAGGTTCGCCTCCGACCCGCGCTCGAAGATGTTCTGGTCGAGCTGGAGCCAGAGGTACGAGAGAGTGTCGGGCGAGTTGTTGTAATAGGTGACGGTCTCTTTGGCCGTGATGCGGCGCGCGGCGTCGTCGAGCTCGGCCTCGATTGTGTAGTCGGCGCGCTGCTGCCAGTATCGGTGGCCGGGCGCGCCGGAGGCCGTGCGGTACTCGTTGGGCGTCGGCAGCTCCTCTTCGAGCTGGCGGAACTTGTCGCTCGGCTGCGACTTGGACTGCGCCGACGCGGGCGCGCAAATGGAGGCGCAAAGCAGACACGCCAGCAGCAGGCGTACGCGGAGTGACACGGGCTGTTCCCTTTCGGCTTGAGTGTTCGGGGTCGCCGGAATGATAACACGACGAGAGGGGGCGGGGTCACGCGAACCCGCCCCCTCTCGCCGAACGCCCGCCGCCGCCGCTCAGACGGTGAACTGGCCGGCTTCGAGAATCTCCTTGACGTAGGAGAGGAAGCGCTCGGCGTCGGCGCCGTCGATGATGCGGTGGTCGAAGGAGAGCGCGAAGTAGGCCATGTGGCGGACGGCGATGAGGTCTTCGCCGTCCTCCGTCGTGATGACCTTGGCGCGCTTCTCGATGGTGCCGACGCCGAGGATGGCGACCTGCGGCTGGTTGATGATGGGCGTGCCGAACAGCCCGCCGAAGACGCCGGGGTTGGTGATGGTGAAGGTGCCGCCCGCCACCTCGTCGGGCTTGAGCTGCTTGGCGCGCGCGCGCTCGGCGAGGTCGTTGGCGGCTTTGGCGAGGCCCGCGATTGAGAGGTCGTCGGCGCGCTTGATGACGGGGACGATGAGGCCCCAGTCGAGCGCGACGGCCATGCCGAGGTTGACGTCGCGCTTGAAGATGATCTGGTCGCCGGAGACCTGCGAGTTGAAGACGGGGAACTTCCTGATGGCCTGCGTGATGGCCTGGAAGACGAAGGGCATGTAGGAGAGCTTCGTCCCGACCCTCTGCTGGAACTCGGCCTTCTTCGCCTCGCGCAGGCGGTGGACGCGCGTCATGTCTATCTCGTAGACGGTGGCGACGTGCGCCGAGGTGCGCTGCGACATCGTCATGTGCTCGGCGATCTTCTTGCGCATGACGCTCATCGGCTCGACGCGGTCGCCCTCGCCGGGCTGGGCGGGCGGCGGCGCGGGCGCGGAAGGCTGGGACGGCTGTTGCGGCGCGCGCGCCTCGGCCTGCGGCTGTGTGGCGGCGGCCTGCGCGGGCGACATCGCCGCGCCCGACTCGATGTAGCTGAGGATGTCGTTCTTCGTGACGCGACCCGAAATGCCGGTGCCTTCGAGTCGCGAGATGTCGATTTTGTGCTCGGCCGCAATCTTGCGCACGAGCGGGCTCGAACGCGTGCGCCGAAGCTCCTCTGCGGTGCGCTCCGCGCTCGGGCGCTCGGGCTGCGAAGGCTGCTCGCCGCCGCCGGGCTGCGCGGCGGCCGTGTTGCCGGATGCGCCGCCGTACGCGGGGGCCGGCGGCGGCGCGGCGGGCGGGGCCGCGGCGCGCTGCTGCGGCGCGGGGGGCTGTGGCGGCGTCGGCGCCGAGACGGCGGCCTGGCTCGCCGGCGCGGCCGAGGCGGCGGCGGCCTCCTGCTTCGGCGCTTCCGCCTGCGGGGCCTCGGCCGGCGCGGACGTCTCGCCCGCCTCGCCGATGTATGCGACGACCTTGTTGACCTCGACCGTGTCGCCCTCGTTGAAGAGGACTTGCGTCAGGGTGCCGGCCGCCGGGCTGGGAATCTCGGCGTCAACCTTGTCGGTGGAAATCTCGAACAGCGGCTCGTCGCGCTCGACGCGCTCGCCGACCTTCTTCATCCACCTCGTAATCGTCCCCTCCGCGATGGACTCGCCCATCTGCGGCATCACCACTTCCGTTGCCATAAGTGCTCCTGAAAAGTAGACAGTAGACAGTAGTCAGTAGACAGTAGAAAACCCTTTCGGCACACAGCCAGGTTGAAAGCCTTAGCTCCCGCGAGGCGGGAGCCCTACCGGCTACCGTCTACCGTCTACTGCTTTCAACCTTCCGCCGTCGTCGGGTCGATCATGCGTTTAATCTCGGAGACGCGGTCGGCGGGGAAGCCGCCGCGCGTGGCGTGCTCGCGCACGGCCGCCTCGTCCGGCGCGATGTAGACGCAGTAGACCCTGTCGCCCGTGACGTAGCTCTCGACCCACTGAATCTGCGGCCCCATGTCGCGCAGCACGCCGCACGACTTCTGCGAGATTGCCTGCAACTCTTCCGGCTTCAGGTCGCCCGCGCCGGGGATTTCACGTTCGATGAGAAACTTCGGCATGTGCTGCTCCTTTTCAATAGGCCGCCAGCTTGCGCGCCGCCTCCAAAATGTCCTTGACCTGCGGCAGGTGGTACTCTTCGAGCGGCGGCGAGTACGGGACGGGCGTGTCCGTGGCGGCGACGCGCACCACCGGCGCGTCGAGCCACTCGAACGCCTCCTCGGCAATCGTCGCCGCGATCTCGCCGCCGATGCCACCCGTGCGCGACGACTCGTGCAGTATCAGAACCTTGCTCGTCTTCTTCGCCGTGGCGAGAATCGCCCCCCTGTCCATCGGCGCCAGCGTCCGCAGGTCCACGACCTCCACGTCGAGCCCTTCCTTCTCCAACTCCTCCGCCGCGTCGAGCGCCGCCAGCACCTGCGCGCCGAAGGTGATGATCGAAAGGTCGCGCCCCTCGCGTCGTGTGCGCGCCTTGCCGATCTCGACCGTGTAGTCGTCTTCGGGAATCTCCTCGCGCAGGCGCGGCAGGCGGTAGAGCTTCTTGTGCTCGAAGAAGAGGACGGGGTCGGGGTCGCGTATCGCCGCCTTGATGAGCCCCTTCGCGTCGTAGGCCGTCGAGGGCTCGACCATCTTCAGCCCGGCGGTGTTGAGGAAGAACGACTCGGCGTTCAAGCTGTGGAACGGCCCCGAGTGGACGCCCGCGCCGCAGGGGCCGCGGAAGACCGTCGGCAGCCCCGCGCCCCAGCGGTAGCGGCACTTCGCGGCGTAGTTCGTCAGCATGTCGAAGGCGGGCGAGATGAAGTCTATGAACTGGAACTCGGCGACGGGGCGCATCCCCATCAGCGCCGCGCCGCAGGCCGCGCCGACGATGGCCGCCTCGGAGATGGGCGTGTCGATGACGCGCCCCTCGCCGAACTCGGCCAGGAGCCCGTCCGTCACCTTGAACGCGCCGCCGTAGGCGCCCACGTCCTCGCCGATGAGAAACACCGACGGGTCGCGCTCCATCTCCTCCCACAGGCCCTGCCTGATGGCCTCGACGAAGGTCACCACCCCGCCGCGCGCCGGCCGCGCCGACTTGTGCTCTTTTCTGGTCGCTGTTGACATCTTTTACTTAAGACGCGCCGTCACTTGACGCGCTTCCGAGCGATATACGGACTTTCCGGGTTGACGATGAGACGCCGCCGTCTGAGGTCAATCACAACGTCCATGTCTTCAATAGGAATCGTGCCCAGCAACGGCTCGGCGTCGCCCGGGAGGACGGCCGCCCGCACCGTCGTTGAGCGGTTTTCAAATCTAACGTCGATGGGGCCGACGATGTCCACGCGGCACTCGCTGTCGTCGGCCAACCGCACGGTCTGCCTTTCAATTACGGGCAGGTCGAGCTGCTGCTTGATGTGGTCATTGATGACTAGCATGTCTGCGCCGCTATCAACCAGCATGGTGACGCGCATACGCTTTATCTCACCCTCCGGCAGGTAGCCGTGGCGGTGAAGCGCAAGGTCGTCAGTACTGATGAGCTCGATGTCAGCGTAAGTGAGTCCCATCTTCTTCTCTCCGTAGGAAACGGTTTCGAGAGTAGAAGACGCCTGGCGGCGCGCCATGTGATGTGTCGGCAGCAACGTCATTAATTCTCCAGCACCTTCGGGCGGAAGGCCGGGGGGACTATCGAGTTGTCGAAGACGTTGTGGGCGGCCGTCTCGGGCTCGGGCATCGGGGAGGATTCGGCCCAGGCCGAGTCCTCTTCGATCTCGCGGCGGACGTCGGCGACTATTTCGTCCAGCTTTTCCGGCGTCGCGACGCCCTTCGAGAGCAGGTGGCGGTGGAAGCGTTCGAGCGGGTCGCGCTTCTCCCAGTACTCTATCTCGCCCTCGGGGATGTAGCGCTGGTCGTCGTGCTCTGCGTGCCCCTTGCGGCGGTAGGTCTTGGCCTCGATGACGGCGGCCCCGCCCCCGCCGCGCGCCTCGCGGGCAGCGCGCTTCATGACCTCATAGCAGGCGACCACGTCGTTGCCGTCCACGACGTAGCCGGGTATGCCGTAGCCGCCGGCCTTCTCGGCGAGGTTGGCGACGGCGGTCTGCTTCGAGGTCGGCGTCGAGTAGGCGTACCAGTTGTGCTCGGCGACGATGATGAGCGGGAGCTTCTGGACGGCGGCGAAGTTGAGCCCCTCGTGGAACGCGCCCGTGCTCATCCCGCCGTCGCCGATGTAGGCGACCGCGACCGTGTCCCGCTGCCGCATGCGCGCGGCCAGCACGATGCCGGTCATCACCGGAATCATGTCGCCGAGGTGCGAGATGGGGCCGACGAACCCTTTCGAGATGTCGCCGAAGTGGATGTTGAGGTCGCGCCCCTCGGAAGGCCCCCAGGCTTTCGCCATGTACTGCGCGAAGATGTCGCGCGGGCGGATGCCTTTGACGAGCACCGCGCCGAGGTCGCGTATGAGCGGCGAGATGAAGTCGCCGGGCGCGAGCGCGTAGGCGGTGCCGACGGCCGTCGCCTCCTGACCCAGCGAGCGGAAGACGCCGCCGACGACCTTCGTCTGCCGGTAGAGGTTGACCAGCCGCTCCTCGACCAGGCGTGTGAGTTGCAGCCAGCGGTAAAGCTCAAGCAACTGCCCGCCGTCGAGCGTCGTCTCGGACGTGCAGACGAGTTCGCCCTGCTCGTTCGAGGGGTCTGCGAGCGAGAGCGGCCCGGCGCTCGGCGGCGGCAGGAAGTGGAACGGCTCGGGCGTCGCGCCGCTCCCGTTCGGAGCCGCCTCTTTGGCCTTGCCCTTCGCGCCTCGGCCTGCGCGCGGGGCGTTCCTGGTCGTGGGGGTGTTTTTCATAAAGAAGCTGTTAGCCGTTAGCCGTCGGCCGTTAGCTGTTTTGCCTTAGCCAACGGCCGACGGCTAACGGTCGATGGCTATTAGAAATGGATGGTCAGCCCGTGGATGCCCTCGGCGGCCTCCATGACGGCCTCGGAGACGGTCGGGTGCGCGTGGATGACGCGGCCCAGCTCGTCGGCCGTCGATTCGAGGTGGAGCGCGACGATGGCCTCGTGGATGATCTCGGTCGCGTGCGGGCCGATGACGTGGACGCCCAGAAGCTCGTCGTACTTCGTCTCGCTGACGACCTTGACGAAGCCCTCCTCCTCGCCGAGGATGCGGGCCTTGCCCGACGCGGAGAACGGGAACTTCGCCGCCTTCACGTCGTAGCCCAGCTCCTTCGCCTTCGCCTCCGTGATTCCGACGGACGCGACCTCCGGGTCGCAGTAGGTGCACGAGGGCACGTGGCGCAGGTTGATGGGGTGCGGCTTCTGGCCGGCGATCTGCTCGACGGCGAGGATGCCCTCCTTCGACGCGAGGTGCGCGAGCCACGGCGTCGGTATCACGTCGCCGATGGC
The DNA here is from genome assembly GCA_036399155.1 of Pyrinomonadaceae bacterium. Lineage (GTDB taxonomy): Bacteria > Acidobacteriota > Blastocatellia > Pyrinomonadales > Pyrinomonadaceae > QHXN01. Next base: position 24,734 of record DASWNR010000056.1, read on the forward strand.
GTAGACGCCGGGCTCCCCCGTGCGGCAGAACTCGTCCACAGAAATCGCCCCGCGCTCGACCTTGATTTTCGTCCCCTCGATCCCCAGACCTTCGAGGTAGGGCATGCGCCCGACGGCGACGAGGAGCATCTCGGCTTCGAGCGACACGTCGTCGCCCTTCGCGTCCTTGCCCGTGACGCGGACGCCCGCCTCGGTCTTCTCGACCCGTTCGAGCTTGGTGCCGGTCAGGCACTTGATGCCGCGCTTGCGGAACGACTTCTCAAGCTCTTTGGAAATCTCCTCGTCTTCGAGCGGCATGATGCGCGGCATCAATTCGACGAGCGTCGTCTCCGCGCCGAAGCGCGAGTAGACGGAGGCGAACTCCGTCCCGACCGCGCCCGAGCCGAGGACGATGAGCGACTTCGGCACCTTCTCAAGTTCGAGGATGTGGTCGGAGTTGACGACGCGCTCGCCGTCGGTCTCGAAGCCCGGGATGGGGCGGACGACCGAGCCGGTGGCGATGATGATGTTCTTCGTGTTGATGACTTGCGCCTTGCCGTCCTCGCCCGTCACCTCGACCTTGCCGGGCAGCGCCAGCTTGCCCGTGCCCTTGAAGACGGTGATCGTATTCTTCTTCATCAAAAACTCGATGCCCTTCGAGTTCTTCATCACGACCTTAGCCTTGCGCTTCTGCACGTCGTCGAAGGCGAGCCGCACGTCCGAGACCTGCACGCCGAAGTCCGCGAGCCCCTCGCGCGCCATCTCGTAGTGGTGCGCCGACATCAAAAGCTGCTTGGTCGGGATGCAGCCGCGCAGCGTGCACGTCCCGCCCAGCCGCTTGTCCTTCTCGACGAGCGCCACCTTCAAGCCGAGCTGCGACCCGCGTATCGCGGCCACGTACCCGCCCGGCCCCGACCCGATCACCGTCACGTCGAACTGTTCCGTAGACAAATTTTGTATCTCCTCAGAAGGCGAGTGACGTGTGACGGCCGACGGTTGATAAGGGGAGGCGAGGCCCGCCCCTTCCTTCTCATCACTCGTCACTCATCACTTATCACTTTTGAAAGTCATTATAGACGCCCGCGCCCTTTTACTCCAACGGGGGCGCCCGCGCCGCCTCAGCGGTCTTTGAACATCGAGTCGTAGTCGGCCGCGAGCCGTTCGAGCGCGGCCTTCAGCTCCGGGTCGCTCCGGGAGGCGTCCAGGTATTTGAGCTTCAGGTCGCGGACGCGCTGCGTGTTGTCCACCTCGGCTTCGAGCCAGCGTCCGCGCGCCGAAGGGTCGCTCATCCGCCCGCTCTTCTTGAGGGCGTCGATGCGCGCGGCCATCTCGCCCTTGCGCGAGTCGAGCACGCTCTGCGCCTCGGCCACGCCCGCCTTCGCGTCCCGCGCGGACTCGACCTTGTCCGCCAGCTCGTCCGTGAGCGCCTTGAGCGCGTCGATGACCGCGTCGGGCGTCTGCGGAGCTTCGCCCCCGCCGCCCGCGCAGGCCAGGAGCGAGGCGGCGCAGACGAGCGCGAGCAGGGTGGGGGCGACTGTCTTACGCATATGACACTCCACAGGGAAACGGGGAAGCGCTATGATGTAGCAAACTGCGAAAACGAAAGTCAAACCGTTGGGGGCGGGGTCGGGCTTATGGAGCACACCGAAGGGTTCCTGAAGATAGTCGGCGAGGCCGCGGCGCGCGTGCGCGAGGTGGACGTGGCGGCCGCCCTTGAGAGCATGAAGCGGGGCGCGCGCCTCGTCGACGTGCGCGAGGACAACGAGTGGGAGCGCGGACACGCCGTCGGCGCGCAACACATCGGCCGCGGCGTCATCGAGCGCGACATCGAACGCGAAGTCCCGGACCACGCGGCCGAGTTGATTCTCTACTGCGGCGGCGGCTACCGCTCGGCGCTCGCGGCCGACAACTTACAGCGCATGGGCTACACCAACGTCCGCTCGCTCGCGGGCGGCTGGCGCGCGTGGCAGGAGGCGGGCGCCCCCGTCGAGGGCGAAGGCTAAAGGCCGCGACCCGTCTGCGCCGCCCCGTTTGTGCAACAAAGCCCCCGGCGTATAATCGCGCACGGGCCCCGCACGAGCTTCTCCCGCGCCGTCGGGGCTTTCAAAACTTCCGACCGACCCGCCGCCGCCCCGAGGAGGCCGCCATGACATTCACGGGCCACGTCCGACGCTTTGTCCTCTTCCTCCCGGCGCTCGCCGCGCTCGCGCTGGCGTGTCCGGCCGCGCGCGCGCGGCAGACGCCCACAGACGCGGAGCGCATGCGCGAAGCGCGGCAGTACCGCGAAGAGATGTCGAAGCGCGCCCTGGAGACGACGCGCCGACGGCGTTTCGAGGAGGGCAAGTCCGACACCGCGTTCCCCTCGGACGCCGGGAAGGCCGCCCGGCCCGGCGTCGTGCGCGCCGCGACCCCCGCCGAGCAGAAGGCGCTCCGGCACAACGAGCGCGGGCTCGAACTCTTCTCGAAGGGCAAGCTTGAGCAGGCGGTCAAAGAGTACGAGGAGGCCGTCGCGGCGCACCCCGCGCTCGCGGCCGCGCACAACAACCTGGGGAGCGCGCACTTCGCCGCCGGCCGCTTCGAGCCGGCGGCCGCCGCCTTCCGCCGCGCGACGGAGTTGGACGCGGACTACGGACAGGCGCACTTCAACCTCGCGCTCGCGCACATCAAGCTCGGCCGCGAACGGGAGGCGCACGCGGCGCTGACGGCGGCGCTGCGCGCGTACGGCTCTGCGGGCGAAGCGCACCTGAAGGCCGGCCGCCTGCCCGAGGCCGAAGAGTCCTTCCGCGCGATGCTACAGATCGAC
>DASWNR010000057.1:0-19097 GCA_036399155.1 Pyrinomonadaceae bacterium
CGCGCGGCCGCACGCCGAGAGGTTTAAAAAAGCCATGCCGAACAGAACACAGACCAAGCGGGACTTTAAACGCGCCGGCGCGTACGCGCGCTCACTCGCGGCCGTCTTCGCCCTCGCGTGCGCGTGCGCCGCGCAGTCCGCCTCGGGCGGCCAGCCCGTCTCCAAGACCGCGCCGGCGGGCGGCGCCTCCGCGCCGAAGACCGCCGCGCCCAAGGTCGGAGAGGCCGCGCCCGACTTCAAGCTCCCGTACGCGACGAAGGAGAAAATCTTCATGCGGCCGGACGAGCAGATGACGCTCGCGTCCTTGCGCGGCAAGAACGTCATCCTCGCCTTCTACCCGGCCGACTGGTCGGGCGGGTGCACGACCGAGGTCTGCACGTTCCGCGACACCTTCATGGAGTTCGGCAAGCTCAACGCCGCCGTGCTCGGCGTCAGCGGCGACTACGCCTTCTCGCACCACGAGTGGGCCAAGCACCACAACCTGCAATTCCCGCTGCTCTCCGACCACGACCACAGCGTCGCCAAGGCTTACGACAGCTACATGGAGCAGTACGGCATGAACAAGCGCACCGTCTACCTCATCGACCGTGAAGGCGTCGTGCGCTACGTCAACCTCGCCTTCAAGGCCGGCGACAAGAAGGACTACGACGCGCTGCGCGCCGAGCTTGAGAAGCTGAACAAGTAGATGGCCGAAGTAGTTCACAGTCACGCGCCGCAGGGTCAGGCGCCCGAAGCGACCGCGCCCCGCCACTCGCCGCTCGAAGAGGCGCTCGGCCGCGCGGGCGCCTCCTTCCGCGAGGGAGACGGGTGCGTCGTCGCGTCCGACTTCGGAGACGCCGCCGCGGAGTACGAGGCCGTGCGCGGCCGGGGCGCGGGACTCTTCGACCTCTCGGCGCGCGGCCGCGTCGAGGTGTCGGGCGGCGAGGCCGTCATGTTCCTCAACGGCATGTTGACGAACGACGTGGCGCGGCTCGAAGACGGCGCGTGGATGCACGCGGCCTTCCCCAACCCGCAGGGGCGGCTCCTCGCCTCCGCGCGTGTGCTGCGCGACGGCGCGCGCTTCGTCTTCGACACGGAGCCCGCGACCTACGCCGCGCTGCTCAAACTGCTCGGACGCTTCACGCTCGCGGGCGACTTCCGCGTGCGCGATTTGACGCCCGAGACGGCGCTCGTCTCGGTGCAGGGCGCGCGCGCGGCCGAGGTCGTGCGCGCCGTCTTCGGCGACGGGGTCGCGGGGCTCGCGCGCGCCCGCGTCGCGCGCGCGGACGAAGACCGGGGCGGAGAGCCGACGCTCGTCATCCGCGCGACGCACACGGCCGAAGACGGCTTCGACATCTTCGTCAACGCCCAGTCCGCCGCGCCGCTCTGGCAGTCGTTGGTCGAAGCGGGCGCGCGACCCGCCGGCGCGGACGCGCTCGAAGTCCTGCGCGTCGAGGCCGGCGTGCCGCGCTACGGCGTTGACGCCTCGGACTCGAACGTCGTGCTCGAAGTCGTGGACGAGGCGGAGGCCGTCAGCTATACGAAGGGCTGCTACGCCGGGCAGGAGATCATCGCGCGCATACACTGGCGCGGCCACGTCGCCAAGCAACTCGCCGGCGTCGTCTTCGACACCGACGCCGAGCCGCCCGCCGACGCGCGCCTGCGCGACCCCTTGGGCGGGCGCGAGGCCGGGCGCGTCACCTCAAGCGTCTACTCGCCGCGCCTGCGCGCCCGCGTCGCGCTCGCGCTCGTCAAGTACGACTTCCTCGCGCCGGGCACCGAGCTGAAACTCTTCGACGGCGACGCAGAGGTCTGCGCCGCTCGCGTCGCCGAACTCCCGCTCGTACGCGGCGGCTGGCACGCGCAAGATTCGCCCGGAGGTTCCGAGTGACGGCCGGCGACGAACAGGGCGCTGGCGGCGGCGCGGGCGCGGGGACACAACCGCAGGGTCTCGCGTACGAGCAGGCGCGGCTCGCCTACACCATCATCCAGGCGCTGCTCGAACACACGCGCGTCACCCAAGACCTCGTCGCCCTGATGGCGCAGGTCATCGGCGACGAGACGCAGGAGGCGCTCGTCAACACCCCCCACTGGGCGGCCTACCTCGACAGCCGCCGCGTACTCGAACACACACGCGCCGACGTGGAAAAGTTCGCCCAAGTCTGGACGCGCCTCGCCGAAGAACTCGAACTGACCCCCCCGTCCACGGCCCCCGAAAAACCCGACGCCGATTGAAACCCCATTGCGCCGTCAACGTTCACGCAAGGCAAGACTCAACCTCAAAGGAGTCGAACGTGTCTAAGAGAAGAACCCCTCCCGAGGCGTCTAAGAAACGAGCCGCACGCAGTGCGCAGCCTGCCAAGGGTACGCGCACGCCCGAGGAGATTGCTGAAAAAAGAATCAAGGAATGGAAGGCTGCTCCTGTTGCGCAGGATAAAACGATGAGAGACGTGTATGAGAGGAGCTTTGGCAGCCGAACCGAAATTCTCACCTTATATAGTCTGGGGTTAAAGACAGTTCCCGAAAGCCTCCGCAGTCTGTCGGAGGTTGAAGTTGTGGATTTGGAAGACAACGAAATCCAAGAACTTCCTGAATGGATTGGAGAACTTAAGGCTCTCAAAGTGCTTAGTCTTTCAGGCAATTTTCTCCGCCATCTCCCACCGCAGGTAGAAGAGTTAACCGGGCTTAGCATACTTTGGTTATCAAGAAATCGGCTGGAGTCGCTTCCAGAAAGCCTACAGCACCTACCCCTCACAAAACTGACTTTAGACGGTAACCCCCGCTTAGGTCTACCGGGAAGCCTATTGGATAGGCCGCCTCAGGAAATCCTCCGCTACTACTTCGAGTCGCGCGCGGAGGAGGGCCGGCCGCTGCTGGAATTAAAGCTGCTGCTCGTCGGGCGCGGGAAGGCGGGGAAGACGACGCTGGTCAAGCAACTGGCTGGCGAAGAGACGAACGCGAACGAGTCGGAGACTCACTCAATCGCCATCCGTGAATTGATGCTCGGATGCGCGGGAGGACAAGTCCGAACCCGCGCGTGGGATTTCGGCGGGCAGGAAATTCTGCACTCGACCCACCAGTTCTTCCTCACCGAGCGCAGCCTCTACCTGCTGGTGCTGGAGCCACGCACCGGGCTCGCGCAGCGCGACGCGGAGTACTGGCTCAAGCTGATAGAGACGCAGGGCAGCGGCTCGCCCGTCATCGTGGTCTTGAACTGGAGCCACGGCCGACGCTGGCGGGTCGATGAGGTAAAGCTGCGGCGGAAGTTCCCGTTCATCGTCGACTTCATCCCGACGGACGCGTTGCTCGGCGAGGGCATCGAGGAGTTGCGTGAGGCAATCTCGACGACCGTGCAGGAGCGGATGCCGGACGTGTGGCTGCGCTTCCCGAAGCACTGGCGCGAGATTAAGGACGCGGTAGCGAGTATGGGCGAGAACTTCCTCACCTACGAGCAGTACACGGCCCTCTGCGACCGGTTCAACGAGAAGCGGCCGGACGCGCAGGCCGATTTGGCCGGAATCCTCCATGCGCTGGGGCTCGCCCTCTATTTCGGGAACGACCCGAGGCTCCACGACACGCGCGTGCTCAACCCGAGTTGGGTGACGGGCGGCGTCTACGCGGTGATTCGCGCCCCGTCCGTGGCGGAGAACGACGGCCAACTGGCGGCGGCGGACATGCCGAGGGTGCTGAAGGAGGCGGAGGAGCAGAAAGTCATCAGGACGAAAGATTACCCGCCCTCGACGCACGGCTTCATCCTCGAACTGATGCGAGCCTTTCAGCTCTGCTACGCGAGCGAGGAGGAGAAGGGGAAGCCGACGCGGTATCTCGTGCCGGAGCTTCTGCCGGAGTTCGAGCCCGAGATGTCGGAGCCGTGGGACGATGCGCCGGTGAGTCTGCGGTACCGTTACGACGTGCTGCCTCCGGGTCTGCTCCCGCGCTTCATCGTGCGGACGCACGCGCTGAGCGAAGGCGCGCCGCACTGGCGGCACGGCGTCGTCCTGAGGCACGCGGAGGCGCAGGCTCTCATCCGTGAGGAGTCCGACCGTTCGGAGATTCACGTCTTCGTTTTAGGCGGTGACGACGAGACGCGCCGCGTGCTCGTGTCGATGGTGCGCCGCGAGCTGGAAACGCTCCACGAAGAGATGAAGATGCAGCCGACCGAAGAGTTGGAGCTTACGGGCGAGGGCGAGCAGTGGATAAGCGTAAAGGCTTTGCGCGAGGTCGAGCAGCCCAACAGGCCGAAGCAGAAGCTGCCGATTCAGCCTGACGGAACCGCGGAGGTGAACGTCACCCGCGAACTAGACAAGCTGGTGCCCGCGGAAGCCCGGGCGATAGACCGCGCCCCGTCCACGGCTCCCGTCCCCGTCCGCGTGTTCGTCAGCTACGCACACGAGGACGAGCGACTGCTCAAGCGCCTCGACCTGATGCTCGACATTCTTGAGCAGCAGTACGGGCTGGCCGCGTGGCGCGACAGGCGACGACTTATCGCGGGCGAAGAGTGGGACGAGGAGATTCGCCAGAGGCTTGAGGACATGGACATCTTCCTGTTCGTCGCCAGCCAGACCTCGCTCGTGCGGCCTTACATCAGAGACCCGGAGCTGCGGCGAGCCAGGGAGCGGCGGGACGCGGGCGAGGTGGAGATTGTCACGGTCAAACTCGAACCCTGCGCCTCCGACGAGGACGCCTTCCTCGGCAAGTTGCAGCGGCTGGCTCCGAAGTACAAAAGTATCGCGGAAGCGCCGAAGACCTCCTTCGCGTGGGAACAGGTACGACAGGATTTGCTACCCGTCATCCGGCGCGTGCGTGATAAGAAGAGGGGCAACAAGCATCCCTAACGCTCTTTAAGGGGGAACGGGAGCGGCGCGCCCGCCGTATAGAACGGCGCGCGTCGAGACGCGGGGGCGGCGTTCCCGACTTCGATTTCGCCGGGGTCTCGCGGGCGCGTTCAGGCTTCTGAATAAATTCCACCTACACGTGTTCGGGTGAAACAGGCAAAGGAGATTCGCATGCGGAATTTGAACCGGGCAGCCTTCGCCGTCGTGGCGCTGCTGTTTGTCATGTGCGCGCAGGCTTCGGCGCAGCAGTCGGAGGAGGCGGCCGTGCGCGCGGCCATCGAGCACTACTTTCAGGGGCACGCGACGGGGCAGGGCGAGCACTTCAGGAAGGTCTTCCACACGGACTCGAAACTCTTCTTCATCCGCGAGGGCAAGGTGACGCAGTGGACGGCCGAGGAGTACATCTCGCGCGCCAGCGGCAAGCCCGCCCCGGACGAGGCGCAGCGCAAGCGCCGCATCGACAGCGTAGACATCGCCGGCGACGCCGCCTTCGTCAAGCTGACGCTCGACTACCCGACCGTCGTCTTCACGGACTACATGTCCATGCTCAAGATAGACGGCAAGTGGATGATTGTTAACAAGACGTTCCACGCCAAGCGCAGGAACTGAGGCGGGCGTTCGAGTAAGACGGCGGCGGGCTTCGCGTAAAGACAGAAGCCCGCCGCCGTCCCGCGTCCGGTTCGTCGCGGGCGCTCAAGCCTCTTCGACGTGGCGCGTGGGCGTGTCGGCGTGTGGGACGAAGCAGCGTCGGCAGCGCGCCTCGTAGGTGTCGGAGGCGCCGACGACGACCTGCCCCTCGACCTCGACGATGCGCTGCGAGTAGTTGGCGGGCTGGCCGCAGCGGACGCAGATGGCGTGCGTCTTGGTGATGTACTCGGCGACGGCGAGGAGCTGCGGCATCGGCCCGAAGGGCCGGCCCGTGTAGTCCTGGTCGAGCCCCGCGATGATGACGCGCACGCCGCGCCCGGCGAGCGCGTTGGCGACTTCGACGAGGTCGTCGGCGAAGAACTGACCCTCGTCGATGCCGACGACCTCCGTGGACGGCCGGACGAGTTCGAGTATCTCGCCGGCGGTGCGCACGGCGTCCGACTCGTGGCGCATCTCGGAGTGCGAGACGATGTGGTCGCGCGAGTAGCGCACGTCTATCTCGGGCTTGAAGACCTGCACCTTGAGCCGCGCGATCCGCGCGCGCCGCAGACGCCTGATAAGCTCCTCGGACTTGCCCGAGAACATCGACCCGGCGATGACCTCTATCCAGCCCGGGGAGTTGTGCCCGACCTTGACGAGGTGCTCGTCGTTGCCTTCAGCCGTGAGTCTCTCCACCATCCCGCAAACAAACCTTTCAAACTTCGTCTTCCGAATCCCGCCCGCAATCTCACCCGCAATCTCACGCGTAGAGCCGCGCGTTGTAGAAGGGCGCGAAGGCGGCGACGAGCGCCGTCTCGAAGCTCATCGCGCGCGTGAGCAGGCCGCGCGAGAGCACGCCCCACGCGCCCTCGCGGCTGCGCGTGTCGGTCGCGCCCGCTATCTCGTCGATGAACTCGCCCAGCTCGCGCCCCGTCCGCTCGACGCGCGCGGCGAGCGAGGGCGGGACGGTCAAGGCCGGCGCGTGGCCGAAGTAGCCGCGCGCGCCGTCCGAGACGTAGGCCCAGCCGTGCAGGAACGTCCGCCGCTCGCCGTCGAAGGTGATCGAGTGGAAGCCGCCTTCGAGCCCGACGTAGAAGTCGGCGCGCCGCCCCTCGCCCGCCAGCAGCTCGCGCACGGCCTCCGAGCGGTTGCGCGCGCCGCGCATGAGCTGCATGTCCGAGAGCGGCATCCGCGAGACGCCCGTCTCCACGGGTCGCGCGACCAGCTCGGCCTGCCGCCAGCGCGGGTCAATCTCGGCGACGCGCGCGCAGGCCGCGCGCAACGCCATGATCTTGGCCGAGCGTGCCGACCCGAGTGCGATGAGCATCCTTTACACCTTTGACGCGCGGGATCGGCCGGGGAGAGTTCCGACGGCAGGCGCGGGGCGCGACGAGGCTACAACAAAGGGAAGGCAAAAGTAAAAAGGGGAAAAGAAGTAGACAGAAGTCAGTAGACAGTAGCGCTCCGCGTGAAGGTCGTTGACGCTGACGCCCGCGCGATTCTACCGGCGAAAGCTGTTTCTACTGACTACTGTCTACTGCTGCTCTTCGTAGAGGACGACTTCGCCCTTGACGATCATGTAGGGGAGGCGGCGCTCGTTGACCCAGGGGTACTGGTCTGCGTAGTCCTTGTAGCGGTCGTTGGTGACGATGAGCGCGTCGAGTTCCTGTGAGAACTGGATGATGAAGAAGTCGGCGTCGGTGCCGGCCGGCACCTGCCGCACCTGCTGCGAGCGGATGAGGTTCTCCAACTGCTCCTGGTCGTCGATGTCGTACTTGAGGCTGGCGTCGACGAGGATGACGGGCTCGAAGCCCCTCTCCTCAAGCTCGCGGCGCACTTTGAGCAGGTTCGAGAACTTGGGCTTGCCGCCCGCGCTGCGCTCCTCGTAGGCCACGTTGGCCCCGTCGATGACGACCATCCTTCTGCCGCTAGCGGACATGGTTTCGGCCTCCGGCCCGGTGAGATGTTTACGACGGGGGAGTATACACGGCGGCGCGCGCCGCGCCGTTCACGAAATCGTTTCAAGTTTCTCCGGCGCGCCCGCAGCCCCGGCGAGGTCGTCGGGGCAGGTGACGCACAGCCCGAGGTCGCGCAGCAGCCCGTCTTCGAGCGCGTAAATCCAGCCGTGCACCGAAAGCTCCTGCCCGCGCTCCCAGGCCGCCTGCACGACCGTCGTGCGGCAGACGTTCGACACCTGCTCGCGCACGTTCAGCTCGCAGAGCAGGCGGAGGCGCGCCTCCCGTCCCTCGGCGCGCGCGAGCGCGCCGGCGTACTTCTCGGCCACGTCCTGCACGTGGCGCAGCCAGTTGTCGATGAGCCCGAGCCGCCCGCCGTCGAGCGCCGCCTGCACGCCGCCGCAGCCGTAGTGGCCGCAGACGATGACGTGTTTCACCTTCAGGGCGTCCACCGCGTACTGCATCACGGAGAGGCAGTTGAGGTCCGTGTGGACGACGAGGTTGGCGACGTTGCGGTGGACGAACATCTCGCCGGGCGTGAGCGCGACGAGCTGCGTCGAGGGCACGCGCGAGTCCGAGCACCCGATCCACAAATACTCGGGCGTCTGCTGCCGCGCCAGCTCGCGGAAGAATCCGGGCTCGCGCGCGCGAATCTCCTCGGCCCACGCGCGGTTGCTCTCGAAGAGCTTCTTTAGTGTCTTCATAACGGTTCGCTTTGCGGGCACGGTAGCACAGGAGGGCGTGCGGCGGCCAGCCGCCCGCTTGACAGTGCGCGTGGCGCTTGCTGTAATCGAACTCTCCTCGAAACACGCCGAAGAGAGCAGTGAATTGCCCCTAAAACGGAGGTGAGTGGAAGTGCCGGCGAGTGAGTTAATCTACGACTGGAACCGGGTCGAGCCGACCCACCCCGCGCCCGGCCGCCGCATCAGCTTCGACGACGAGACGCTGCGCGACGGGCTGCAATCGCCGTCGGTGTCCGAGCCCTCGGTCGGGCGCAAGGTGGAGCTGCTCCACCTGATGAACGACCTCGGGATAGACACCGCCGACATCGGCCTGCCCGGCGCGGGCGGCACGCACGCCGAGGGCGTCGAGCGGCTCGCGCGCGAGATCGTCGAGCAGAAGTTAAAAATCCGGCCCAACTGCGCCGCGCGCACCCACCAGAACGACATCCGGCCCATCGCCGAAATCTCGCAGCGCGCCGGCATCGCCATCGAAGCCTGCACCTTCCTCGGCTCCTCCTTCGTCCGCTTCTTCGCCGAAGGCTGGACGCTCGACCGGCTCTTGAAGTTGACCGAGGAGGCCGTATCTTTCGCCGTCGGCGAAGGCTTGCCCGTCATGTTCGTCACGGAGGACACGACGCGCGCCGACCCCGAGACCATCCGGGCGCTCTACACGACGGCGATACGCTCGGGCGCGCGCGCCGTCTGCGTCTGCGACACGGTCGGCCACGCCACGCCCGACGGCGCGCGCGCGGTCGTCCGCTTCGTTAAGAACATCATCGAAGAGCAGGGCGGCGGCGTACGCCTCGACTGGCACGGGCACCAGGATCGAGGGCTGGGCGTCATCAACTCCGTCGCGGCCATCGAGGGCGGCGCCGACCAGGTTCACGGCTCGGCCCTCGGCGTCGGCGAGCGCGTCGGCAACACGCCGATGGATCAACTGCTCGTCAACCTCAGGCTGATGGGCTGGATAGACAACGACCTCTCACGCCTGCGCGAGTACTGCGAGAAGGCGGCCGAGAGCTGCGGCTGGCCGATCCCGCACAACTACCCCGTCTTCGGCCGCGACGCCTTCCGCACGGCGACCGGCGTCCACGCGGCGGCCGTCATCAAGTGCTTCCGGAAGGGCGACAACGAACTCGCGGACCTCGTCTACTCGGGCGTGCCCGCCGGGCTCTTCGGCATGCGCCAGCAGATAGAGGTCGGCCCGATGAGCGGCAAGTCGAACGTCGTCTACTGGCTCGAATCGCGCGGCCACGAAGCCACCGACGAGCGCGTCCAGCGCATCTACGACCACGCCAAGAGTGCGCGCGGTGTCCTCTCCGAAGACGAGGTAATGCGGCTGGTGTAAGAAGGACTGAGGACTGAGACGGAACCGCCTTCACTCAGTCCTCAGTCCTCAGCCCTCAGTACTTCCCGATGACTTTTCCCGCCACCACCACCGTCACGCCGGAGGAGGCCGTCCGCGCGCTCCTGGGGTCGGAGCGCGTGCGCCGCGCGTTCCGCTTCTTCGAGGGGGGCTCGGCCGAGTTCGACGAGGAGCACGCGGAGATGGTCTGTGTCCCCGCGCCGCCTTTCGGCGAGCGGGCGCGGGCGGAACTGCTGCGCGCGAAGTTCGAGGCGTGCGGGCTCGAAGGCGCGCGGCTCGACGCCGAGGGCAACTGCCTCGCGCTCAGGCGCGGGCGCGCCGCCTCGCCGCTGCTCGTCCTGAGCGCGCACCTCGACACGGTCTTTCCCGAGGGGACTGACTGCGAAGTCCGGCGCGAGCCTTCCGGGCTCATGCGCGCGCCCGGCATCGCGGACGACGGCTGCGGGCTGGCGGCGCTGCTGGCGATAGCGCGCGCGCTCGACGGGTGCGGGGTCGAGACGGAAGGCTCGGTACTCTTCGTCGGCACGGTCGGCGAGGAGGGCGAGGGCGACCTGCGCGGCGTCCGGCACCTCCTGACCTCGGGCGAGTGGGCGGGCAGGGCCGACGCCTTCGTCAGCATCGACGGCCCGGGTCTTGAGCGCGTCACGCACGCCGCGCTCGCCTCGCGCCGCTACCGCGTGACGTGCAGGGGCGCGGGCGGCCACTCGTGGGGCGACTTCGGCGTGCCGAACCCCGTCCACGCGCTCGGCCGCGCGGTCGCGCGCCTCTCGGCCTACCCCGCGCCGAAGCGCCCGCGGACGACCTTCAACGTCGGGCGCATCGAGGGCGGCTCGGGCGTCAACGTCATCCCGCGCGACGCGCGCATGGACGTCGACCTGCGCTCGGAGTCGCCGGTCGAGTTGGGCCGCCTCGACGCCTTCTTCCGCCGCGCGGCGCGCGAGGCAGCGGAGGACGAGAACGCCTCGCGCCGCGCGGGCGCGCCCCCGCTCGAAATCGAAGTCAAGCTCATCGGCGACCGGCCCGGCGGCGCGACCGCGCCCGAACAGCCGCTCGTCCGTCTCGCCGTCGAGGCGACGCGCGCGCTCGGCTCCAAGCCCTACCTGGACTGCTCCTCGACCGACTCGAACATCGCCATCTCGCGCGGCCTGCCCGCCGTCACCATCGGCGCGGGCGGCTCCTCCGGCAACACGCACACGCTCGACGAGTGGTACGACCCGGCGGGTCGCGACCTCGGCCTCAAGCGCGCGCTGCTCGTCACGCTCGGCGTCGTCGGCCTGGCGTGACCAGCAGTTGAGAGGTTAGTTAAAGCATACGCGGCCGCCCCTCGCTGAAGGGCCGGCCGCGTCACCTTGTCATCTTATTCGGGGAGCGCCTCAGCTCAGACGCGCGCGAACTTTCTCCCTTGCAAGGTGGAGGCCGATGATGGCGGGTAAGGCCACGCGCGGCATCAACTTCGCCATGACCCCTCCGGTCTCGGCGAACGACCACACCAGCATCACCCCGAGGGTGGTGAAGTAGACGTACAGGCCCGCCCGCTTGCCGGAGGCGATCAAAAGGCCGCTGAAGGCTATCCCGACGCCGACGACCAGAAAATACGGCGAAGGGCGACTGCTGACCAGCGTAATCACCCCGCCGCAAGCCAGCAACGCCCCCAAAATCGTGAGGAGTATGCCGAGCGTTCGAGGCGGAGTCAGCCCCGCCGCGGGAGCCGCCGCGTCGTAGGTGTGCGCGCGCGCATAAGCTGATTGATTGCCGACCGCGTAACCGGCGGCGGACAGGTCGGAGCCGCATCGTTTACAGTCTACGGCCGTCGGAAAATTAACAAGCCCGCAGCCCGGGCATCTGAGGTTAGTCATGGGGCGCTCCCTCTTGCGAGTCAGTTGACCGGGATGGTGATGACGGTCGAGCCGGGCTTGCCGGCGGGGAAGCGTTTGCCGCGTGCGATGCGGACGGCGGTCGAGCCGTAGGCTTCGGCTCCGGGCGTCGAGCCCGCGACCGAAGCCTGTGTGACGCGCCCGGCCTCGTCGTAGGAGACGGAGACCCTGACGGACTTCGGCCCCGAGGGCGTGGCCGGCTTGGGCGCGGCGGCCGGGTCTGTGGCGGCGTTGAGGGCGGCGTCCTCCTTCTTCGCGGCGGCGTCCTCGCGGCGCTCTCGCTCGCGTCGCTCGCGTTCGCGTCGCTCGCGCTCCTCGCGGCGCGCGGCTTCGGCCGCGGCGGCGGCGTTGGCCTCGGGGGCCGGGGCGGCGCCCGCGTCGGAGTTCGTGTCGGCGGGGGCGGCTTCGGCCGGCGCGGCCGCGGCAGCGGGCTGCGCTTCGGCGGGGGCGGCGGCGGTTACCGCGGAGGGCTTCGCGGCGGGGCGGCTCAGCAGCGGGACGGCGGCGACGGCGCAGGCGAGCACGACGGCCGCCCCCACGCCAGCCAGCACGAACTTCTTCTTCGAGCCGCCGCCGGCGCCCGCGCCCTCGACCATCATCGAGAAGGGCTCGGGCGAGGCTTCCCCCTTAGAATCTTTAGAAGTCTCTTTCGACGACGCCCCCTCCTCGCGCGCCTTGTCGGGCGCGGCGGCGCGCGCGGCCGCCCTCTTCTCGCGCTCCTGCTTCTGCTGCACGTCGCCGAGGTGCTCGACCTGGTCGAGCATATGCGCTAGCTCCGACTCGCTCGGCGACCACGAGCCGAAGGCGTCGGCCTCGGTCGGCGAGAGCCCCTCGTCGAGGCGGCGCAAGCCTTCGAGCACGACCTGCGTCCACGCCTGGTCGATGGTGCGGCGCGTGGCCTGCACGTCGGGGCTGAAGTCGAAGGCCGCGTTCGGCAGCGTCAGAGAGAAGTAGACGGCCTCGGGGCCGGAGAGCGAGCCGACCTTGGCGTCGACCAGCTCGCCCTCCTTGATGAAGAAGACGCTGTGGCCGCGCGGGTAGTCGATCTTGAGCCTGCCGGTCTTGCGCTGGTTGCAGAAGAACTCGATCAGCTCGGCCAGCGACATGTCGCTCAACTGTCCGGTAAGTGCCATGGATGATTCCTCGGTTTGATGTGGGGAGTGCGGGTGTGATGTGTAGGTCGGCGGGGGACCGAAAGGGTGACGGGAAGGGGGCGACGCTCTCGTCGCGTGCGCCCCCTCCCGCCGGCGGCCGTTACTACTGAAGCGTGAAGTTGTAGGTGATAACGCCCACGACCTTCATCGGCTGACCCGAGAGGAGCGTCGGCGTGAAGCGCGCCTGCTTCGCGGCCATCTCGGCGGCCTGTTGCAGCAGGCCGGGGCCGCGCACGGTCTTCGCCGAGATGACCTTGCCGTTGATGTCTATCACCACCTCGACCTCGACCACGCCGGAGATGCGTGCGCGCTTGGCCGCGTCGGGGTAGACGGGCATCGGCAGGCTGAGCGCCTTGCCGTTAAGGATGCCGCCCGAGATGGGGCGAATCGGGCCGCTGCGGAGGGGGGCGGCCGGCGCGGTGGCGGCGGGCGCGTCGCCTTCGGACTTGACGGCCGGGCCGCCGGTCGCGGCCGTGGCCGGGTTCGAGGCCGCGCCGAGCGCGGGCGCGCCGGGCACGGCGCCCTTGTCGAGCGAGGCGACGAGCAGCGTAGCGTTACGCGGCGCCGGCTCCTTCACGGGCTGCTGCTTCGCGGCGTTCGCGGCCGCGTTCGCCGCCGCGTTCGTCATAGGGTTCGCCGCGCCGGGCGAAGGCTTGGGCTGCGCCGCCGCGTTCGTCGCCTGCGCGTTCGGCGCGGCGGCCGCCGGGGCCGGGGACTGCGCGGAGGCGGGCTGCATCTTCGCCAGCACGGACTCGTCGAGGAAGTAGGAGATCATCCGGTATGTGACCTCCGAAGGCTCGAAGCTGACCTTGCCGCCCTCCATCACCGCCACGGAGGTCGTCATCTTGATCCAGTTGCCGACCGCGTCGAACTCGTAGGTGTAGACCTCCTTCGCCAGCAGCGTCCCGTCGTCGTTGCGCAGCGTCATCTCGACGATGTTGCCGCGCTCGTCGTACTTGTAGACCTCCTTGCCCGTGAGCGAGCCGCCGGCGGCGAGGAAGTAGGCGTTATCGACGCGGGCGCCCTTCTGGTCGTAGGTCGTCGTCTCCAGAACCTGGCGCGCGCCCTCGACCGGCTTGCCGTTCTTGACCGAGATTTTCGCGGTCTCGGTTCTGACGCGGCGCACGGGGCCCGCCAGACCGTCCTGCTCGCGTTCGTTCGTCGCGCCCGGGAGCGGCGCGCTCGCGGCGCGGAGGCGGAACGGGGCGGGGGTGCGGACGGTCGCGGCCGACGAGGCGGCGTGGGAGAGTAGAAGAACCAGAGGCAGCAGCGTCAGGTTCAGGCGTTTCGACATGACGGTCACTCCTGAGATAGGCGTGTGTAAAGGGTTACGAGGTGGTCGGGGCCGACTTTGTGCGGGCGTGGCGGGCTTTCGTGCGAGGCCGCTGTAAGTCAGCCCGCGTGCGGTTAATATAATATACACACTGACTTTGTTTGTCCATATAAAACATTGGCCAAACAAAGTACGGGTCAGAGTGACTTAAGCGGCCTTTTTTCGGGCGTTTTTCAGGCGTCGAAGAGCGAGGAGGCGCGCTCGGTCGTGAAGGCGGCGCGGGCGGCGGCATAGGCGAGGTCGGTGCCTATCTCTTCGATGGCGCGCGCGGCGACGACGCGGTGGCGCTCGCCGGGCGGGATGTAGCAGTTGAACATCGGGTGGTGCTGCATGAGGATGACGACGGGCGTGCCGACCGCCGCCGCGATGTGCATCGGCCCCGTGTCGTTCGAGACGAAGACGGAGACGCGCTCGGCGGCGGCCGCGAGCTGCGGGACGGTCAGCCTGTCGAGAACTATCGTCGAGGGCGGGAACTTCGGCCGCGCCTCGCGCACGAGCCGGCGCTCCTCCGGCCCCGCGAAGAGCACGGAGCGGACGGAGTCGTTGCGCTCAAGCATCCAGGCCAGCTCCGCGAAGCGCTCGACGGGCCAGCGCCGGCTCGGGTGCCCCGCGCCGGGGAAGATGCCGACGAGCGGCGAGTCGGACGCGCCGCCGCCCGCCCGGCTCGCGCCGCGCCACGTCTTGACGCCCGACGCCGCCTTGCGCAGCAGCTCGTCCACGGCGCGGCCGTCCTCCTCGCGCACGGCGAGGCGCGGCACGCGCGACACCTCGCCCACGCCGAGCGGCGCGATCACGTCCAGATAACGGTCGATGGCGTGCTTCGAGCGGTCTTCGGCGGGCGGCGCGGGGCGGAAGTTTGCGAGGTAGTCGAGCGAGCGGCCCGGTCTGCGCGCGTAGAGCCTGCGCCCCGCGCCCGAGAGGAACCCGAGCAGGTTGGTCTCCGACAGGCTGTGCAGGTCGATGACGAAGTCGAACTTGCGCTTGCGCACGTCCCTGACGAGCTTGCCTATCTGCCACACCGAGAGGTGCTTCGGCCCGTCGCGCAGCGCCACGCGGTCAACCGCCAGCGCCTCGTCGGCCACGCCCGCCATCTCGACGACGGCCGCCGCCGCGCCCCCCACCGCCACCGTCACCCGCGCCCTCGGGAACCTGGCCCGGACGGCCGCCAGCGCCGGCAGACTCAAAATCACGTCCCCCAACTGCCCGAAATCAATAACCAGAATGTTGCGCGCCTCGAAACTCATCTCAAGCCCAAACGATACAATACACACCGACGTTTCGCACGAGGGGGAGCGGTACGAGAAGACTTCAACGGCGGGTCTATTCCGTGAGCCTGACGGGCGGCGCGACAGCGCGCAGCTTGTCGCGCAGGTCGTCCACGGCCGGGTGGCTGAAGGGGATACGGTGGAGCGTGAGAATCAGGTCGAAGAGTGAAGGGAAGTACATCTCGTTCTGGTCGAATCTGCCGTAGACCCTGCCGCGGACGAGCGGCGGGAGAGAGTTACTCTCGTTGCCTTCGAGCAGCAGCGGCAGCACCGTCTCTTTTTCCCGCTCGCCGCCCAGGAGACGCAGGTTAATCAGGTCAACCTCGGAGGCGACGATGCTGCCCGTGGCGGTGACTTTGTTCTCGTACTTCAGCCGGTACAGGGGCGTCCCGACCACGATGACGAAGTCGCTCTGCTCGATGCGGCTGATGAAGCGCGCCACGTTCGCGCCGAGCTGCTGGTTGTCCCGCTGGTCGAGGATGACCTCCACCCCGGCGTTCTCCAAATCCTTCGCCAGTCCGCGCACCCAGCGCTCCTGCCCCTCGTCGCCCCACGCGTAGCTGACAAAGCAGCTCGGCGCCGTCGTCCCCTCGTCGCGCACGACCGCCTTGACGCGCACGAGCGCCGACTCGAACTCAGTCCGCCGGCGTGCCCTCTCCTGCTCGCGGCCCAACTGCTCGCGCTCGGCGCGGCTGAGCGCGACGCGCTCGCCCTGCTTCGGGAGCCCGATCCGCTGGCCGCACTCGCCGCAGAACAGAAAACTCTTGCCGTCGTTAATGCGCTTGACGACCTCGGTGCGCGGCTGTACGTAGTGGCAGGCGGGACAGCTCACGGGCGGGAACTTCATGACGGTTACGTCGCGGCCGCGCAGGAAGTCCTCGAAGAGTCCTTGAAAGAGCAGCCGCGCGCCCGACTTCTCCTTCGCGTAATAGAGGACGATCTCCGTCTCGCCCTCCCGCTCTTCCACCTGGCGAAAGCCGCACACGTCGCCGCGCGCCGTCTCGTACTCGGCCTGATTCTGCCACTGGTTCGTGCGCGTGAAGGTGTTGGTGTAGCCCAACTGGACGACGAGCGCCGCGTAGACGTTCTCGACCGCGCCGGTCACGTGGTAGGAGAAGTCGTCCAACGTCCCCGACACTTCGAGTTGGGGGCGCTTCTGGTTGATGAGCGCGGGGAAGATGAGGAACGTCTGCGCGCCGAGGGTCTCGCGGAAGCAGAGGTTGTTTTCGAGGAACAGGACTACGGCCGCGCCGAGCAGGACGTCGCGCTCGGCCGCGTCGAGGCCGGCGAGTTCGGGGAAGCCGTAGCCGCCTTCGAGCACCCGCGCCTCTTCGAGCGCGCCGAGCCCGCGCGGGTTGCGGCGCGCTTCGAGCACGAACGACGACGCCAGGTTCGACAGCAAGTCCGGCACGAGCAGAATCGTCTCCTCGCCCTTCGACCCCCGCAGCACAGACACGTAGCCGTGATTCGACAGGTGGCGCACCGCCGTCATCATTTCGGCGTCCGTGAAGCTCCACTGGGCGTCCGTAGCCACCAGGCGCGCCCTTAACTCGTCGGGACTCACCAGCACGCCCCGACGCTCGGGCTCCGCCTTCAGCGCCAGCACGTACTCCTTAATGCGCTTGAAGGTCTGGGTCGTCACCGTCGCGGGGATGTCGTCCCACACGATTGAAGCCTTCACGCGCGCGAGCAACTCCGGCAGCCCTTCGCCCGTCATCGCGCTCGTGCCTATGTAACCGCCCTCCACGCCGCGCCGCCGGCAGAACGCCTCCAACTCCTGTTCGGTCAGCGTCGGCGTGCCGCGGTCGGCGCGCGCCGACGAGCAGCACGCGCCGCTTCCGCCCGTCGCGCCTCTCGCGCGCGAGATGCTTGAGCCAGTATTCGACGCCCTTGAGCGGCTCCTGCCTGTTCGTCGGGTCGAACAGCACGAGCGCCAAATCCACGTCGTCCAGAAAGAGCGCGTGAACCAGACGGTAGTCGGGCTGCCCGGCCAAATCCCACAGCACGGCCTCGCACTGCGTCCCGTCCTTCCGCGTCGCGCCGAGTTCTTCCACCACCCAGAACTGCTGCCCGTGCGTCGAGGGGTGCTCCTTAAAGTGGCCGTGCGCAAGGCGCCAGCCCAGACCCGTCTTGCCCGTCCCGCTGTCGCCGACGAGCGTGAGCTTCGCCGTGGTGTACAGAACGTCTTCGCGCTCGGGCGCGGCGCCGAGGAGGGCGTCGTAATCCAACTCCCAGACGAGAATGGTCTTGTCTTCCTCGCCGAGCGTGGCGAGGACGGGCTCTCTGGGGTGAAAGGCGAGGGTGCCCCGAAGGTAGGTGGAAGTCCACGCGTCAATGACTGCGACGTTCTTCCAGGTGTCGCAACGCCAGAGCCGGATGGTTCTGTCGAGCGATTTCGAGGCGAGTAGAAAACCGTCGGAGGAGAAGCTGATGGTGTAGACGGCGCCCGTGTGTCCCTCAAGCGTGATTGAGAGCTGGCCTGTTTTGGCGTTCCACAGCTTGATGGTTCCGTCTTCGCCCGCGGAGGCGAGCGTCTCGCCGTCCGGCGACCAAACCACACAGTTAACCGGGCCGGCGTGACTGCCGAAGTGGTTGAGCGACACCTCCGGCCGGATATGCCACAGGCTGACGACCCCGTCCCCCCCGGCGGAGGCCAGCGTCTGGTCGTTCTTCGGCGACCACGCCACAGAGTTGACCTGGCCCTTAAAACTTTCTGCGCCGCCGCGCGGCTCACGCGTATTAACGTCCCACAGCCTGACTGCTTTGTCGTCGCCCGCGGAGGCAATCATCCGCCCGTCCGGCGACCAGGCTATGGAGTTACCCTGTCCGCCGTGCTTCCCGTACGTGGCGCGCAACCGCCCCGTCTCGGCGTCCCACACCCCGACGGTTCCGCCGTAGTCCCCGAAGGCGAGCGCCGACCCGTCCGGCGACCACGCCACGCTGTTTACAAAGCTGTTGTGCCCCCCCAGCTTGTTGCGCAACTCCCACACCCCGGCGTCCCACAACCGGATGATTCCGTTATAGCCGACCGAGGCGAGCGTCCGCCCGTCCGGCGACCACGCTAGGCGGTAAGTCAGACCCGGCGGCCGGAGTTCGCTTCGGAGTTTAAAGCCGGGGGGGATTTGGTCGGGGGCGGGTTGGTCGGGCATCTGCGCGTTGGCCTCCGGGTGTGGGGCGGGTGGGTTGTGGTCTGTGGGCCGGACGGATGGCCGGCCGGGGCACCGGTGACGTTTGAGGGGGGAAGAATAGCACAGGAGCGGACGGGTTGTGGCCGCTCTCTGCGAGGCGAATCTGTTTAGAGTTCGCGGAGGTCGTGGCCGATCATGTCGGCGGGTTCGTCGGGCGTGTGATTTACTCCACGCCGTAGTTGGCAAAAAGGTCGGAGATGGGAAGCTGTAGCGCCTTTGCTAGTTTTTCGATGTTCTCTAGGGAAAGGTTTCGCGCGCCTCTTTCGATGTCTCCGATGTAGGTTCGGTGCAAGCCGGCGCGCTCCGCGAGCACCTCTTGGGATATGCCCACCTCTTGCCGCCGCTGTTTGATGGCGAGCCCGAATCGACTCTTTATATCTTGTTTGGTTCCCTTTTTGATGAAGCCTAGAGTGTAGGCATGATGACGATAAGTCTACAGACTATAAGTGACAATTTAAATGAAATCATTTAGAATGTGCGAGGGCGAAGAATGAGTTTTGGAGAAACTTGTCTATGGCGGAGTGTCAGGATTTACTGATTGATGAAGCAACGTGGCAGGCCATTGATGACCCGAAGACGGCGGAGTATATAGCCCGCACGCTGTTCCAGATTAAAGAGGCGATTGACAGCGGACCCGACGGCGCGAGGGAGGCGGGTGAGGCAATCTTGGTCAACATCGAGGCGGCGTATCTTCACACCGAGGCGCATAGGGCCGCGGTCAAACTTTATCTTCTATCGCTCACGGGGCGCTTGGGGCCGCAGGACGAACCTCTTCAACTCATCGGCGAAGCAATAAAGC
>DASWNR010000058.1:0-7707 GCA_036399155.1 Pyrinomonadaceae bacterium
AGAAGGCGTGAAAGGACACACGTCCGCGAAAAGGCCGCCCCGGGCGAAGGCGCTCGGGGCGGCCTTCTGCCTGTTGGCGTCGCTCTACGCCGCCCCGCCGCCGACCGCCGGCGGGCAGCGCGTCGTCGAGGCTCCGCCGGCGCCGCGGCAGGCGCGGACGCTGCTCGGCCTGCGTCTGGGCGAAGAAGTCTCCGGCTGGCTCGAAGAGGTCGAAGGGAAACTCGGGCGCGAGGTCTACGCGGAGTTCGCGGAGCTGGACGAGGCGGGCGCGGCCGACGACTACACGCTGGGCGTGAGCTACCTGACGGCGGCGGGCGTCGGCGTCGTGCGCGTGGACGAGAGCTTTCGCGCGAGGGGCGCGAAGGCGACCGAGGCCGTCGTCGGGCACGAGCTGCTCCACCTGCGCCTGCGCGCGCGCGGCTACCCGCTCTTCCTCTTCTCGCCGGAGGTTTTGACCGCGCGGGGGCGCGCTCAGGACGTCGAACAGTCGAACGTCAACGACCTCGTGAGCCTCATCGAGCACCGCGTCTTCGCCTCGGAGATGCGGCGCACGGGGTTCGACAAGCTGGTCGACCTCACGAACGGGTTGGAGGCCGCGCGGCGCAGGCGCGGCACCGAGGACAGTCAGGCCGAGACGCTCAACTACGCGCGCGCGGCGCTTGAGTGGGACGACCCGCGGCTGCTCGGTGAGCTGGCGCGGGTTCACCGGGCGAACGGCTGGGCGCGCTCGCTCGCCGACGGCCGACGCGTCGCCGACATCATCCGAGCCTCGAACGTCGCCGCGCCCGGCGACGTGGCCCCGGTCTTCCTGCGCTGCATGGCCGTGCTCTACCGCGCGGAGTTCGTCTTGGAGCCCGACCGGCGCTTCGCCCTCTCAAAAATCTACCCGCAGATGCTCATCCGCGCGCGGCGGCGCACGCGGGGCCGCTAAGGTCTAACGCTTGCGGGCCTTCGGGCGGCTCCTGGCGCGCGTCTCTTTCTTCGCGGGCTCTTTCTTCGGAGGCTCTTTCTTCGCGCGCGCCGTCTTCTCGGGCGCCTTCTTCTCGGCCTTCTCGGCCTTCTCGGGCTTGTCGGGCGCGGCGGCCCTGCCGCGCTTCCCCAGCAGCCTGTCGACCGACTCGGCGGACGGCGGCCGCCCCTCCTCGAAGACGAAGACGTGGTAGTGGTCGCGCAGCTCGCGCAGGGCCTCGACGCGACCCGCGCTCTCAAGGCGCGCGATCTCGGCCATGACGAACTCCTGCTCCTCGGCCGTCATGTAGCGGTAGTAGATGTCGAAGGCGAGCCCGGTCGTGTGCGGCGGCGGCGCCACGTCGGCCGCGTTCGGGTTGCCCGACTCGCGCAGGAGGCGCTGGTACTCGTCCGTCCGCACGAGCGACGTGACGGGGAGCGGGCGGTCGAACTTCGACTTGTAGGCGCCGGCCAGCTCTTCGAGCAGCGCGAGCGCCGCCGGCCGGACGTGGCTGAGCATGCGCGCCTGAAACTCGCGCGACTGCGCGGGGTCGCGCAGGTCGTAGGAGCGCCCGCCGAAGTCGCGCGCCAGCGCGTCGAGCGCGGCGTACTCCGCGAAGAGGCTTTCGCCCGCGCGCGCCCTCTCCTTCGCGCCCGGCTGGCCGTAGTATGCGGCGAGCAGCTTCTCCTTCTCCGTCGCCGTGGCGATGTCCTTCCTCCGCGCGGCGGCGTCGGCGAGCAGGCGCGCGCGCGCGTCGCGCTCCTTGCGCCCCAGCTCTTTGAGCCTGACCTCTATCTCCTTCAGCGAGTCCGACAGGCGCTCGCGCTCCTCGGAGAGTCCGCGCTCGGCCGCCTCCAACTCTTCGACGCCGGAGAAGAGCGGCACCACCTTCCGGTTCTTCAGGTCGTAGTGCGTCAGCGCGCCCGTCGCCGTCAGCCCCACGCCGTAGAGCACGTACGATTCGCCGAGGCGCGGCACCTCGACGAACCCTTCGCGTCCGCGTATGCGCGCGGCCAGCTCCGCGAAGTCGTGCGGCGGGGTCGCGCCGGTCTCTGCGGCGGCCGCGCCCTGTATGGCGAGGAAGCGGCGCGTCTCACTGTACTGCTTCAGCTCGGCGGGGATTCCGACCGACGCCTTGCGCCCGGTCGGCTCGCCCCGGTCGCCCTCGGCCTTCGAGACGGCCTCGGCGTAAGGGTCGCGCGGCGGCGCGCCGGTCAGAATGTCTTTGACCTGCTCGGCGCCGGTCTTGAGCCCGCCGAGCAGGTCGCGCTTGTTTCTTGAGTAGAGGAAGTAGGCCGCGAGCGCCCCGCACACGAGGACGGCGAGCGGGAGCCAGCGCTTCAGCGTAGAGGTTTTGTTAAAAGGACGCGGGCTCTGGGGCTTGCCCTCCGCGCCGCGCGGGGCGTGTGTGCCCGCCGTGCTCGCAGGCGGAACGAGAGGCGCGGGCGCGTCGCCCGTCGCGTCCCGTCCCGGCTCCCCTCCCCTGCCCGCTCGTTCTTCCGCCACGCCCCTAAAATATCACGAGGAGCGTGCGAGCACGGAGCGCGCCCCCGCTCAGCGGAGCGCGTCGGCCAGACGCCGGCCGCCCACGAAGACGCGGACAGTGCGGACTCCGCGGAACTGTCGCGCCGTCTCGCGAATCTGCCCCTCGATGCGCGGCGCGTCGCACACGCCGGCGATCTGGACGTTGCCCTTAATCCTGATGGTCGCCACGCCCGCGCGCTGCGCGACGCTCTGCACGCTCAGCCCCTCGCCCTGCCAGAAGTTGCCGAGGCCGCCTTCGTACTCGCGCGGGATGGCGAGCAGTTCTTCGACGGCCGCGCGCAGGGGGTCGGCGCCCCTGCCGATTGTGCGCGTGACGGGGACGAGGCTGTCGTTGCAGCCGACGCGCCTGCCGCGCTTCCCGTTGTCGTCGAGCGCGACGAGGTAGACTTGGACCCTGCGCGCGGCGGCCGGCCGCCCCGCGACCCGCCTGCGCTGCGCCGCCACGTCCTGCGCGCCAGCGCCCAGGATGATAAGTGCCAGCACCGTCAAAAGAAGACGCTTCATAGGTTCTCCACACTGTTAGTCAAAGGTAAGACGGCGGGCGAGCCCTCCGCCGCCGGGGGCGCGGCGAAAGACTCGACTCGCCGTCTCTGGTTTGGGCGCCACGCACGGCGCGGCGCCCGGATTCAAGTCCTCGGGGGCTTCAGGGGGTAGTGGCGGTGGGGACGCCGTAGCCGCCGGCGGCCATACTCGCGCCGAAGACCAGATTCAGGATGATGATGAGTATGATCAGCACCGTCCAGATGATCATCAGGTTCCGAATGCCGAGCTTGTTGGCGTTCATCCAGCCCCAGATGTACGCGTAGAGGCCGCAGATGATCCCGAGAATCCCGTGCACGACGCCGGCGTTCTGGAACATCTTGACCACCACCAGGATTTGAACCACGAACGCCACCAAACACAACAACCAAATTAAATACTGCATCTCGCAATCCTCCTTCGAGTTTCTTAGAGCAGAAAAGCTGTGACCGCCGCGCTCACAATTTGAACGCACCCGGCAGGAATATCAGGCGAACCACCCAGTAAAGTAAGAGCGCCCCCAGCAGGAAGGCCGAGGCGCGCGTGCGCCGCTCAAGCCGCTCGGCGAGCCCGGCGAACGCCTCGCGCTGCCGGCGCGGCAGGACTGCGGCCACGGCGAGCGCCGCCAGACAGGCCAGGAGCACCGGCGCGAAGGCGTGCGCCGCCAGAGACTCGCCCCACCGCCCGCGCGCCAGCGCGACCGCGCCGCGCGTCAGCCCGCAGCCGGGGCACGGCAGCCCCGTCGCGCCCAGCACAGGGCACGGCCACCCGCCGACGCCCGCCCACACGGCCGCCACCTGCGCCGCCGCCAGCGCCGTCACCGCGAGCGGGACGCGGCGGTCGCGCAAAAGCGTCGCCGTCGAGATGTCGGTCAACCCGGGCAGTGACATACAGTCTTGCGGCCGCGGCGAAGCGTTGACTTCCGGTTCGAGGTACTGGCTGAAGAGATCGGCTTAAAACTACTGAAGGGCGAAAGAAAACGCCGGGGCTCAAACTCAAGAACAGGTTGGACTACCGACGTGGGATGAAAACCGGGCGATTATACGGGAAACCGGGGATAAGGCAAGCGCCAATTTGCGGCGGGGCGGCGGCTCAGCCTTCCGACGCGGGGCGTGCGGCGGCGTCCTGCGCCGCGCGGTACCACTCGACCGTGCGGCGCAGGCCCTCGGCGAAGCCGACGCGCGCGCGGAAGCCGAACAGCTCGGCGGCGCGCGTCACGTCCAGAGCGCGGCGCGGCTGCCCGTCCGGCTTCGAGGCGTCCCAGACGATCTCGCCGTCGAAGCCCGTCTCGGCGGCGATGACCGACGCCAGCTCGCGTATGCTCATCTCCTCGCCCGACCCGAGGTTGACCGGCTCGCGCCCGTCGTAACGCTCGGCGGCGAGCACTATCCCTTCGGCCGCGTCGTCCACGTAGAGGAACTCGCGCGTGGCCGCGCCCGTCCCCCACACCTCGACGCGCGACGCGCCGCGCGCCCTCGCGTCAACGAACTTCTTGATGAGCGCCGGGATGACGTGAGAGGTCTGGGGGTCGAAGTTATCGGCCGGCCCGTAGAGGTTGACGGGCAGCAGGTAGACGGCGTTCATGCCGTACTGGTCGCGGTACGCCTGACACTGGACGAGCAGCGCCTTCTTCGCGATGCCGTAAGGCGCGTTCGTCTCCTCGGGGTAGCCTTCCCAGAGGTCGTCCTCCTTGAAGGGGACGGGCGTGAACTTGGGGTAGGCGCAGATGGTGCCGACTTGAACGAACTTCTCGACCGCGTGGAGGCGCGCGCCTTCGATGAGCTGGACGCCCATCATGAGGTTTTCGTAGAAGTAGCGGCCGGGGTTCTCGCGGTTGGCGCCGATGCCGCCGACGACCGCCGCGAGGTGGACGACCACCTGGGGGCGCGCGTCGCGGTAGAGTCGTTCCACGTCCGCGCCTTTGACCAGGTCGTAGTCGCGCCTGCGGACGACGAAGACTTCCGAGCACCCGCGCTCGCGCAGAGAGGCGACGACGACGCGGCCGAGGAAGCCGCCGCCGCCCGTCACGCAAACCCTCTTCCCCTCAAGCGGACTCGTCATAAAGCGCGTTCAGCCCCGCGCGCCCGCGAGCGCCAGGTCGTCGAGCCACGCCGCGAGCAGCGGCAGCTCCTCGCGGCCGACCAGCGACATCTCGACCAGCTTCTCGTAGCAGGCCATCAGACCCTCGCCCAGACGTTCGACGCCCGGCGCGAGCGTGAGCGACGCGAGCGCCTCGCGTATCGAATCGTTGTGCAGGTAGCCCGGCACCTCGTCGCGGAAGTCGCGCATCAGGTTGTGCTCGTTGCGCTCCTGCCAGACGGTCGGCTCGTGGAAGAGCACCGACCAGCCCTGCTCCCACGCGAGCCGCTGCGCGACGAAGCTGCGCCAGATGTCCGTCATGCGGAAAGAGCAGTA
Source organism: Pyrinomonadaceae bacterium (assembly GCA_036399155.1). Lineage (GTDB taxonomy): Bacteria > Acidobacteriota > Blastocatellia > Pyrinomonadales > Pyrinomonadaceae > QHXN01. Next base: position 5,429 of record DASWNR010000058.1, read on the forward strand.
GGCCGGCAGGTAGAGGAGCGGGAAGGCGTCCGACCACCAGGTCGTGTTCTGGCTGTTGAACGGGCACCACGAGCCCGAGGCCAGCGCGACGCGGCGGTCGCGCCGGAACGACTGCGGAAGCTCTGAGACGAGCCGGTAGATGGCGTCCACGTCCGGGTTCACGTCGGCGAGCCCCTGCTGTATGGGGCAGTCTGCGTCAGAGACGGGGAGCCCGTCGAACTCGGTCACTTCGTCCCTCACGCGGTCGAGCGGGAGCCCGCGCGGCCAGATGTGCGCGTCGGTGAAGTAGCGGTAGGCGTTCACCCAGCCCGCGCCCACGGACTTGGGGACGGATTGAAGCCGCCGGCGCTCGCCCCAGAACTCTTCGCGCGGGATGTTGTCGTCGTCGGTCTCGGCGATGAGGGCGGCGCCGCCGCGGATGGCGAGTAGGTAGCCGAGGTTCTTGCGCGCGTAGTGGCGCGTCGGGCAGAGTCGCGCGGAGCGGAACCCGGTCTCGTACTGCGCGGCGAGTCCGTAGAAGTCGCAGCCTTCGAGTCGGAAGTCGGGCGGGCTCTTCTCGTCGCCGACGACGATGAAGCGGTGGCCGCGCGCGGCGCACCCGTCGGCCAGTTCGCGCAGCACGCGGTTCGGCCCGGAGATGGAGGTGACGACGAGCGCGAGCGCTTCCGTCATCCCAGCTCGTCCCGCTTCAGCTCGCCGCCGGAAGAGGCGCGCGCCCCGCCCTCCGCGACGCGCGCGCGGAACAGACGCCAGAGGTTGCGCAGCGCGTCCTTGAGAACTTCGTTGTTAACGCTGTCGCTGGCCGCGCGGTAGTGGATGGGGACTTCGGCGACGCGCAGCGGCTGGCAGTGCGCCTTGATCTCGGTCTGGAAGAAGTGTCCGCGCGAGTTGATGCCCTTCTCCAGAACCTCCTGAAGCGCGGCGCGCGAGAACAGCTCGAAGCCGCTCGTCATGTCGGAGAGGCGCGTGCCGAGCAGGAGGTTGGCGAGGAGCGTGCCGCCGCGGCTGATGACGCGGCGCTTGAAGGAGCTTTCGGTGATGCGCCCGCCCTTGCCGAAGCGCGTGCCGAAGACGCAGTCGTGGCCTTCGAGCATCTTCTCGAAGAAGGCGGGCACGTCCGACGGCTGGTGGCTGTAGCCGGCGTCTATCTCAAGAATCCAGTCGCAGCCCGAGTCGAGCGCCTCGCGGTATCCGCGCAGGTACGCGTCCACGACGGAGCGGTTCTCGGGGGCCCACACGACGCGGAACTGTGGCAGCTCCCTCTCAAGCCCGCGCAGGAGTTCGAGCGTCCCGTCGCGACTCACGCGGTCGAGGACGGCGAAGAAGGTGACGGCGCGGAAGCCGAAGGGCTCGCACGCGGCCAGCACCTCGCGGACGAAGCGCGCGGCGGTCTCGCGCTCGTTCGCCATCGGGCAGACCACGCCGAGGCTGATGTGTTTAGTCTTGGAGCCGGGGGAGACCGCACGCGTGGCGGCAGCACTGGTTATCAAAATCCGTCCGAACCTTCCCTGTTGAGATTACCGACACGAACTCAAGCGAGAGACTCTAACACGTGCGCCAGAGTTGCGCGAAACGCGAACCGGGCACCCTCCGAGACCCTTCAGGCCCCGCCCGCGGCCGCCCGCCCGGCGCCGCCCGCGCGCAGGTCATCCCACGCGCGCTTTGCCACGAAGACCCAGAGCCCGAAGGCCGCGAAGAACTTGACGGCGTTGACGAACACCAGCGGCCCCTTTATCAAGAACATCTCGTCGCGCGGGAAGTCCCACGCCATGACGAAGAGCGCCGCGACGACCGCCAGCGCCGCGGCGCCCCGCGCGCGGCCGCGCAGCAGAAAGTCAATCGCGAACAGCGCCGCCGGCAGCGCGTAGACCAGATGATGCTCCCACGAGAGCGGCGCCACCAGAAACATCATCAGCAGGAAGAGCGCGAACTCAAGGTCGAGCGTCTTCGCCCCCGTCCCCTTGCGCGCCGACAGGAACGAGAGCCCGACCGTCGCGGCCCCGACCGCGCCCGCCACCAGGTACGTGAGCGGCCTCGTCAGCCACCACGTCGGCATCCCGAGGAGCGTGTGCGTCCTGTCCTGCACGAAGAGCATGAAGCCGTTGATGCTGTGGTTCCAAGGCTCGGCCGGGAGGAAGAGGTTGAACGGCCGCAGGCCGTAGCCGCCCGTCGGCAGGACGTTCCTCGTCCAGTCGCCCCACAGGCTCGGCGGCAGCACCAGCCACGCGGCCAGCGCGTAGAGCCCCAGGAGCCCGACGACCGCGCCCGCCGCCCCGTAC
>DASWNR010000059.1:0-2125 GCA_036399155.1 Pyrinomonadaceae bacterium
CGCCCATCAGGAAGGCGTCGCCGAAGAGGATGCTGTCGGTGAGGATGATGCCGCTGTCGATGACGTGCCGGTTCGAGTCGCCCATCAGGAAGCCGTCGCCCATGAGAAAGCCGTCCGTCAGGAAGATGCCGTCGCCCATGAGGAAGCCGTCGGTGAGGATGATGCCGTCGCCCATGAGGAAGCCGTCGCCCATCAGGAAGCCGTTGACGAGGACGGGCTTCTGGTTGTAGACCACGCCGTTGGCGTAGGCCACGCGGTTCGAGGTCTCGACCGTCTCGCCGCCGATGCGGAACGTGCCGCCGACCGTGGCGTTGGGGCGGAGCACCCGCGCGCCGGCCTTGAGCTTGTCGGCGTTGGGGACGAAGGCGCGGGCGAGTTCGACCGCCGCCGCCGCGTTGACCTGCCCGACGCCCTGCGTCAGGACGTTGGCCGTCTTCGACGCGAAGAGCGAGTCGGGCAGCGCGTTGGACGTCCGCATCAGCGCCGACTTGACGAGCGCGGGCGTGAGCGACTTGTTCGCTTCGAGCATCAGCGCCACCGTTCCGCTGACGACCGGCGCGGAGAAGGAGGTGCCGTAGTACTTGTAGTAGGCGTTCTGGAGCGCGCCGCTGCCGGCGGGCTGCGCCACGCGGTCGGGGCGCTGCGCCGCGCTGTGCGGGCTCTCCTGCGACATCGCCGCGACGATGCCGCGCCCGGGCGCGACCAGCTCGGGCTTCGCAAGGTGGTCGAACGTCGTCGGGCCCTTCGAGGAGAACTGCGCCATGCGGTCGTCCGAGCGGGCGACGGTGCCGTTGGTGTCGGAGGCGCCGACGGTGATGGCGTAGGGGCTGTTGCCGGGGCTGTGGATGGCGCCGAAGACCGGGCGGTAGATGGGGTCGCCGTTCTCCCTGTGGCCGACGACCTCTTCGGTGCGGCCGTCGTTGCCGGCCGCCGCGACGACGACGATGCCGGCGAGCACCGCGCGCTCGACCGCCTTGCAGAGCGGGTCCGTGTGGTAGGACTCGCGGACGGGCGCGCCCAGGGAGAGGTTCATCACGCGGATGTTGTGGCGCTTCTGGTTGGCGATGGCCCAGTTGATCGCGCCGAGCACCGAGCTGGTCGTCCCGACGCCGTGGTCGTCGAGCGCCTTGAGGTCGATGAGGCTGGCCTCGGGGGCGATGCCGGCGAAGCTCGCGCCGTAGCCCCTGGACGCCGCGCCGCCGCCGGCCGCGACGCTGGCGACGCCCGTCCCGTGGCCTTCGCGGTCAACGCCGTTGCCGGGCGCGATGCCGTCGCCGAAGAGGATGCTGTCGGTGAGGAAGATGCCCTTCTTCCTGACGGCGGTGCCGCCGCCGGTGAAGTCGACGGACGCCGCGACGCGCGACTTGCCGTTCTTAGACTGGAAGTCGGGGTGAGAGGCGCTGATGCCGCTGTCGACGATGGCGATGCCGACGCCCTTGCCGGTGAGGCCGGGCGCGTTCTGGATGCCGGCCTGCGCCAGCGCCGCGCCGGTCGATTCGCGGGTCAGCGCCATCGCGCCGGCGACGTAGCGGTCGGGCGAGACGTAGGCGATGTCTTCGCGCGCGGCGAGCGAGGCGAGGGCGGCGCGGGGGACGGCCGCCGTCATCACGTCGAACGCCTCGAAGGCGCGACCCTTCGCGCCGCCCCTGGACTTGACCGCGTCGTCGTGCGACGCGGAGGGGCGACCCTTGGTCTGGATGAGGACGCGGACGATTTCGTCGGCGGGGCCGGCCGACTCGAACTCGGGGGCGAGCTTGGAGGCGCGTTTCGGGGCTTTCTTCTGCTTCGGGGAAGCCGCGACGGAGGAGGCCGCGAGCGGGGAGAGATAAACACCGACGACTGCCAGGAGGATTGTCAGAGCTGAAATTCGACGTAACATGTTGGCCTTCCTTCTTCGGCTCCCTCACGCCTGCCCGCGTGATCTGGGGAATGGGAGCCGCCCTTCAAACTAAAGAACTTGGGGGATCGTCGACAGGTTTCGCGCCCGGCGTGAGCGCCGGACTTAAGAGTTCAAGGCCGCTGCACTCACGAAACCTGTCAACGATCTGACCCCGTGTAGTTCAATAGACGTGCCATCAAAACACGGCACCCGCCCTCCCCGCCCGTAAGGTCTTAACTCATGCTT
>DASWNR010000060.1:0-27441 GCA_036399155.1 Pyrinomonadaceae bacterium
GCGCGCGTCGGGGTGGGCGACGACCGCCCCGACGAGCGAAGAGAAGTGCCCGAGCATGCGCCCGACGGTCGCGCCGTCGAAGAGGTCGGTGTTGTACTCGATGGTGACTTCGAGCCCTTCGGTGAAGTCCGTCAGCGCGAGCGTCATCTCGAAGCGCGACGAGCCGTTGTCCCACAGCACGGGCGAGGCCGTGAAGCCCGTCTTGTCGATGTCGCCCGGCGTCTCGAAGTCGAGGTAGATGTAGGCGACCTGGAAGAGCGGGTTGCGGCTGGCGTCGTGGCGGGGTTTTAGCTCCTGCATCAGCCGGCCGAAGGGGAACTCGCCGTGCGCGAACGCGCCCGTCACGCCCTCCTTCTCGCGCCCGAGCAGCTCGCGGAAGGTAGGGTCGCCGGAGAAGTTCGTGCGCATCACCAGCATGTTCAGGAAGTAGCCGATGAGGCCGAGCGTCTCGGGGCGGTTGCGGTTGGCGACGGCCACCCCGACGAGGATGTCGTCCTGGCGCGTGTAGCGGTAGAGCATCGTCTTGTAGAGCGCCAGGCAGAGCGTGAACATCGTGGTCTGCTCGCGGCGCGCGAGCGCCTTGAGCTGGTCGAGCGCGTCCTTCGGCAGGAAGACGGTGCGGCGCGCGCCGTTGAAGGTCTGCGCGGGCGGTCGCGGGCGGTCGGTGGGCAGTTCGAGCGCGTGCGGGACGGCGTCGAGCTGCGCGCGCCAGTAGGCGATCTGCTCCCCCAGCACCTCGCCCTGTAGCCAGTCGCGCTGCCACTCGGCGAAGTCCGCGAACTGGATGGGGAGTTCGGGCAGCGGCGACGGCTTGCCTTCGAGGAAGGCCATGTAGATGGCCACCATCTCGGCCTCGATGATGTCGGCCGACCAGCGGTCGATGCAGGTGTGGTGGACGGTGTAGTGGAGCAGGAACTCTTCGTCCGCGACGCGCACCATGCCGAAGCGTGCGAGGGGCCCGCGCGCGAGGTCGAAAGACCTTGAGGTCGCCTCGCGGATGAGCGCGTCGGCCAGGCGCTCGCGCTCGGCCGCGGGCTCCGAGCGCATGTCGGTCACGTCGAGCGGGATGAAGAGAGACGGGGCGATGACCTGCCGCGGCTCGCCGCCGATCTCGGTGAAGGTCGTCCGCAGGGTCTCGTGCCGGCGGACGACCTCGTTGAGCGCGCGCTCCATCACGGGGAGGTCGACGCGGCCGTTGAGGCGGCTCACCGAAAAGATGTTGTAGGCGGGGTTGCCCGGCTCTATCTGGTCGACGAGCCAGATGCGCTCCTGGTCGAAGGAGAGGCGCGGGTAGCCCCGCCCCTTCCGGCGCGGGATGTCCTGAGACCGCGGGGCGCTCAAGCCGCGCCGCTTGAGTTTCGCCTCGAAGAGGGCGCGCTGTTCGGGTGAGAGCGCCGCGATGCGTTCGGTTAGGTCGTTCATGACGGGGTAATTTTTCGGGGCTTCCGGCCGGCCCACGAGGGTAAACGGTCGTCCGCCGAAGCCTCGGCCGGACTTTCATGAGAATCGAGTTCGCCGCTTGCGAGTGTGAAGGGTCGGGGCCAAAGCCTTGCGTCTGTCGGAGCGCCGAATATTACTAGACCGGCCTTCAGAGTTCAATCTCTTTCGACCCGAACAGGCGCTCCGACTCCAGCCCGCGCTCGCGGCACTGCGCGACCAGCATGTTCGACTCGACGATGGGGCGTGACTCCTCCGTGTACAGGATGGAGGTGAGGTAGGTCAGCCACGGCTCCTGCCCCATCGCGTAGACGTAGACCTGCCCGGGGCGCAGGCGCTCGACGATGCCCATCCCGCGCCGGCAGTCCGAGCCGTTGAGCCTCCTCGACTGATCCTGCGACCTCGCCAGCGGCCGCGCGAGCAGCGGGCCGTAGAGCCACGAGAGCGGGCCGCCGTCGCACTCCATCCCGATGAAGAGCACGTCCACGTCGCCCACGAGCCGGTGGATGTGGTCGTAGAGTTTCGGCTCGATGTTGTTCGAGTCGGCGGCGCACAGGACGGACTTGCCCTTCAACTCGATGAGGTGTGCGATCTTCGTCCTGACGTTCAGGTCGCCGTGCTCGCCGAGGAAGGGCAGCCCCGTGAGCCTCCCGCCCTCGACCTCGATGGACTCCATCTCGTCGATCTCCACGACCCGCTGAAAGCCGATGTTTTGCAGGATGAGCTTCAGGGACGGGTCGGCCAGCCCCCCGCCGCTGCTCTTCGGCACGACGACCTGCCCGATCTTGTGACGGAGTTGCAGCAGCGTCTCGAACATGCAGTGGTCTTGATGATTGTGCGTGATGAGGACGTAGTCGATCACGTCGGGCAAATCGGCGTAGGTGTAGCGCCCGACGCCACCGCCGTCGCCCTCGTAGCTGACCAGCGGGTCGATCATGACGCTGACCTCTTTGGTCTCGACCAGAAGGCAGGCGTGCCCGAAGTAGCGGACTCTGACCCCCTCGCCCGCGTAGCGCGCGGCGGGGCGCGGCGGCTCCGGGGTGAAGAACGACGAGAAGAGTCGGCCGCCGTCGCCGTCGCCCACGCCGAACAGTTCGCGCGCGTGACCGAGGGGCTGCGGCTCGGCCTTCATCTTGAAAAGCCCGTCCAGCTCCCGCGAGTTGAACGGGACGGCCAGCGACAGGTGCTCGCCGTCGGGGAGCTGCGGGGTGCTCAGCGCGAACGGCCGCTCGTCGACGTGGCCGCGGGAGAGCGAGACGCTCTGCGACGCCGTGCTGTAGAACGGGCTCCGGTACAGCAGCCCTTCGATGAAGCGGACGGAAGGGCTGTGGTTCAGGTCGTAGACCAGCTCGACGTAACCCCTCAGACTCTCCGGGACTTTCTCGTAGAGCGGTTCGAGCGAGGCGCCGGCCGCCTCGGACGCCAGCAGCTTGACGAGCCGCTGGATGTCGGCGGCGAACTCCAGAACCCGCGCCTGCCCCCGGACGGTCTGGTCGAGCAGCGACTGGATGTCCTTGACGCGGCCCGGGTCGTAGTCGATGAAGGGCCCGCCGCGCATCGCCGGGTTCTTGTTGGCGGCGGCGTGAACCTGCGGGGCGGCGACGAACGACTGCATGATCTTCACGTGCGAGTTGGCGACGAACATGGCGGATGAGGCCGGCGAGATGAGGGACGACCACGCGTACCAGTGGTTGAATAAAGGCTCCGCCAGCACGTCACCACGCAAGTAGACTCTTTCGACCGACATATCGACCTCCGGCTTATGAAAGTTGGCAGTTGGGTGTAACCGAAAGGCTTTAACCGCGGAGACGCGGGGCCCCGATTTGAAAGTTCAAGCTTGAGGTTTCAAATCGGAGCCCAGTGTCTCCGCCCCCCGGGTTTAAATCCCACCCGGTACCCGCCCGGGCGAGAATCGCTTCGGGACGGCTCACAGCGCCGACTTCTTCGACGCCCTCGCGCGCGTGCCGGCGGCGACGCGGCCCTTGGCGGGCGCGACGGCAGAGGCGGCGCGGCCTTTCGACGCGGCGACGCGGCGCGTGCCGGCCGCGGCCTTCCGCGGCGGCTTGGGTAAAAGCTTCCGGCAGATGTCGTCTATCTCGCCGTCCTGCTCCGCGATGAGGGTCTTCGCCATGTCCTTGAGCTCGCTGATGGTGGACGGACTCGCGTCGTCCAGTTTGTAACGGTCTCTGCCGGCGGGCAGCTTGACCTGGAGCCTGTGATAGCCCGCGCGCGGCCCCGACTTGAGGATGAGATTCGTCTGAAAGTCGACCGTGTCGCCCACGCCGTCGAACACCACGCTCAGGATGGACGTGGCCCAGCCGAGCGTCCCCCACCCCTTCGCCTCCCGGTACGGGATCGGCCGCTTGTCCGTCTGCTGCCCCGTCCCCAGAGAGACCATGAAGACCTCGTCCAGCCTCTTATTGAACCTTGTCGCGCAGATGGCCTCCGCCAGCGCGCACATGGCCGGGTTGTTGGCGTAGGTGCCGCCGTCTATGAGCGCGTAGCGGCAGTCCTCACCGGCCACCAGCCCCGGCTCGAAGTATGTCGGCGCCGCGGAGGTCGCCCGCGCCACGTCCCGCATCAGGTAGTCGTAGTCCTCCCGCTGTTCGCCCCTGTCGAGGGTGTCGCCATTGGCCTTGTGGCTCTTGAAGAAGAACGCGCTCCGCTTCTCGATCTCGTAGCTGGGAATCAGGACTTGCGTGAGGGCTTCCGAGAGCATGGCGTCGCCGAAGTACTCGGCTAACACGTCCTCCATCGGCCCGCTCGGGTATTTATTGTCCAGTGTGTTGCCCAGCGCGAATATGCGGTGCAGCAGCGAGTTGGAGAAGATGCGGCCCCCCTGGTCTTCGTAGAGTTTGACGAGGTCTCGGGCCGCGTACTGCGGGACGCGCGCGCCGCCCGGCCTGGGCTTCGCCAGCCCGAGGGCCAGGATGCCCCCGGTCGAGGTGCCCGCGATGAGGTCGAAGAGTTCGCAGACGCGCTTGCCGGTTCGGCGCTCAATCTCGGCGAGCACCAGCGCGGGAATGATCCCCCTGATGCCCCCGCCGTCAATGCTGAGGATTCTGAACATCGAGCCCATGACTGCCTCCTTAAAAGGTGAAGACCGGCGGACGGCTTAGACGCCCGGAGGTGCGTCTCCCGCCCCTGCTAAGGGTTAACGTCGGCCGACGCGCGCGCGCGCAGCTCTGCGCGCTCCTCTTCGGGTGCGCCCAGGTCGACCAGCGCGCCGCCGTATGGGGGGATGAGAAGTTCCGGGTGTTTCGGCTCACTCATTAAAAAAAAGCACTGAGGCGGACGGAGAAGGGAATGAAGCGAACGCCGGCAGTATATCAGGTTCGGACTCTTTTAATTACCATGTCGCCGACCGCCCGGTTAAGTTAGACTACGGCCGGGTCGGGTACGAGACTTCGCACGAGAGGGGCGCGCCCGACGCGCCCGACAACAGCCCCGCGGGCGCGAACCGCCGGCGGGAAGCCGTAGCAGGAGGAAGAGGAGGAGACGACCCGGCGGCCGGGGCGTCCGGAGATTATGAGTACGAGCATCACGAACGAAGCCGCGCGCTGGTTCGTCGTCCGGCGGCCCAACCCGCGCGCCGCCCTGCGTCTGTTCTGCTTCCCTTACGCGGGGGGCGGGACGCCCATCTACCGCCAGTGGCCCGAGCTGCTGCCGCCGGAGTACGAGGTCTACGCCGCGCAACTGCCCGGCCGCGGCAACCGCATGAGGGAGCCGCCCTACTATTCGTTCGAGCCGATGGTCGAGGCGCTGGCCTCGGCCGTCGCGCCCCACCTCGACAGGCCGTTCGCCTTCTTCGGCCACAGCATGGGCGCGACCATCGGCTTCGAGCTGGCGCGGCTGCTCGAAGCGCGCGGGGCCGGGCTGCCCGCGCGCCTGTTCGTGTCGGGGCGCCGCGCGCCGCAGCTTCCGCGCGACTGGGAGATCACCTACAACCTGCCCGAGCCGCAGTTCATCTCCCACGTGCAGAGCCTCAACGGGACGCCGGCCGAGGTGCTCGAACACCCCGAGCTGATGGAGCTGATGCTGCCGCTGCTGCGCGCGGACTTCTCCGTGGTCGAGACCTACGAGTACCGCACGGGCCCGCCGCTCGGCTGCCCCATCACGGCCTTCGGCGGCGCGGAGGACGCCGAGGTCGACCGCGAGAAAGTCGCGGCGTGGCGCGAGCAGACGAGCGCCGACTTCAATCTGCGCATCATGCCCGGCGGGCACTTCTTCCTGTCAGACACGCCGACGCAGGCGGCCATGCTCCGCATCATCGAGTCGGAGCTGAGGCAGGCGGCGCGCACATAAAGGGGAGTCGGGTTTGAGACGCCTTCCATCGCCGGCCGTTTAAGGGGCGAGAGGCGGAGGTCGTTGACCGGAGGCGCGGTTGCCGCAAAACCACGAACAATTATGGCTCGAAGCGCCGGAGCGCCCACTCCTGCGTGAAGGGGAGGCGCACGTCTGGCGCGCGAGCCTTGAGCCGGACGCGCCGGCGCTCCGACGGCTGTGGGAGACGCTCTCCGCGGACGAGCGGCAGCGCGCGGACAGGTTTCATTTCCAGAGGGATCGCGAACACTTCGTGGCCGCGCGCGGCGGACTCAGGGGGATTCTCGGCCGCTACACCGGCGCGGCCCCGCAGACTCTCCGCTTCTCCTACGACGGCTACGGCAAGCCCTCGCTGAGCGGCGGGGCCGGCGCCGTTCCCCCACGCTTCAACGTCTCTCACTCGGGCGGCCTCGCGCTCTACGCCGTGACCGACGGGCGCGAGGTGGGCGTGGACATCGAGCGCGTGCGCGAAGACTTCGCCGGGCTCGACATCGCCGAGCGCTTCTTCTCGCCGGACGAGGTCGCGGCCCTGAGCGCGGTGCCCGCCGGCGAGCGCGCGACGGCCTTCTTCGACTGCTGGACGCGCAAGGAGGCTTACATCAAGGCGCGCGGCCTGGGGCTCTCGCACCCCCTGCACCTCTTCACGGTGTCGCTCACGCCGGGGCGGCCCGCCGCGCTGCTGCGCACGGACGACGACCCGCAGGAGGCCGCCCGCTGGTCGCTGGTCGAGTTGTCCCCGGGCGAGGGCTACCGCGCGGCGCTGGCCATCGAGGGCGAGGTGTCGTCGCTCCGCTGCTGGCGCTGGCCTTAGTCGGGGGGCATGTGAAAACTGAGGCCGCGATACAGCGCCCAGCCCCCGCCCGGCTGACGCTTCCACACCTCCAAATCTTTATGACGGGAGAGAGTCTTCTTGTCGGAGTCGCGCTCGACGAGCCAGAGCAGTCGCGCGAAGGCGAGGTCGCCGGACGTTTGCAGCTCTTCCAGACGGAAGGAGATTGTGACGGGGGAGGGAGGCGCGGCGGCGAACCGCCGCGCGTAGGCCGCGCGCGCCTGCGCGTTGCCCGAGTCGGGCGTCCCCGGGTAGCTGAGCAGCGAGTCGGGCGCGTAGGCGGCCATCGCGGCTTCAAGGTCGCGGCGGTTGTAGGCGCCGAGTAGTTTCTCAAGCGCCGCCTTGACGGCGTTCGTGTCTTCGCGGGCGTTCGGGGCCGGCTGTCGTCTTAGCCGCGCGTCGGACGCCCTTTCTTGTGCCCGCGTCAACGCGCCCGGGGCCGCCGCGGCGCGGGGTTCGGCGACGGGGAAGTCGCCCTCGAAGGTGAAGCTGTAGCCGCGCGCGAGCTTCCAGCGGCCGTCCGGTTGCCTCCGCCAGATTTCAAAGTCCTTCTCGCGCCTGAGCAGCCGCCCGTCGTCCTTCGCCTCGCGCAGCCACACCAGCCGGACGAACGCGAGGTCGCCGGAGACTTCGACCTCTTCGATTTTCGTGACGGCGCTGTAAGGCGTGGCCGGCGGTTTCTCGTAAGCCCTTGAGAAGCCCTCTTCCATCGTCTCGTAGCCGACTTCGGGGTGGTGCGGCGAGACCAGCACCACGTCGGCGGCGAAGTTCGACATCACGGCCTTCGCGTCGCGCGCGTTAAAGTCGCGCACCAGTTTTTCGACCGCGCGCCGCACGGCGGCCACGTCGTCCTCCGTCCCGTGCGAAGGCGTCTGCCCGGCCGTCTGTTTCCCTTCGAGCCTCTTCAGCGCCTCGGCCGCGTTCGCGTTCTGCGGGTTCAGCTCAAGCGATTTTTTGTAGTTGAGAATCGCCGGCTCCTTTTGACCGGCCGCCGCGTAAGCCTCCGCGAGGCTGTCGTATGTGTTGAACTCCGCGGGGTAGGCCGCGACGTTGAGCTTGAAGATTTCGACGGCTTCGCGGACGCGCCCCGCGGCGAGCAGCTCGTAGCCGAGGCCGTTGAGGTGCGGCTCGGCGAAGTCGTAGCGCGACGCGCGCGGGCCCTTCTTCATCTCGTGGTAGAGCGCGACGGCGGCCTCGACGCCCCCCTCGCGCACAGCGCCGCGCAGCGCGAGCGAGACGGGGACGGTGCGCGGGTTCTTGAACCACTCGACCGACCTGCGCAGCCGGTCTTCCTGATTGAGCGTGACGAAGTGGTCGTCCTTGGCGTAGACCACCAGCTCGACGAAGCCCTCCGAGGCGTAGCGGTGCATCTCGTGTAGGGCGAAGAAATTCGCCGGGCCGATGAGGGCGTCGCCGCCCGCGCCGCCGCGGTTCCAGATGACCGCCGGGAGCCGTCGGCCGTCCGTCCGCTTCGGCTTGTAGATGAAGCCGACGACCTTCAGCCCGTCGCTCGTGTACCTGACGCGGAGCAGTTCGAGGTCGGCCGCGCCGCGCACGCGCTCGACCGCCTCGCGCGTGTAGAGGCGCTTGAGCCTGTCGGACAACTGTTCGTAGGCGGGGAGCGCGACCGACGCCTGCTCGACGAGCCGGCCGTCGCCGACCACCTGCGCCGGCGCGTGTGCGGGGGCGAGGAAGAGGACGAGCAACGCGGCGAAGTTAAAGAGCCTTCTCATACCTGTCTCCTGTGACTTCGGCCCGAAAGATTAGGGGGACATGATGCGCGTGCGCGGGGCGGCGAGTCCTTAAGCCGTGGTGAAATCTTGTAAATCGTTATGAAATCATTTAGAACTGCCCTGTCTCCCCGGGCCGCGCGGCGCGCGGCGTTCAAAACCTTTTCGGCCCACCGCGGTAAATCACTATGAGTCAGAACAACGGGCGCGTGTACGAGTTCGGCGCCTTCCGCCTTCACGCGACGCGTCGCGTGCTGACGCGCGACGGCGCGGCCGTCCCGCTCACGTCCAAAGCCTTCGACACGCTGCTGCTGCTCGTCGAGCGCGGCGGCGAGGTCGTGCCTAAGTCAGAGATGATGGACGCGCTGTGGCCCGACACGGCGGTCGAGGAGAACAACCTCACGCAGCACGTCTCGATGCTGCGCAAGGCGCTCGGCGAGCGCGCGGGCGCGCACCGCTACGTCGTCACGATACCGGGGCGCGGCTACAGCTTCGTCGCCGACGTGCGCGAGGTCGCCGAAGCCGCCGCCGACTCCGGCCTTGACGGGCGGGCGGGCGCCGAAGCCCCGGCCGTCGAAGTCCCGGCCGTCGTCGCCGCGGCGGCCACGCCGCGCGGGGGGCCGGGCGGCGCGGCGCGGCTGAGGGTCGTGGCGGCGGTCGTCGCGGCGGCGGCGGTGCTCGCGGCAGGGCTCTACGTTTGGCGCGCGCGGGCCGCGGACGAGCGTGAGAGGTCGGGCGAGCTGTCGGCGAAGAGCATCGCCGTGCTCCCCTTCCGCACGCTCGGCGCGGGGGCGGACGACATGACCGGGGCGGGGATGGCCGACGCGTTGACGACGAGGCTGGCGGGACTCGGCCGCGTCTCGGTGCGCCCGACGAGCGCGGTGCTGAGGCAGACGGGCGACACGTCGCAGGCCGGCCGCGCTCTCGGCGTGGACGCCGTCGTCGAGGGTACGGTGCAGAGAATCGAGGGGCGCGCGCGCGTGACCGTCCAGCTCGTGCGCGTCTCGGACGGCGAGCCGCTTTGGGCCGAGAGCTTCAACGAAAGCTACACGGACATCTTCGCGCTTCAGGACGCGGTCTCGGAGCGCGTCGCGCGCGCTCTGGCCGCGAGGCTCGGCGGAGTCGAGCCGGCGCGACCGCGGAGACGCGCGACCGAGAGCGCCGCCGCCTACGAAGAGTACCTGCGCGGCCGGCACTTCTGGAACAAGCGCAACGAGGAGGGTCTGCGCAAATCAATCGAACACTTCCAGCGCGCCGCCGACCTCGACCCGGCCTACGGCGCGGCCTACGCGGGGCTCGCCGACGCCTACGCGGTGCTCTCCGGCTACGGCTTCGGCACGCTCCCGCCCGACGAGTGCATGAGGCGCGCCCGCGCCTCCGCGCTCAAGGCCATCGAGATAGACGACACGCTCGCGGAGGCGCACGCCTCGCTCGCAATGGTCAAGGCTTATCACGAGTTCGACCACGCGGGGGCCGAAGTTTTGTTCCGCCGCGCCGTCGAGCTCAACCCGTCTTACGCGACCGCGCACCACTGGTACTCGGACTTTCTCGCGGAGGCGGGCCGCCCCGCAGAGGCGCTGGCCGAGGCCGAGCGCGCCGCCGAACTGGACCCGCTCTCGCCCATCATCAAGACCACTCTGGCCGAGCGCTTCTACTTCACCAGAGAGCACGGCCGCGCCGCCGAGCAGTTGCGCCTCGCGCTCGAACTCGCGCCCGACTTCATACAGGCGCACTCACTGCTCGGGCTGGTCTACGCTCAGCAGGGAAGGCACGGAGAGTCGGTCGCGGAGCTTGAGCGCGCGTTCGAGCTGACGGAAGGGAAGAGCCTGCGCGTCGCCTCGGCGCTCGGCTACGCCTACGCGGTCGCGGGGCGCAAGGCCGAGGCGCGGCGCATGTTGGGGCTGCTGACGGGCGGCGGCAAGGCTCCGCAGGACGTGGCGCTGCTCCTCTTAAGCCTCGGCGAACGCGACGAGGCGCGCCGCTGGCTTGAGCGGACGCGCGAGAAGATCGGGAGCCGCCCCGCGCTCGCCGTCCTGCTCAGGACAGACCCGATGTACGAAAGCCTCCGCGCCGACACCGAGTTTCGGAGTCTCTTCGAGGTCACAGCTTAGCCCTGAGGACGTGGACTTCGTCGAGCTTCGTCCCCGGCGGGATGACGCCCGCGTCGTTCATCTTTCGCAGTTGGCTGTTGGCGATGTAGAAAAGCTCGTCGCCGACGAGCACGCCGGTCGTGGGGATTTCAAAGAGCGGGTTGAAGGCTTCGACGACGCGCTCTCTCTCAACGCGGTCGCCCTCCCTGTTCAGAAAGAGCCGGACGACGCGACCGGGGCCGCGCACGTTCTGGATGGCGACGAGGCTGTCGCGGTAGAAGTAGAGTCCGTCCGCGCCGTGGACGGTCACGCCCTCCGTGTATTCGACGGCCTTGACGGCGCCGCTCTCGACGTCAACCACCGAGAGCCCCGAGGTGAAGTCGGCCACGTAGAGTCGCCGCTCGTCCGGCGAGAGGGTGACGCCGTTCGGGTAGATGAACGTGCCCGCCGCGACGAGCGTCTCCAACTCGTCGCGCGCGGCGCGGACGACGCGGACGGAGCCCTCCTCGCTGTCGGTGATGAAGGCGTCGCCGCGCGAGTTGAGCGCCACGTCGTTGAGCAGGTGCGTGCGCGGCTTGTTCGGGAGCAGGTATTTCTTAATCAGCCTGCCGGTCTTCAGGTCGTATTTGAAGACGCCCGACGAGCCGCGCGCCTCGCCCGCCTCCGGGCCGGCCATGCTGTTGACCCACAGAACCCTGCGCGCCGCATCGACCCTCATCCCGAGCACGCCCCACAACCCGTCCTGACCCTCGCCCGTAAAATCTCTGACCGCGCCGCGCGCGTCAACGCTGACGACCTTGCGCCTGTGAATGCTGCCGACGTAGAAGACGCGCTCGGCGGGGTCGTAGGCGATGCCCTCGGCGATGAGGTCGCGCTCCGCGAGCGTGAAGGCCGCGCGGCTGCCCGCGACCGGCGCGCGCGTCTTCTCAAGTTCGAGCATCAGCGCGCGCCATTCGTCCGAGTCTTTGAGCGCGGCGAACGCCTCGTCGTCCGCGGGGCGGTGGCCGAGCCCCATGCGTATGAACTTGCCGAGCCACGCGGCGGCCTCCGCCCTTTCGCCCGCGAGCGCGTGCGCGCGCGCGAGGTTGTAGACGATTTCCGGGTGGCGCGGGTTGATGCGCGCGGCCTCCCTGAAGTTTTCGAGGTAGGCCGCGTAATCCTTCTGACGGAGGGCGGTCGCCCCCGCGCAGAAGTGGCGGAGCCACTTCTGCCCCGGCGGGGCTTGCGACGCGGCGGCCGCACCCGCGTGGGTCGCGGCGGCGGGCGCGAGGCCGAGGCGTTCGGCCAGCCACTCCGCGCGGTCGCGCCGGATGGCCTCGGCGTCCATCGGGTGGCCGGAGGCGTATGTGGCGAGGCGCTTCGGGGCGGGCGCGGCTAAGTAAAGCTCGACGAAATTCTCGCGCGGCGTGTAGCGGTCGTCCTCGCCGTACTGGAAGAAGAAGGCGGCCTTCGACTGTCGGACGGCGTTGACGGGGTCGAGCGTCGCGAACCGTCTGCGGAAGCTCTCAAGCTCCGCGCCCTCGGGGACGCCGCTCGCCGTGCCGAAAAGGTACCAGTCGGGGAAGCGCGCCGCGCCGGCGACGAGCGCGTAAGCCTTCGGCCGTGGGTCGGCGCCCGAGAGCAGCGCCCCGAACATCGCGCCGTAGTCGTGCCCGACGTAAGCCAGGCGCGCCGCGTCCACGCCCGGGCGCGAGACGAGCACGTCGAGCGCGCGCCGCAGTTCGCGCGCCTGACCCACCGTGTTCTGAAAGTCGTCCTGCCAGCGTCGCGCGCGGTAACGCGCGGGATCCGACCAGAAGGTCGAGACGAGCAGCGAGACCGTGCCGCGCCGCGCGAGCGCGCGCGCCTCTTCGAGGTACTGCGTGCGGTTCGAGGTGGGGTGGGGCGGGGAGAACCAGTGTACGAAGAGCACGGCGGCGAAGGGGCCGCGCCCCTCCGACGGCCGCACGATGTAGGCCGCGACGGGCGCGACGCCCCCGGCCTCGAACGTGATGTCTTCGATTGTCACGCCGTCGCGCGCCTCCGTCCCCAGGACTTTGACGGCGGGCGGAGTCCGCGCGTCGTCGGCCAGCAGCGCGGAGAGAGTTTCGGGGCCGGACGGCGGCCCTTGCGCCCGGGCCGGGACGGCCCACGCCGCCTGACAGGCGAGCGCCGTCATGATGAAAAGAATGCCCGACGCAATCGACCCTCCCGCCGCGCGAGACTTTTTCAACCTCACTCCGTCCGCCTTCGTGTGTGTTCCACTCAAGTCTAGTTTCCCCCGCCCACGCCGAGGTGGGTCTTCATGAATTCGAGCGCGGCGCGGATTATCTCGCGCGAGCGCGCGTCGTCGGTCTGGTTGTCAAAGCCGTGGACGCCGCGCGGGTGGTTGTAGACGGTGACGGCGGCGTTCTTCGAGACGGCCTCGCGGACGAAGCGGTCGATGGAGTCGTTCATCGTCGGCACCGCGTCGAGCCCCGCGCGCGCGACGAACAAAGGCGCGATGCGCCCGGCGTCCGTCGAGAGGTGCGTGATGGGCGACATGTCTTTGAGTACATCCGGCGTCTCGTGCAGTCGGTGCGGCTCCGACTGTCCGACGTCCATGAAGGCGTAGAAGGCGACGAGGCAGCGGACGTGCGGCGGCCTGTCGCGCATCGCAGGGCTCAGCATCGGCCCGCCCGCCGAGAAGGCCGCGAGGCACAGCCTGTCGCCGTCTACGCCTAAGGCGTCGGCGTTGGCGCGCACGTACGCGACGGCGTCGTTAACGTCCGCCGCGCCCTCGGTCAGCATCGTTTTGGGGAAGCCCAGCCGGTGCGTGAAGGTGACGCCGACCATCCCCGAAGCCGCCACCAGCCGCCCCCACGAGACGAAGACGCCCCAGTCCTTCGGGCTGACGCCGGGCCCGACGCCGCCGTGTATGAACAGGACGGCCGGCCGTCGCGCGCCCCTCGCGGTGCCCGGCGGCGTGTAAACGTCCATCTTCAGCCTCGGGTCGCCCGACTTGTATGTGATGTCCCTGCGCGCGGAGACGCGCTCCATGCCGGGGACTTTGTAGACGACCGGCGTCATGACTATTTCCGCCATCGTACGGCGCGGCGGCTGCTGTTGCTGCCGGGCCGCCGCGCCCGCCGCGCAGCACAACGCCGCCAGCAGGGCGGCCGCTCCGAACTTAATCCACATGAATGGACGACGACCTCCGACTTCAGGAATGGCGCACCTTCCGGCGGGCACACGCGTGCGTCTCTTCCGCCGGCTCTGGTGAAGTATTACGTTCCCGGCCGATGAAAAGTCCTCAAGCGGCGTGAAATGTTCTGAAGCGTTCTTCCTTTAGAACATCTTTTGGAGTTGGGTCACGGCGGCGGCCGGCTGAGTCCTCTCGGCCGTGCCCTGTCGGAGAAAGGCGTTCATGGCGTCGGAGCGTGCGATGGCGAGGTCTGTGCGCGGGTCGCTGCCCTTCTTGTAGGCGCCGATGAGGATGAGGTCTTTCTGCGCCTCGTAGGCCGCCAGCACTTCGCGGAAGCGGCGCGCCGCCTCGACGTGCGCGGGGGCGGCGACCGCGGGCATCACGCGCGAGACGGACTGCCCCACGTCGATGGCCGGGTAGTGCCCCGCGTTGGCGAGCGCGCGCGTGAGCACGACGTGGCCGTCGAGGATGGAGCGTGTCTCGTCGGCGATGGGCTCGGTCAGGTCGTCGCCCTCGACGAGCACCGTGTAGAAGGCCGTGATGGAGCCGCGCTCGGAGTTGCCGGCGCGTTCAAGCAGGCGCGGCAGCTCGCTGAAGACAGACGGCGGGAAGCCCGAGCGCGCGGGCGGCTCGCCCGCCGCGAGCCCCACCTCGCGCAGAGCGCGCGCGTACCTCGTCACCGAGTCCATCAGCAGCAGCACGCGGCGCCCCTGGTCGCGGAAGTGCTCGGCGATGGTCGTCGCGACGTAGGCCGCCTTCATGCGGACGAGCGAGGGCTCGTTCGAGGTGGCCACCACGACGACCGAGCGGGCGAGTCCCTCTTCGCCGAGGTCATGCTCGATAAAGTCGCGCACCTCTCGGCCGCGTTCGCCGACGAGCGCGATGACGTTAACGTCCGCCCCGGTGTTTCGCGCCAGCATCCCGAGCAGCGTGGACTTGCCGACGCCGGCCGCGGCGTAGATGCCGACGCGCTGCCCCTCGCCGACCGTGAGCAGCCCGTCGATTGCGCGCACGCCGGTCGGGAGCGGCTTGAGCACGCGGCGGCGGCGCAGGGGGTCGGGCGGGCGCGCGGCGACGGCGCGCTCCTGCGCCTCCTCGACCGCGCCGCGCCCGTCGGCGGGCTGCCCCAGTCCGTCGAGCACGCGGCCGAGCAACCCGTCGCCGACGCGCACCGTCAGCGGCGCGCCCGTCGAGACGACCTCGGCCCCCATCGCCACGTCGTGTATGTCGCCGAGCGGCATCAGGATGACTTCGCTGCCGCGGAAGCCGACGACCTCCGCGCGCAGCTCGCGCGCGCTGTGCGGCGAGCGAATCAGACAGACCTCGCCGACGCGCGCGCCCGGCACGGCCGCTCGGATGAGCAGGCCGACCAACTCCGTCACGCGGCCGCGCACCTCGACCGACGAGAGCCAGTCAACCGCCTCAATGTGTTCGCCCAGTTCGAGTGTCATGCGATGGCCGTGAGCCTTTAACTATGTTAGCCGTTAGCCGTTCATTATTAACTGCAAGTCGTCTGCACGTCAGACGGCCCCTCCCCGTTTTGGCTGAAAGCTAAAAGCTAAAAGCCAACAGCTAACTCTTCGCGGCGGCGCGCGCGAGCAGGGCGCGTTCGAGGACGCGCAGCTGCGTGTCGAGCCGCGCGTCCACCGTCCCCGACTCGCCTTCGATGACGCAGCCGCCGGGGCCGACGCGCGGGTCCGCGACGAGGTCTATGAAGCGCGCGCGCCCCGAGGGGTCGAGGCGTCCGCGGTGCGCCTGCACGCGCGGCAGGTCGGCGGGGTTGACGCGCACGGTCAGAGACTCCTGCTGGCGCGCGTGCCGGAGCGCGGCCGAGACGATGTCGGCGAGCGTCGCGTCGTCGCGCGCTATCTCGCGGCCGATGATCTTTTCGGCGAGCTTGACGGCGAGGCGGAGCACGTCGCGCTCGGCCCCCGTGAGCGCCGCGTCCCTGCGCTCGTGCGCTTCGAGGAGGATGAAGTTCAACTCCGAGAGGGCGGCCTCGCGCCCCTCCTCGTAGGCGGCCTCGCGCATCTCTCGCGCCTCGCGTGCGGCCCTCTCGCGCAGGTCGTCGGCCTCGCGGCCGGCGTCGGCGAGGATGCGACGGGCTTCGGCGCGCGCCTCGGCCACGGCGCGCTTGACGACCGCGCCGTGGCGGAGCCCGCGCGGAGGCTCGGCCGCCCCGCGCGCCTTCGAGGCCGGCTGCTTGATGACGTTCTCGCCCTTCTGCGTGCTCATATTTTAGTTCCGCCGTCGCCGTAGCCCGGCGGCGACCTCCTCGACTTCGCGCGCGACGAGCCGCCGCGCTTCCGCCCCTTCGGCCGCCTCGCCCGCGCCGGGCGTACCTGTTGGGGACGCCTCCGAAGCCGCGCCCGTGGCGGCCATCAGCCGGAGCCACCGCGCGGCCTCGACGGGCAGCTTCTGCGCGGCGTAGCGCAGGCTCACGCGACGCGCGCGCCCCGAGAGCGCGGCCGCCAGCAGACGCAGCCCCACGCGGTCGAGCATCGCGCCAGGGTCGGGCTCGGCGCGCAGAGCCTCCTGCACGCGCTGCCCCGCGCGCGCGACGCGCCGTGGATCAACGCCGGTCAGCGTGCGTATGTGCGCGGCGACGGCGCGCGCGTCCTCCGGCGCGAAGCGTTTGAGGAAGGCCGCCACGGCCTCGACCGCCTCGATGCCGCGGCACGCCAGCGCCGTCTCGCGCACGCCGAGCAGGCGGACGAGTCGCGCAAGCTCCGCCCCCGAGAGCATGTCCAGCGCCGTCGGCCGCTCGACGTCGGCGAGCGTGAGGAAGTGCGAGAGGAAGACGCGTCGGACGACCGCGACGACCTCGGGCCGCGGCCCGGCTTCGCGTTCGGCGCGTTCGGGGTAGTCGCGCGCGTCCTGTTCGGCCAGCCCGAGCGCATCGGAGCAGGCGGCGGCGAGCGCGGGCGGGAGGTGCGAGACGACGAGGCGGCGGACGCGCCCGGGCTCGCCGCGCAGCGCCTCCGTGACGTGCGAGTGGTGCAGGTGCTCGTCGAGCGGCGGCGCGGCGCGCGTCACGGGTCGCGCGCGCGAGAGCGTGTGGCGCAGCCAGTCGCGGCGCTTCTCCGGCGCGAGCCGGTCGAGCCACTCGCCGCGCCTGCGGACGGCGTTGCGCGTCTCCTCGCCCAGGGTCGAGAGCAGCTCTTCGCGCGCCCCGGCCGGGCGCGCGTCTTCGCCTTCGCCTTCGCCGCCGGCGAAAACGTCGGCGAGGGCGAGCAGGACTTCGACGCGTTCGGTCTCCGGGTTCAAGAAGTTCCCGCCTCCAAAGAAGACGACTTTCCGGCTTTTACGAAGTAAGCTCGCGGCTGCGCGCGGCGGCGCCGCCGTTGGCCGAGAGTTCGCCGGCGGCGGCGCCCTCGGGCGTCGGCGTCTCGGAGCCGTCGGCGGCGTCCGCCGCTTCTTCGTCGTCGCGCGCCCTCAGCTCGGCGAGCCGCGCGCGCTGCCGCCGCGTCTGGAGCAGGAGCACGACGAGCACCGCGCCCATCACGAGGACGAGCGCGGCCGCGGCGGCGAGCAGGAGGTTGGTGCGCCGGCGCGCGTTCAGCTCGCGGCGCGGTATCGGGCGCGGCTGCTGCTGCGAGATGGTGACGGAAACGTCCTCGGGCTTGAGCTTGGGCACGCCCTTGGCGACGAGGTTCTGAATCTGCTGCTCGTTGAAGGGCGCGCTCTGCTCCTTGTGGACGACGACGACCGAGGCCGAGGCCGGGTACGGGTTGAGTTCGAGCGTCGGGTCCTGCGGCATGACGACGGTGACGAGCGCGACCGTCACGCCGGGCAGCGCCCTCAGTTGCCGCTCGATGTCGGCGCGGATGCGGCGCTGCTCCTGCGCCTTCTGCACGGCCTCGGAGGTGACGAACCCGCCGTCGGTAATCGGCGCCTCCTCCTGCCGCGGCAGCCCGTAGTCGCGCAGGCGTTGGAGCGCGATCGAGGAGTCGCCGCCGCCGAAAAGCCCCTCGTCCATCTCGACCGCCCAGCGCCGCTGCTCGCCCTCGCCGACCTCGTGCTTCTCCAAGTCCTCGAAGCCGCTCTCGCGGAGCACGTCGATGATTTCGATGGCCTCGGTCTCGGTCGAGACGGTGGCGACGGGCGTCCGGCCGCAGCCGGCCGAGAGGAGCGCCGCGCAGGCGAGCGCGCAGAGTGCCGCCGCGCGCGACCACGCCGAAAGGGTCGAAAGGGTCGAAGGGGTCGAAAGGGTCGAAAGCGATGGCTGTGGCGTGAAAATCATGCAGACGTTCCGGGCTTCCGGTTCGGGGGAGTGAACTGTTTTCCGCACGGGGATACTGTTGGGCGAAAGTTTACAGCAACGCCCCGGGAAAAGTCATGATAATTATCGGCGTTAAGTTATAATCCGTGCGAAGCCCCCTTGCAGCCCCTACTCGACCGAACCGCCACGTCCCGACCGAATGATGCAGGAGCCGACACCTCTGCCAGCGGCCGCCTTCGACCGCGACGCGCTCATCGAGCAGCACCGCTCGTACGCGCGCGCGCTCGCCATCAAAGTCATGCGGACGCTCCCGTCCTCCATCGAGCTTTCCGACCTCGTCGGCTACGGCGAGATCGGGCTCGTCGAGGCCGCCGAGCGCTACGACCCGCGCCGCGGCGTGGCCTTCTCGACCTTCGCGCACTACCGCATCAAGGGCGCCATCTACGACGGCCTGCGCGAGATGGGCTACTTCTCGCGGCAGGGCGGCGTCCGCGTCCGCTGGGCCGCCAACGCCTCCGACGTGGTGCAGTCGGCCCTGGATGACTCCGCGCACGACTCGCCGGGCGGCTCCGCGGCGAGCGTTGACGACGAGATTGCCGACGCGCAGTCGCTCATAGACGCGCTCATCCCCGTCTACCTGCTCTCGCTCGGCAGCGACGCCGTGCCCGAGGTCGTCGACCAGCACGCGCTCTCGATGGAGCACATCGAGCAGCGCGAGCTTGTCCGCCTCGCGCTCGACGCCCTGCGCGAACTCTCCGAAGACGAGCAGAAACTCATCGGCTCGCTCTACTTCAAACACGTCTCGATGACCGAGCTGGCCGCGCGGCAGGGCGTCAACAAGTCCTGGATTTCCCGCCTCCACACGCGCGCCATCAAACACCTCCGCGACATCCTCCGCGAGCGCGGCGTGCTCGAAGCCGACTAGAAAAGTACTGAGTGCTGAGGACTGAGGACTGAGTGAAGACAACAGCCTTCTTATCACTCAGTCCTCAGTCCTCAGTCCTCAGTCCTCAGCACTTTGTCTTGAGGAAACATTTTCCCGCATTCCGCCGATAATCTGTGTGAAACCCGCTTCCGAAATTCGGCGCGAGAGCGCGGACGGCGGCCCCGACGAGGAGAGCGAGAGATGGGCGACGGCATCAGGATTTTCGAGCGCGGCGAGCTTTCGGTCTTCGGCGCGGATTACGACGCGCGGCTCACGGAGCCTGACGGCAACCCGGCGGCGAGCTTCCTGGCCGAGACTCCGGCGGAGACGAACTGGACGACGCGGCTCTCCGAGTTCTACGAGCGCGACGCGCAACTGGCCTACGGCTACCGCGCGCGCTTCGCGCAGGACGAGGGCGCGACTGCCCCGGCGCTCGGGCGCGGCGACCGGGGCCGTGGCGTCCGCGACTTGCAGGAGACGCTCGTCCGGCTCGGACACCTCTCCGCCGCCGCGATGGCTACAGGCCCCGGCATCTTCGGCCGCCAGACCGAGAACGCGCTCAAAGAGTTTCAGCGCGCGGGCGGCCTCAACGCCACGGGCGTCTACGACGGCGCGACGCGGACGGCGGTCGAAGCCATCACGGGCGGCGTCCGCCGTGGCGCGCGGGGCGAGCTGGTCGCGCGGCTCCAACGTCGCCTCGTCGAGCTGAACTACCTGACGCCTCAGCAGACGGCGACCGGCCCCGGCATCTACGGCCGGCAGACCGAGAGCGCGGTCAAACGTTTTCAGGCCGAGCACGGCATCCGGCAGACGGGCGCGCTCGGGCCTCTGACCTACCGCGCCCTGCGCACGGCCGCGCCGAGCGGCGAGGGCGACGGCGACCTGCGCTTAAGCGAGAACATACGCGAGGGCACGAGCCGCACGCGGCAGGCCGTCTCGTCGCCCGTGCTCGGCGACTTCACCGTCACGGCCAGCTTCATGGATCCGGACGGCCACGGCTACAAGACGGGCGGCGCCTACGCCATCTACAGCGGCGATCCGCAGCGCGTCGTCCGCATCGGGCCGAGCCGCGTCAACCTCGGCATCGACTACGTGACGCCCGACGGCCGCATACGCAACTGGTTCGGCGGCAGCGTCGAGCGCCTCTCCTACGAGGCCGGCGGCTACGGCCACCGCGCCGTCATCCGCACCGACCTGACCTACCGCTACCGGGGGCGCGACTACACCGTCTTCGCACACTACGCGCACGCGGCCGGCCCCTTCGGCGTGCGCCGGGGCGACCGCGTCACGCCCGGCCAGGACATCGGCCGGATGGGCAACACCGGCGCGAGCCAGGGCGCGCACGTAGACTTCCGCACGTGGATTGATTTGGGAGACGGACGCCGCGTAGACATCTCGCCCAACCTGCTCGTGCGCCGGCGCCGGAACCCGACGACCAACCCGACGCCGAACACGACCGGCGGCGTCGAAGCGCCGACGACGCCCGTCCGGCCGCGGGGTGAGAACCGGCCCGCGGGCGAGTTGACGCTCGGCGTCAACGAGCGTTACCGCGGCGCGCTGCTGCTCGCCGAGCGCCGGACGGGCATCGACGCGGCGGCGCTCGCCGGGCTCATCAACGCCGAGGCTTCGCGCGAAGGCAACGGCCATTGGATAGCCGACTCCTACAACCGGCGCAGCGGCGCGGCCGGGCTCACGCAATTCCTGGCGAGCACATGGGTCGGCCGCGCCACGACCGCCGGCACATACCTGAACGAGGTCGCCGTCGAGCGCGGCCTCGTCCGGCGCGACCAGAACGGGCGCTTCATGGTCGTCGACCGTCAGGCGCTCCTCGACCTGCGCGACGACCCGACCGCCTCCATCGTCAGCGCCGCCGAGTACGGCCGCGACAACCTCCGCAGCCTCGAACGCCTCGGGCTGCTGCCCGCGAACATGACCGACGACCAGCGCGCGCGCTACATGTACTACGCGCACCACGAGGGGCTGGCCGGCGCCGTCAGACTCCTGACCGACTCGCGCACCGCGACCGAGGACGGGGCGCGGAGCGCGCTCGCGCTGAGGCTGGGCGCGCGGCCGGCCGCCGCGCTGGCGCGCGAGCACGGCTCTTACCGCGCGGCCTTCCGCGTGTGGACCGAGGGGCAGGCGCGCCGCCTCTTCCCCACGCAGGTCGAGGGCGGGGCCGCCGGGCAGCGCGTCATCGCACGCTACGTGGCCGAGCACGGCGACTACGAGCACGGCTACCGAGCGTGGCTCGAAGAGTACACGGCGCGTCAGGTTCGTCCGGAGAACTACAGGAGGTGAGCCGCGCATGAAGAGGGCGCGCTACGTCACGTCTAAGACTTTCCACGGCCGCGCCTTCAAACGCGCGGCCGTCGCCTTTATCTTCGCGGCCGTGCTCTGCCCCGGCGCGGCCCCCGCGCGGACACGCGTCCCGCAGGAGGAGGTTATGGACACGGCCCGCACGCCCGCGGGCGAGCTGACACTCGTGCGCCGTCGCGAGGGTGAGGCCGTGACCGTCGTCATTAAGTTGGACGGAAGGGTGGTCGCTGAGAAGACCGCTTCGCGCGAGGGCGACGCCTACGAGAGCGCGTCGTTCGCGGGCCTCTACCCGCGAACCGCGCCGCGTTACGCGCTGGTCGGCTTCTCGACCGGCGCGCTCGTCTGCGGGGCGAAGTTCACCGTCGTCGATTTGTCGAGAGAAGGCGCGGCGAAGGCGACCGAGGACTTCGGCAACTGTAGCGACGCGCCTCGCGCCTCCTACAGGCGCGGCGTGTTGACCGTCGCGTTCCCCGCCGGCCCCGGAAAGCACGACCCCGGCTCGCACTACGTCGGGCCGGGGCAGGTCTGGTCTTACGGCAACGGGCGGCTGCGGAGAATCGGCGGCCGGCGCTGAGTTAAGATTTCAAATCCCTCTTACGGCTCGCCCATCTCTTCGAGAAACATTTTGTACGCGTCGGCGGGGAAGTGGCCGCGCGCGTCCCTCTCGATGAGGGCCCCCACGAAGTTCGTACCGTGCCACAGGACGAGCACGGTGATGTGAGGCTTGTCCGGGTCGAAGGTGACGACGACGGCCGCCACGGGCGTCGGGCTCTTGTTGACGAGCGGGTAGACGATGCCGTCCATGATCTCCTTCTCGTCGGTCTTACGCGCCAGCCCCTCGCGCTCGAAGTTGACCACGGGGAAGGGAAAGCTCCTGACCTTCGACGCGGGCGCGTACGTCACCTTCGGGTTCCTCACGCGCCGCGCCTGCAACTCCTTGTTCTGCCCCCGCGCGGCGCACACCGGCAGGACGAACAGACAGACCAGCCACAGACACTTTCTCTTCATAGTTGTCATCCGGCTTTTGAGTTTCGGAGGGCGTCTTTTTAAGTCTCGGAGGGCGTCGCCCGCCGTCACCCCTGCGAGAAGGTTCCCATCTGGCTGACGGCGTAGTCCTGCATGGCGAGCAGCTCGTCGAGCAGGTCGAGCATCCGGGCGGCGCTCCCAAGCTCGGCGCGGGCGCGCGCGCGCTGCGCCTCGTCGGGCGGGGCCAGCGCGGCGGTCTCAAACTGGTCGAACCGGCCTTCGTCGTCGGGCGACTCTTCGCCCCCGCCGTCGCGGCCGTCGCGCTCGCGGCGCATGAGCAGCGCGAGGCGGCGCATCTGCCCCCGCTGCTTGCCGAGGAGGTTGCGCATCAGCGTGCGCCGCATGGTCGGCGTCATGTGTCTGAGCGCCTCGGCGTTGCCGGGCGGCGCGGCGAGCACGCCGAGAATCGTCGGCTGGCGGTTCAAGCCCAGCAGCTCTTCGGTCGCGCCCGCGCCGCCGCGCGCGCGCATCTGCTCGGCCGCGACGAGCTGCGAAGGGTCGCGCCCCGCGAGCGCGTCGGGCATGAGCGGCGCGGCCGAGGGCGGCGCCGGCAAGCCGACGGGCTGGCCCAACTGGCCGGGCTGCCCGATTGGCGCGGCAGACCCTTCGGGGCCCGCGGCGGGACGGCCCGCCGGGTTGGGGCCCGCCGCCTCCGCCTGCCCCTGCGCCGGCGTCACCGCGCCGGGCGCGTTGTTGACCCCGCCGACTTCAGCCACGGCCCGCCGCGACCTCCCCGCGCTCCTCGGCCAGCTTGTAGACCCAGCGCAGGACTACGGCCACCGACTCGTAAAGCCCCTCGGGCACCTCTTCGTCCACCTCCAGCTCGTAGAGCGAGCGCGCCAGCGGCACGTCGCGCATGACGGGCACGTCCGACTCCTCGGCTATCTTGCGAATCTGCGCGGCCATCAGGTCGGCGCCCTTCGCCACCACCGTCGGCGCGGACATCTGGTCGCGCTCGTAGCGGAGCGCGACCGCGAGGTGCGTCGGGTTGACGACGACGACGTTGGCCTGCCTGACGGCCGCCATCATCGCCTGCATCAGAATCTCGCGGTGGCGCTGCCGCCGCAGGCTCTTGTGCAGAGGGTTCCCCTCGGTCTCCTTGTACTCCTCCTTGACCTCGTGCTTGGTCATCATCAGCTCGCGGCGGTGGAAGTAGCGCTGTAGGAAGTAGTCGGCCGCGCCGAGGACGAGGAAGGCGATGCCGACCTTGAGCGTCACCTCGAAGATGAGCCAGAGGGCGTAAGAGGCGGCGACCTGCGCGGGCTGTCGCGTCAGCTCCACCACGTCGCGCCGCGCCGCCCACAGCGCCGCGCCGACGACGATTGACGCGACGACGAGCTTGACGGCCGTCTTGCCCAGCTCGACGTAGGGGCGCGCCTTGAGGAACTTCTGCTTGAAGCCCTCGGCCGGGTTGAGCTTGTTGGCGTTCGGCTTGACGGGCTCGAACGAGAAGACCGAGCCGACCTGGAAGTAGTTGGCGAGCAGGGCGACGACGAAGAGCGCGCCGAAGAGAGGCGCGAGCATGAGCGCCAGCGCCTTGACGCCCGTCAACAGCGCGCCGAGCGCGGTCGCCTGGTCGAGCGTGCCGCGGTACGAGCCGGCGAACTCCAACTGCTCGCGCATCGCCCCGCTCATCCAGCCTACGAAGTGGCCGCCCGCGAGGTAGAGCACCGCGACCGAGACGACGAGCAGGACGGCCGACGAGAGGTCGTGGCTGCGCGCGACCTGACCCTTGCGACGCGCGTCGCGCAGTCGCTTGTGGGTCGGCTGTTCGGTCTTCTCGCCGGACTGGGACATGGGCGGGCTCGCCTCCGCGCCTTCAGGCCGTCTTCATCTTCTGGAGGATGCCGAGCAGCTTGGAGTGGAGGAGCGGGTCGGAGGCGACGAACTCGCTCAGGCGCTCGACGAGGGTCGAGCCCTGGTCGGTGTCGCGGAACTTCTCGCTCAGGCGCGAGCGCACCATGAAGCGCGCGGACTCGCGCACGGCCGTCGCCGCGCCCTCGCTGCTCGAAAGGTTCGCGGAGTCCGCTATCTGCGAGAGCGCCGCGCGCGCCGGGCTCTGCGCGCCGCCCGACCCGCCCGACGCCTGCGCTTCGAGGTGCGCGAGCGCGGCGTTAAAGCGCTCGCCCTTGAGAGCCTTCTGTAGCTCCTGCGCGTCGAGCTGCTCCAGCGGCTCGGCTCCGCTGCTCAGGGGCGATCCGGGGCGGTTAACTTTCATCTCCGGTCCTCGGAATACTCGGGGACTACGTCGGGACTGACCGACGAAGACTTACCTGGCGGCGGCCGCGTCGGGCTGCGCGGCGGCGCAGATCATGTCGGCGGCTTCGAGCAGGGCGCGCGCGGTGCGCGCGTGCGGCGAGTCGGGCTCGGCGGCCATCACCTCGCGCAGCTCCTCCTCGGCCTCGTCGCGCCGCCGCTGGAAGAGCAGGCTCTCGGCGCGGTGGACGCGCGCGTAGAGGCTCTCGGGTTTCACGCGCAGAGCCTCCTCGCAGAGCGCCTGCGCCTCGGCGAAGCGGCCGCGCTGCAACTCGACCGTGCCGAGCGCGACGCGCGGCACGTCGGAGTCAGGGAGCAGTTCGAGCGCGCCGCGGAAGACCGCGTCGGCGTCGTCGAGCCGGCCGGCCTCGCGCAGCACGAAGCCGGATTCGAGGATGACACGCAGCTCCTCGCCGGACGGTCTGACGTGTGTGAGCCTCATAAGCGCACCCCGCAAGCTCGCGCGCGCGGGCCGGTTCTGCCGTAAACGACAGCGCCGGCCAGCCGCCGCCGGAGGCTTACGACTTGAAGTTGTGGACGGCCGACATCTCGCCGTCGTGCCGCGCCTTCAGGAGGTTCGAGACGGTCGTGAACTCCTGCGTCTGCGTCTGCACGCGGTTCTGGATGGAGAGCATCTGGAACGACATCATCTGCTGCTGCCGCAGCATCTCGTTCATGTTGTTCGTGTCGAGGCTGCTGCCGCGGTTGATGAAGCCGCCGAGGATGCTGCCCGCGCCGGGGGCGACGAAGTTGAGCGCGCCCGCGGCGATGCCGCCGAAGATTTTCGAGAACTTGCCCGGCTCTTTCGGCTTCTCCGGCGGGAGCGCCGAGGGCAGTTGCGCCGGCTGTTCGACCGGCACCTGGTTAATCATCGCGTCGCCGTTGGTAGTCATCTGTAACCTCCTGCTGACCCGCTTACCACGCCCGAAAATAAATGGTTCAAAGAGTTCCCCCGGGTCGGCCGGCGTCCGCCTCCCCCGAGATTTTCAACACCCCGCACGGTGATTTAGGCTTCCGACAAGGTTATCGGCGATTCGGCGGAAAAGTTTCCGCCGTCGCGCGAATTTTTTTCAGGGGGTTTCGGGGCGGGGCGATTTCGTTTAGCCCGGCGCGCCTTCGCGCCGCATCCCTTCGAGCGTGTCCAGAAGCGAGAGCGTCAGCGTGACGGCGCGTGCGGCGCGCGCGGCGCGGTCGGCGTCCTCGCGCGAGCCCTGTCGGACGACGCGCTCCAACTCCTGGCTCGTGCGCGCCAGCCGGCCGCGCATCTCTTCGAGCGCGCGCGGGTCGCCGCCTTCGAGCAGCCGGCCGAGCGAGGGGTAGTTGAAAAGGCCGGCGAGGTCGGCCGCCTGCGCGTCCGCGCCCGCGCCGCCGCTGAGCGTAGTCATCGAAGCCTCCTCCGACGCCCTTCCGGCATCTTCTTAATATCTTCTTAATTCAGGCTGTGGGGGACGCTGTGATAGTATTGACGCCAGCAGGCGATGTCAAACACTGAGGCGCGGGTCGGACTGAGCCGATTTGGGGACGGCAGGCAGACCCGTCTTTTCTCGGGCGCGCGACAGGCCCGGGGCCGGTCCGGCCCGACCGACGGCATGGCGATCAGACTCATCATCAGGCGGCGCGGGGCGGGCGAGGGGGCGGCACCCGCCGGGCAGACCTTCGACGGGCCGATCATCACCATCGGCAGCGACCCCGGCGCGAGCCTACACCTCGAAGACCCCGGGGTCGCCCCCGAACAGGCCATCATCATCGGCGGCGACGAAGAGTCGCCGCTCTTCATCAACCGCGCCGAGGGCACGCTCCTCAACGGCGAGTCG
This sequence comes from Pyrinomonadaceae bacterium, assembly GCA_036399155.1. GTDB lineage: Bacteria > Acidobacteriota > Blastocatellia > Pyrinomonadales > Pyrinomonadaceae > QHXN01. The sequence goes on from DASWNR010000060.1 coordinate 26,132, forward strand.
CTCGCGCGCGAGGCGCGCCGCCCGCTCTCGGACGGCGACATCATCTCCATCGGCACTTACGTCATCAGCCTTGAGGCGGGCAACGGCTTCCGCCCCGGCGCGGCCGTGACAAGGGTCGTGTCGGGCACGGGTGACGAGGCGGACGCCGGGCGCGAAGCCCCCGACACGCGCGAGACTCCCGCGTTCCCGGAAGACGCGCCCGGGACGACCCCGGCCGCGTCCCGCCCGACGCCCCCCGCCGCACAGCCGACGAGCTTCGCCGCCATCCTCGACAGCCTCCGCACGGAGGAGGACACCTTCTACTTTCAGGTCGAGACGGCGACGGCCGGGCGTTTGCGCGTCCCCGTGACGGGGGCGTTGATGCTTTTGGGGTGGGACAGGACGGGGCGGAACGTCGCGTGCGGCGACGAGGCGGCGGTGGCGACCGTGCGCGCCGTCGTCCAGAAAGACTGGAGCGGGGTCGTGCTACAGCCCGAGGCGGCGGGCGGCGCGGCCGTCAACGGCGAGCCGGTCGAGGCCCCGCGCCGCCTGCGAAACGGCGACCGCGTGACGCTGTTCCCGGCGGCGGCGGGCGGCGCGCAGGACGCGGGCCGGAACTTCCTAATCTTCTACGAGCCGGCCTCGCTCGTCGTGCTCGACTCGCTGCTCCCCCCGCAGCAGCTCCCGCCCCCCGTGGCCTCGACGCACGCCGGGGCGGAAGGCGCGGGCGCGCTCGTGCACGCGCCCGCGGCGCAGCCGCCGGTTGTCCGCGAGTCGCCGCGGACGCCTTTGACGGCGCGCAAATACTTCGGCCATTTCACGTTCGGCGAGGTCGCGCTGATGGCGTGCGCCACGGTCGTCGCCGCCCTCATCATCTTTCTGATTCTCGAATACTCCTGAAGGCGCGCGCTGCTTGCTCCCCCTTGTAAACTTTTGAAGAGTCCGTCACCTTGAATCTCCTTTTCGGCGGAGAGGGGCATGGAAAGTTTTCTCAAACGGCTCGGGGCATCGTGGGGCGAGTTGAGGCGCGGCAACGTCTCGGGGCTTTTGGCGCGCTACGGCGACCTGCTGCTGCCCGTCGGGCTGATGCTCGCCATCGGGACGCTCTTCGTCCCGCTGCCGCCGGCCGTCATCTCGGGGCTCATCGTCGTCAACCTCGCCGCCTCGGTCATCGTGCTCTCGACCTCGCTCTACATCACGACGCCGACGCAGCTCACCTCCTACCCGACCATCCTGCTTTTGACGACCGTCTTCCGTCTGACCCTGAGCGTCTCGGCGACGCGCGCCATCCTGACGCAGGGGACGGCGGGGGGCGTCATCGAGGCGCTCGG
>DASWNR010000061.1:0-40392 GCA_036399155.1 Pyrinomonadaceae bacterium
GTCGCCACCCTCCCGGGGCGCCGCGCCAGCGCCGCCAGCAGCCCGAACTCCTTGCGCGTGAGCCTGACGCCCTCGCCGTCGCAGGAGGCGTGCATGTCGTCGAAGCGGACGAGCAGCCTCGCGTCCTCGTAGGAGGCCGCGGCCGTCTCCCCCGAGCGGCGCAGCACGGCGCGCACCCTCGCCACCAGCTCGCGCACCGAGAACGGCTTGGTCACGTAGTCGTCGGCGCCGAGTTCGAGCCCGGCCACGCGCTCGGCCTCCGACCCGCGGGCGGTGAGCATGATGACGGGCGTGCGCCGGGTCGAGGGCTCGCGCCGCAGACGCCGGCACAGCTCGGAGCCCGACATGCCGGGCAGCATCAGGTCGAGCAGGATGAGCGCGGGCGGGTCCTTCGGGTCGAGCGCCGCGGCGAGCCCCTTCTCGCCCGTCTCGGCGACGACGGCGCGCAGCCCCTCGCGCTCGAGGTTGTAGCGCAGCCCCTCGGCGATGTCCGGCTCGTCCTCGACGATGAGCACTGGCCTGTTCATAAGTTCAAAGCCGCGAGTTCAAAGTTTCAAGTTCAAAGTTTCAAGTTGGGGGCAAGGTTCTTAACCTGGAACCTTGAACTTGTAACTTTGAACTCGACGTTCAGTAGCTGTGTTTGATGACGGCGGCCTCGGTCATGTAGACCGTCTGCTCGCAGATGTCCGTGACGTAGTCGGCGACGCGCTCAAGGTGCTTGGCGACGAAGAGCAGGCGCGCGGCGCGCGGCGTGACTACGGGCTCGGAAACCATCAGCTCGATGAGGTCGCGGAAGAGCCTCTCGTACATTACGTCTATCTCGTCGTCCTGTTCAATGACGCGGCGGGACTCGGCCGCGTCGCCGCGCGTGAAGGCGTCGAGCGCCGCGCGCAGCATCGAGGCGGCGACGCCGCCCATGCGCGAGAGGTCGGGGTAGTGTTTGAGCCGTGGCTCGTCGTTGAGGTCGAGCGCCACGCGCGCGATGTTGCAGGCGTGGTCGGCCACGCGCTCAAGGATGGGCGTGATCTTGGCGACCGAGATGACGAAGCGCAGGTCGCGCGCCGCCGGCTGCCTGAGCGCCAGCACGTCGATGCAGAGGCGGTCTATCTCGACTTCGAGCCGGTCGATCGCGTCGTCGCCCGCGAGCACCTCGCGCGCGGCCTCGCTGTCGCGCTCGGTGAGCGCGTACATGGCGCGTCCGAGCGCCGTCTCGGCCTCGCCCCCGAGCACGAGCACACGGTCGCGCAGCACGTCCAACTCGTCGTCCAAACGCCTGTGGTGATCCATCTTCGAGACTCCTCCCCTTGTAGCTGACCGCCGTCGGCCGTCGGCGTCACTCACCCGAAGCGGCCGGTGATGTAGTCCTCGGTCAGCTTCTCGTCCGGGTTCGTAAATATCTTCTCGGTGTCGTTGACCTCGACGAGCTTGCCGAGCCAGAAGAAGGCCGTGCGGTCGGAGACGCGCGCCGCCTGCTGCATGTTGTGCGTCACGATGACGATGGTGTACTGGCGCTTCAGCTCGACGATCAGCTCTTCTATCTTCTGCGTCGCGATGGGGTCGAGCGCGGAGGCCGGCTCGTCCATCAAGACCACCTCCGGCTTGACGGCCAGCGCGCGCGCGATGCAGAGCCGCTGCTGCTGGCCGCCGGAGAGGCCGAGCGCCGAACTCTTCAGGCGGTCTTTGACCTCAGACCAGAGCGCCGCGTCCTTGAGCGCCTGCTCGACCCGGCCGTGCAGCTCCGACTTGGAATCCGTCATACGGTTGATGCGCAGGCCGTAGGCGACGTTGTCGAAGATGGACTTCGGGAACGGGTTCGACTTCTGGAAGACCATCCCGACCTTGCGCCTGAGTTCGACCACGTCCACGCCCGGCGCGTAGAGGTCGTTCCCGTCGATGAGCACCTCCCCCGCGGCGCGCGTCCCCGGGATGGTGTCGTTCATCCGGTTGAGCGTGCGCAGGAAAGTGGACTTCCCGCAGCCCGACGGGCCGATGAAGGCCATCACGATGCGCTCCGGGATGTCGATGGAGATGCCGTATAACGCCTGTGCGCGGCCGTAGAAGAAGTCGAGGCCGCGCACGCTGATCTTGGGGGCGGCGGCTTCGCGCTGCGGCGACTGCCCGCCGCCCGCCGTCGGTGCTGTCAATGAAATCGTTGCGCTGGTCATAACTGAGCTTCTGGCTGTTAGCTGCTGGCTTTTAGCTTCCGATTGTTTACGGCCGGCCGCCCTCGCTTCCGGCTAAGGGCTAACGGCCGACGGCTGACAGCCCCCTCAAAACTTCTTCCTCGTCAGAATGCGTACCGAGACGTTGATGAAGAGGATGAGCGTCATCAGCACCAGCGTCGCGGCCCAAGCCTGCGCGTGCCACTCGTCGTAGGGCGAGACGGCGTAGTTGAAAATCTGCACGGTCAAGCTGGCCATCGGCTGGTCGAGGTAGACGTTGAAGAAGCGGCTGCCGAAGGCCGTGAACAGCAGCGGCGCCGTCTCGCCCGAGACGCGCGCCACGGCCAGCATCGCGCCCGTCGCAATCCCCGAGGCGGCCGCCGGCAGAACCACGCCCGTCGTCACGCGCCACTGCGGCGCGCCCAGAGCGAGCGCCCCCTCGCGTAAAGACGCGGGCACGAGGCGGAGCATCTCCTCGGTCGTCCGCGTGACGATGGGAATCATGATGATGCCGAGGGCGACGCCGCCGGCGAGCGCCGAGAACTGCTTTAAAGGGATGACGATCAGCGTGTAGACGAAGACGCCCGTGACGATGGAGGGCACGCCCGTCAGCGTGTCGGCGACAAAGCGCACCACGCCCGCGAACCAGCCCTTGCCGAACTCCGAGAGGTAGACGCCCGCGGCGATGCCTACGGGCAGGCCGATGGCGGACGCGAGCGCGAGCAGGACGAGCGTCCCCACTATCGCGTTGCCGATGCCGCCGCCCTCGCCCACCGGCTTCGGCGTGTCGATCAAGAACTGGAGGCTGAGCGACGAGACGCCCTGCCACGCGATGTAGCCGAGTATCAGCACCAGGAGGGCGACGCCGAGGAACGCGCAGGCGGCCGTGAGCGTCGACATCACGGTGTTGACGGCGCGGCGCCCCGCGCCCCGGCCGCCCCGGGTTCGACTCATCTTCCCGCCGCTCATGCCCTGGCCACCCCGCTCGTCCCGCGCGTCACGCTCCAGACGAGGAGGCGCGCCGCGCCGTTGATGACGAAGGTGACGAGGAAGAGCACCAGCCCCAGCTCGACCAGCGCGCTGAGGTACAGGTCGCCCGTGGCCTCCGTGAACTCGTTGGCGATGACCGAGGCGATGGTGTAGCTCGGGTCGAATAAAGAGAGGGAGATTTCCGGCCGGTTGCCGATGACCATCGTCACGGCCATGGTCTCGCCCACCGCGCGCCCCAGGCCGAGGATGATCGCGCCGGCGATGCCGGGCGCGCCGTTCGCCAGCACGATGCGCGTCGTCTCCCACTTCGTCGCGCCGAGCGCGAGCGCCGCCTCGCGCTGCGAGACGGGGACGGCCGCGAGCACGTCGCGCACGACCGCCGTGATGATCGGCGTGACCATGATGGCGAGGATTACCCCGCCCGTGAAGAGTCCGATGCCCGTGACCGTCCCCTGAAAGAAGGGGAGCCAGCCGAAGGCTTTCTGCAAGGGCGGCCCGACGTGCTCGCGCAGGAAGGGGGCCAGAACGAAGATGCCCCACAGCCCGTAGACGACCGAAGGGATGGCGGCGAGCAGTTCCACCAGGAAGGCCAGCGGGCGTGCGAAGTGTCGCGGCGCCTGCTCGACGAGGTAAATGGCAATCCCGAGCGAGACGGGCACGGCCAGCAGCAGCGCGAGCAGCGACGAGACGACCGTGCCGTAGACGAAGGGGAGCGCGCCGAACTCGCCCTGAATCGGGTCCCACACGCGCCCGGTCAGGAAGGAGAGGCCGAACTCGGCGAGCGAGAGCCGCGCGTTCGACCCGATCTCGAAGAACATCAGGCCGACGATGACGAGGAGCAGCAGCGCGCAGCAGAAGAGCGCGCCTCGGAACACGGCGTCGCCGAAATTGCCCGTCGGCGAGAGAGCGCGCCGCCAGTCCCACGCGCGCGCCCTCGCGCCGTACTCGGCGGCCGGCCCCGGTGCTGTGGGTTGATTGTCCAAGTTCAAAGTTTCAGGTTCAAAGTTCCAAGTCGAAGTCCAAAGCCCTTGACTTTGAACCTTGAACTTGGAACGTGGAACTTACTGCCTGAGCGGCTTACCGCCCGAAGTTATCGAGTTGATCTTGGCCTCGGCGCGCTTGACGATCTCGGGGGGCAGCGGCGCGTACAGCATGTCTTTGGCGAAGCGCTCGCCGTCGTGGATGCCCCACCAGAGGAAGTCGACGAGCGCCTTGCCCTTCGCGCCGTCCTTCTGGTCTTTGTAAGCCAGAATGTACGTGTAGCTCGAAATCGGGTAGGCGCCCGCGCCGCCGGCGTTGGTGATCGAGACGCGCAGGTCTTCGGGCGTCGTCGGCAGCGACTCGGCCGCCGCGGCCGTGACGGCGTCGAGCGAAGGCTCGACGAAGTTGCCGGAGGCGTTCTTGACGAGCGCGACCGGGAGCTTGTTCTGCACGGCGTAGGCAAGCTCGACGTAGCCGATGGTGTTCGGCGTCTGCTTGACCTGCCCCGTCACGCCTTCGTTGCCCTTGCCGCCCAGACCCACGGGCCAGTTGGGCGACGTGCCCGTGCCGACCTTCTCCTTCCACTCGGGGCTCACCTTCGAGAGGTAGTCCGTGAAGACGGCCGAGGTGCCGCTGCCGTCCGAGCGGTGGACGACCGTGATGTCGGCGGAGGGGAGCGCCGCGCCCGGGTTGTCGGCCCTGATGCGCGCGTCGTCCCAGCGTTTGACCTTGCCGAGGAAGACGTCGGCGATGACTTCCGGCGAAAAGCGGAGCGGCTGCGCGACGCCTTGCAGGTTGTAGGTGATGACGACCGCGCCGAGCACCGTGGGGATGTGAAGGATTTCGGCGGGCGGGGCGGGCATGTCCTCGTTCTTCATCGGCGAGTCGGTCGCGCCGAAATCTACGGTCTGCTCCTTAATCTGCTTGATGCCGCCGCCCGAGCCGATTGACTGGTAGTCGATCCTCACGTCCGGGTGCGCCTTGCCGTACTCGCTCAGCCACTTCTGGTAGAGCGGGTTGGGGAAGGTCGCGCCCGCGCCCTGTAGTCGAACCGTGCCGCCCGGGCCCGCCCCGCCGCCCGGGCCCGCCCCGCCGCCGCGCTCGCCGCTGCAAGCGAAGACGAAGAGCAGGCCGAAAGTCGTCAGAAGCGCGTACGCCGCGCGCAGGGCTTTGGACGTGTGGATCAAGGGGTTGCTGGCTCCTCTTTAGAGTTGTCGAGAAATGGAAGGATGCACCAACGGTGTTACATCGGTCTGAACTGATTGCTAAATTGATGTTAACAATGCGGGGCGCGCTGCTTCAGGCCGAACGGCGTTCCGGCATCTCGGCCGCCGGCACGAGGCGGTAGCCGACGTTGACCATCGTCTCGATCATGACGCCGAAGGGCGCGAGCTTGCTGCGGAGGCGGTAGACGTGGACGTGCAGGCTCTCGGCGTTGTAGGGCTTACTGTCGCCCCGGGCGTGCCGCCACAGCTCCTCCGCCTTGACGATGCGGCCCGTGTTGCGCGCCAGACGCGAGAGCAGCAGGAACTCCGCGCGCCGGAACTTGAGCGCCCCGCCGCCGCAGGTGACGTAGTAGTTGTCATGCTCGACCCGCAGACGGCCGTCGTCGTAAACGCCCGCGTCCGTCTCGCCTCCGGGGCGAGCCGCGCGGGCGAAGTGTGGTATGTCAGCAGCCATGTTTGTCCCCGTGCGCGTGGGAGGTTTTTGTGACGCCCCGGCGCGGGCTCTGTAAGCCCGTGCCGGGGCGTTCCACCGCTCGTTTCAGAACTTCAGCTTGATACCGAACTGCATCACGCGGGGGCCGCCGACGGTGTCGGTGATCTTGCCGAAGTCGCTCCCGGCCTCGCCGATGATGTTGTTCGGGGTAGAGAAGTTGACGTTGTTGAAGACGTTGAAAACGTCCCACCGCAGCTCAAGGCCGACGCGCTCGGTGAGGCTGGTCTTCTTCGTCAGCCCCATGTCGAAGCGCTTCTGCATCAGGCTGCGCAGGACGTTGCGGCCGAGGTTGCCGAAGCCGCGGTTGTTCGGGTAGCCGCCCGCCGGGCCGAGCGGCGAGCAGAGCGCCGACGCGTCGAACGCCTGTTCGGTCGGGTCAGACCCCGCCCGACGCAGTCGGTCGAGCGAGCCGCAGAGGCTCGGCCGCCCGAACGCGAGCCGGTAGAGGCCGCCCGAGCCGAGCCGCGTGTTGCCGTACTGCGCGGCCGTGCCGGCCGTAACCTCGGGCGAGAAGATCGAGTAGGGCACGCCCGACTGCGCCTGCGCGAAGCCGGAGAGCTGCCACCCCGTCAGGAGCTTCGAGGTCGAGCCGAAGGTCGGCACGTCCAAGACGAAGCTCGCGCTGAGGCGGTGCGGGCGGTCGAAGTCGGAGACGGCGCGGCTGCTGCTCAAGTCGAAGCCGTTGCCCTGCGCCGTGAAGCCGACGTTCGGCAGGTCGGGCTTGCCGCCGCCGGCCGTCGAGCCCGGGTCGGCCGAGCCGGTGTCGATGGACTTCGACCACGTGTATGCGACGTTGAACTGCGTGCCGCGCGAGAATCGCTTCGTCAGGCCGAACTGGCCGGAGTGGTAGATCGAGTCGGCGTAGTTGCCGAGTTGGATGGCCTCCGGCACGTCGAAGCCGAGGAAGGGAGAGCGCGCCTCGAAGCTGATGACCGCGCCCCCGGCGTTCGCAAGGTTGTAGTCGAGCAGCCCGCCGAGCGCGGGGTTGGCGAAGCCGAAGGCGCGACCGCGGCCCCGCTCGCGCGCCGTCGCGCCCGAGTTGAGCGCGCCGTTCGGGCTCCCGGCGGCGGCGTAAGCCTGGTTGAAGCGCTCGAAGATCGAGTCGGGCGTGGAGGGGTCGTTGAGGTCATACCCCTGCGCGAAAGAGATGGCCTGCAAGAGCCGGTCGCCCTTCGTGCCGACGTAGCGCGCCTCGAAGAGTATGTCCTTCGTCAGCTCGTACTGGAGCCCCGCGTTCCACTGGTGGACGAAGGGCGTCTTCAGGTTGCGGTCGATGGCGCGGAACTCGAACGTCTCGGCGATGTTGCCGCGCGTGGGCTGCCCCGTCGCCGGGTCTATGGGGTTGAGCGAGCCGTCCGCCCCGCGCGTGACGCCGGTGCCGTCGCGGAGCTGGTAAGTCCCCGCGGCCCCCGCGGTGCGTACGATGCGGTTGGGCAGGTAGCCGTCGAAGGGGAAGTTAGGGTCCTGCTGCGCGAAGGCGGTCGTGAGCGGCACGGCGCTGCCGGGGAACGTGACCTCGACCTCGCGCAGGAACGGGTAGTTGCTGAAGATGGTGTTGATGAACGCGGCGCTCGGCCGGTCGTAGAAGACGCCGTAGCCGCCGCGGATGACCACCCTGGAATTCTCGAACGGCGAGAAGGCGAGGCCGATGCGCGGCGCGAAGTTGTCGAGGTCCTGCCCGTCGAGCGTGTGCCGGGTCGGGGCGGCGGTCGTCGCCGCGATCGCGGAATCGACCGAGGCGAAGCCGGTGGGGCGCGCGTTCGAGGCGACGATAAAGCCGGCGCGCGGGTCGTTGAAGTCCGTGACGAGGGCGGGGTCGAAGTTGCCGATGCGCCCGTTCCTCTCCTCGGGCCAGCCGAACCACTCCCAGCGCAGGCCGAGATTCATCGTCAGCTTGCGGCTCAGCTTCCAGTCGTCGGCGACGTAACCGGAGAGGTCGCGGAAGCGGAAGTTCTTCTCCGTGATGCCGAACTGCGTGTCGGCCTCGGTGGCAACGCCGCGCAGGAACTGCGTGAAGTTGTCGTACTTCTCGAACTCGGTCGCCTGCTCCTCGGGCAGGCTCGTGTCGTAGCTGTGGCGTTTGAACTCGCCGCCGAACCGGAGCGTGTGGTCGCCGAGGATGGCCGTCACGTTGTCGGCGAGGCTGAAGGTCTTCTGCGAGCGCTCGTTGAAAGAGTCGTTGGGGCCGCCGAAGGAGAAGCGCTCCATGATGGTGCCGGGGCGGCCGACGTAGTGGCCGAGCCGGAGCGTCGAGGGGCTTGAGTCGAAGGCCACGGCGGGGTTGGGGATGCCGACCGACTCGTTGGTGATGGAGAGGAACGGGTCGTCGAGCCGGCGCGTGTTGTCGAGGTGGAAGTAGCCGAAGCGCGCCTCGTTGATGAAGCGGGGCCCGAAGACGTGCTGGTCGGAGACGGCGAGCGTGCGGTTGCGGTCGGCGCGGCGGAGCACGAACGGCGAGGCGAGGCTGTTCGGGTCGGGGAACGAGTCGAGGCCGGGGAAGTTCGAGAAGAAGAAGGTGCCGTTGAGCGTGTTCTTCGCGGTGAGCCGGCCGTCGAGCTTGACGGTGAACTGATCCTGCCGGAACTCCGAGGGGAAGACGTTGCGCTGGCGGACGTAGGGGTTGCCGCCGACGGAGCCGGCGACGTTCGCGTCGCGCCCGACGACGTTGGTGCCCGTGCGCGGGCCGGGGATGATGAAGTCGCCCGTCGCCGGGTTGCGCAGGTTCAGGAGGCGGACGGCCACGTCGGAGATGGCGCTCGCGTTCGGAATCGAGGCCGTGATGCCGGGGTTGAGCGCGCGGAAGGCCTCGAAGAGGTTCTCCCTCGTGCGCGCGCCGCTGACCAGCCCGAGCGCCTGCGGCAGCACCGTGGTCGAGGAGGCGGTCGGGACGAAGCCGGTCACGGCCGACGTGCGCTGGTAGCCGCCGAAGAAGAAGAAGCGGTCTTTCACGACGGGGCCGCCGACGGTGAAGCCGCCCTCGTTGCGCCGCGCTTTGGGTCGGTCGATGCCGTCCTTGTTGAAGAAGAAGTCGTTGGCGTTGAACTTCTCGTTCTGGAGGAAGAAGTAGCCCGAGCCGTGGAACTCGTTGGTGCCGCTCCTGGTGATGAGCTGGAAGTTGCCGCCGCCCGAGCGACCCGTCGAGGCGTCGTAGAGCGAGGTCTGGAGTTTCACCTCGGAAAGCGTCTCGGGCGCGGGCGCGATGTTGTTGTTGAGCGAGCCCTCGTTCGAGGTGATGTTGGTCGCGTCCACGCCGTTGAAGGAGAGGCTGGTCGAGGTGGTGCGCGTGCCGTTGACCGCCGGGCTCTGGTTGCCGTTGCCGTTGGTCGAGACGGGCGAGAGGTCTGTGTTGACGCCGGCCTCGGCCGAGAGGAGCTGCGTGAAGCTGCGGGTCGAGGTGGGGACGGCGACGAGCTGCTCGGCCGTAAGCTGGCGCGCGACGGCCGAAGTGTCGGGCGTCGAGAGCGCCGCGCCGCCTTCGACCACCGTGACCGACTCGCCGCTCACGCCGGCGACTTCGAGCCGGTCTTCGAGCGTGCGCGGGACGGCCGCCTCGACCTCCACGTTCGACCGCTTCAGGGTTTTGAAGTTGGCCACCTCGTACGTGAGTTCATAAGTGCCGACGGGCAGCGCCGGAAACGTCCAGCGCCCCTCGTCGTTGGTCGTGCCCGTGCGCGTCAGACCCGTGCCCGCACTTCTGATGGTCACCTGGACGCCGGGCAGCACCGCGCCGTTGGGGTCTTGCACGACGCCGTTAAGGCTTCCGGTCGTCCCGGACTGGGCCAGCGTCACCGTGGGGAATGCCGGGCCGTGTCCTGTCAGCATGATTAGCAAACAGGCGCTGACTCTCAAACTACGGCTGAACGGGCGGAAGGACTTCATCGGGGACCTCCTGTGGAGCTTGCGTGTGTTGCGGCCGCGGGCGCCGTTCGGATGTGTAATGGCTGTATCGGTCCATGAGCCGCGCCACGCCTTGCGGCGCGGGCTGCGTCGGTCGATGGGCTGAGACATGTTCGGCGTGGCAAGGACGGAGATTAATGTCGGCGGGTTAAATCAGGGTGAAGGGCGTATTAAATGACTGTTAATTATCCCCGCGTCGCGGCGGGCGCAGCGTGCGGGCCGTCGGCATAAAAGGCGTGGGTGGTAACACTGCGGTAACACTGCGGTAACACGCGGGGTGTATCATCGTAATCTTCCCGACAAGCTGTACAAGCTGTTTACTCGCCTGAGCCGTAGGAAGAGGAGTACCCCCACTTATGTCAATCGCCCACGAGCTGAGCAGTGAGGTCGCGGCCGCCGTGTTAGCGACCAGGGAAGGTGAGACGCCGCGCGACGCAGGCGAGCGTGCCGGGGTGGTGTTGGAGGTGCATTCGACGCTGCGGCGTTTGAGCGCCGACCACCGAAGGCGGGGCCGTGCCTCGGAGGGAGAGCCCGGAGACCCGCAGCCCGGCGAGGGTGCCGCGCCGGGCCGGCACTGAGGTGGAGGAGGCGCGGCTCATCGGTCTTGCGGCGGCCGGAAGGGGCGGCGAGAAATGATAGCCGGGGGTTTGCCTTTAGATACGGGTGGGGAAGCTCGGCGCGTCTTCTCATCCGAACCCGAACGCGCCGCCGGGAGTCCGTCCGGGTAAGATATCTGAAAGAGCTTAGCCCTCGTTAAGCCGGCCGGCGAGGTTCGCCACCACCGCAACTAATTCCTGCGGCCCGAACGGCTTGGGCACGTGCAACTGGAAGCCGGAGCGGAGCACCTTCGCGCGGTCTTCCGCCCGCACGTATGCGGTCAGGGCCGCGGCCGGGATTCGTCCGCCGCGCTCGGCCGGGAGCGCCCTCACCCCGGCGATGAGAGCGTAGCCGTCCTCCCCCGGCATCCCCAGGTCGCTGAGCAACACGTCGGGGCGCAACTGTGCGATTGCCCCCAGCGCCTCGGACGCCGACCCGGCCGTGATGACTTCCATCTTGCAATGTTCGAGCACCGCGCGAATCATGCCGAGCGTGTCCGCCTCGTCGTCGACGACCAGCACCCGCAAGCCCTGAAGAGAAGGCGGGCAGTTAATCTCCAACTGGCCGGCTGCGAGGGGGAGTCGTCCCGCCCCCTCCGACGCCCCCTCGAAGCTGACGAAGGGCAGGCTGATGACGAAAGTCACCCCCTTCCCCGCGCCCTCACTCTCGGCCCTCACCGCGCCGCCGTGTAACTCCACGAGTTGGCGGACGATGGACAGGCCGAGCCCCATGCCCCCGTGAACCCTGTTGGTGGCGGGGTCGGCCTGACGAAAACGGTCGAAGATGTGGGGCAGGAACTCGGGGTGGATGCCGATGCCGGAATCCCGCACCGTTATCTCCACCTGCGAACCGGCGCGCTCCAGCTTAACGAGAATCTGCCCGTCCGCGGGAGTGAACTTGATGGCGTTGGTGAGCAGGTTCCAGATGACCTGTTGCAGGCGGTCTGCGTCGCCGTTGACGGGGCCCGCGCGGGGGTCGAGCACCGCGGTCAGGCGGACGCCCTTCGCCTCCGCCGCGGGGCGGGTCGCCTCGACGGCCGACTCGATAATCGCGGGCAGTTCGACCGTGCGCAGGTCCAGCCGGAGTTTGCCGCTGACGATGCGTGAAACGTCGAGAAGGTCGCTGATGAGCTGGTTCTGCGACTGCGCGTTGCGGTGGATGGTTTCGAGCGCGCGGTCGCGCACCTCCTCGCTCAGGCCGCCGGCGAGCAGCATGTTCGACCAGCCGAGGATGGAGGTGAGCGGCGTGCGCAGCTCGTGCGAGACGGTGGCGAGGAACTCGTCCTTCAGCCGGTTGGCCTCCTCCGCCTCCTCACGCGCGGCCTTCTCTCTGGCGAGCGCCTGCGTGCGCGCGTCCACCTGCGCTTGCAGCTCCGCCTCGCGCGCCACGCGCTCGGTAACGTCCTCGACGACGGTCAGTGTGCCGATGACGCGGCCGTCGTGGATTAAAGGCGAGATGCGCGCCGTCTGTTGCATCTCCGAGAAGCCGCTCAAACTCGCGTCGGTGGGCATCGGCAGCAGGTGCCCGTGCAGGCGCTGCGAAAGTATCCTCGTCTGCCCCTCAAGCACCCACTTGTAGTGTCTATCCAGGCCCCTCTTTTCCAACTCCGGGTAGACTTCCAGCAGGTTCCGCCCGACCACCGCGTCCGCCCCCAGTCCGCCGTGCTCCTCAAGCCAGCGATTCCAGGCGCGAACCCTCAACGCGGCGTCCGTAATCAGGATGCCGTGCCCCGCGAGATCGTTCATCCAACGCAGCCGCGCCGCGCTGAGCAACGTCTCTTCATCCGGGCCGGTTCTCGTCATGACTGTAAGGCTCGGCGTCTCGGTCGTCGGTCGGCGTTCAAGATCGTCCCTGCCGCTCTTCCCACGCTTCGACTTCCTGAATCAGGCGGTCGAGCGAGGCGACGCTCAGGATCATCACGAGGAACCCCCTGACGGAGCTGTCGCGGATTTGGAAAGCCGTGTAGATGACGAGGGCGTACCGCGGCCCGCCGTCGCCCGCCGTGAGGGAGCCGAGCAATTCGTTGAGCGTCTCGACGTGCAGGCGCGGCACCGAGAACGAGACGCGCACGTCGAGAAGGTTGCCGAACATCCCGAGGCAGGCGTTGAGCAGAATGTTCCCCACCTCGGTCAGCACTTCGCGCGCCGACTCGTCGAGGCGGCTGGAATGGGACTGCCCGTCGGTCGTCAGCAGGTCGGTCAGCCGCAGCGCGCCGTCGTGGTTGAGCAGAAGCAGCGCGTCGCCCGCGACCGGCCCGCCGAAGACCTGATGGATGGAGGCGACTTCGCCGGGGATGAAGTTGGCGAGCGCCGCGGGCAAATCGGTGGTCGGGACGATGGAAACCTCCGGCGGGTTGAGCAGGACGCGGTGCCCCGACAACTCGGAGAGGGCGGCCCCCGTGCGCGCGAACGCGATGTTGATTAATTCGGAGACCGCGTCGCGCTGTCGTTCGGTCAGTTCCATCCTGCTATTCCCCCCCCAGCGCGGAGTTGACCGCGCCGAGCACGTTCTCCGCCGCGAACGGCTTGTTGATGAAATCGCGCGCCCCCGCCTCTTCGACCATCTCCCGCGTCGAAGTCTGGATGTCGGCGCTGGCGACGATGACGCGCGCGCGCGCGTCCATCTCGCGCAGCTTGGTCAGCACGTCGAGCCCGTACATGCCCTTCATCACCAGGTCGAGGAATACGAGGTCGGGCTTCTCTATGAAATAGAGTTCGAGCGCGGCCATGCCCTCCTCGGCCTCGACGACGCTGTAGCCGGCCGTTTCGAGAATCCGCCGCAGCGTTCTGCGGGACAGCGCGGAATCGTCCACCACCATTATTTTTTTACTCATACCGCCTCCCGAATCGCCTGCGCCATGTCGCCGAGCGGCACGCTCCTGTCACTCAAGCCGGCTTCCACCACCGAAGAGGGCATGCCGTACACCACACAGGTCTCCTCGCTCTCGGTATAAACAAGGCCGCCCTGCGCTTTGATCCACGCCGCGCCCGCACGGCCGTCCGACCCCATGCCCGTCATCACCACGCCCAGAACCCTCTGCCCGTACACCTCCGCCGCCGACTGGAAGAGCACGTCCACCGACGGCCGGTGCGGCAGCTCGAAGGGCCTCGAATCCAGGTGAGCGACCACCGCGCCGCCCGCCTGACGGCGGAAGGTCAGGTGCCGCCCGGCCGGGGCCAGCAGCGCCAGCCCCGCGCGCAGTTCGTCGCCTTCGCGCGCCTCTCGAACGTCGAGCGGCGAGTGCTCACCGAGCTTGCGTGCGTACATTTCAGTGTAGCCCACCGGCATGTGCATGACCATAGCCAGCGGGACGGGGAAATCCGCGGGCAGTCGGGGGATTAACTGTTTCAAAGCCTGCGGGCCGCCGGTGGAGATGCCGATGACCACCACGTCCACCAACTCTCTGCGCGTGACGGGGGCCGGGGCCTCCTGCGACGGCGCGGGCTCCGGCGGGGCCACGCGGACGCGCGCCATCGGGATGCTCGCGGCGGCCTTGACCTTCTCGATCAGCTCGTCGCTCACCTCGAAGATTTTCTCGGTCGCCAGCGCGGTCGGCTTCTGCACGAAGTCCACCGCGCCCGCGTCGAGCGCGGTCAGCGCGGCCTCGCCCGTCTCGCTCGCGATGCTCATGATGATGATCGGCACGGGCCTGCGCGCCATCTGCTCGCGCACGAACCCGACCCCGTCCAGCTCGGGCATGATGAGGTCGCAGGTGACGACGTCCGGGTCGAGCTGTTCGACGAGCTCCAGCGCCTCGCGGCCGTCGCGCGCCGTCCCCACCACTTCGAGGAAGGGGCTGCGCGAGAGCATCTGCTTCACGACCTTGCGCACGTACGCGGAGTCGTCCACCACCAGAACTTTTAGAACTCGATCCATGAATAGTCCTCGGGGCGCGGGGCGGCCTTTAGTCGCGGCCCGGCCGCCTCACGTACACGAACGCGTTGCCGACCTCCTGCAACTCGAAATCCGCCGAAAGCCTCAACAGGGATTCAGCGGCGGCCACGAACAGATACCCCGGCGGCCGTATGTGCGCGGCGAACGAGCGCACCGTCCTGCTGATCGTCTGGTCGGAGAAGTAGATGAACACGTTGCGGCAAAAGATTACGTTCGCCGTCGCCCACGGCGCGACCTCCGCCTCCTTAATCAAATTAACGACGCCCCACCTGACGGCCGCGTGCAGCCTAGCGTCAACGCGCCACGTTTTTGTCGCGCCCTCCTGCGTAAAGTATTTGGCGCGCAAGGGTGCCGACAGGTTGCGGAACGAGCGCTCGCGGTAGACCCCGCGCCGCGCTTTTTCGACCGCCGACGTGCTGGCGTCGCTGGCGTGAATCTCAATCGGCGCGCGCGCGAGCCACCCCGCCTCTTCGAGCGCCATCGCGATGGTCAGAGGCTCCTCACCCGTGGCGCACGCCGCGCTCCAAATCTTCAGCGGCCCGGCGCCGGGCGCCGCGAACCAACGCGGCACGACCCATTCGACGAGCGCGCGCACCTGATCCATCTCGCGCCAGAAGTAAGTTTCGGGGACGGACAGCGCGTTCATCACGTTCAGCCACTCGTCCTGCGCCGCCTCGTCGTACTTCAGCAGGTAGTAGTAATCGAGGAGGGAAGTGAACCCGCGCTCGACGACCAGCGGCGACAACTTTTCCGTCAGGATGTCGCCCTTCCCGTTATCAAAAAACAGCCCCGTGCGCTCGTGTATCAGGTCGCGCAACAACCTGTCCGCCCCGCCGGTGACTCCTAAAGTGCCCGTGTTGAAGCCCATTGTTCTTTCGGCCCGCGGCGACCGTCCGGGAACCCTTCCGCCCTCAGCTCAAACCTTCCGGCCGCCCGCCGAAAGCCGCCCGCCCGTAACTTCTCGCCGCCGCCCGCACCGAAGCGTCGGGGTCTTCGTACGCGCCGCGCAACAGTTCCGGGGCGCGCTGACTCTTCATCCGCCCCAGCGCTTCGACGACCGCGCGCCGAACCCCGACCGCCTGCCGAGGCGATAATCCGAGCGCAACCTCTCCGAGCAACGCCTCCCCGGTCTGCGCGAGCGCGGCGACGGCCCGCTCGCGGCGGGCCGGGTCTGCCGTGAGGGCCACCAGACCGGCAATCGCATCCGGCGTCCCCACACGCCTGAGCGCGTCCACCGCCGCCTCTACGACCGCGGGCTCGTCGTCCGTCGCGGCGACGCGCCGCAGGTGTTCCACGGACTCCGCGCCCCCGCGCCCGCCGAGGGCGCACGCGGCCTCCGCCCTGACTTCTGCGTCCGGCGAATGAAGCGCCTCGAAGAGAGTCGGCTGCGCGTCCGGGTGCCGTATCCGGCCGAGCGCGGCGACGGACACTCGCACGAGGTCGGGCTCGCCGGATTTGACGAGGGGGGCGACGACGCGTGCGGCGCTCTGCCCGCCGACGTGTCCCAGCGCCTCGACGGCCGCGATGCGTACCTGATTCGATTTGTCGTCCCGCGCCAGCCTCGCCAGCGCGTCCGTGCCCTCGACGGCCTTCCGCCTGCCGAGCGAGCGTGCGGCGAAGTAGCGCACCCACGGGTCTTCGTCCGCGAGGGCTTCTACCAAACTGGTCGAGACTTCCGCGCCTTCGGCCTGCGCCATCGCGCCCGCCGCCGCGGCGCGCACCTTCGGCGTCTCGCGTCGCAGCGCGCGCACGAGCGCGGGCGTGGCGCGTTCGTCTTCGAGAAAGGGAAGGTGCTCGACCGCCGCACGCCGCACGCGCTCGTCCCCGTCGCTGCATCGTTCCAGCAGAAGGTCGGCGCATTCCGCGTAGCCGAAGTAGCCCGCGATCTTCACCGCCGATTCGCGGACGTTGGGGTCTTCGTCTTCGAGGAGCGGCAACACACGCCCCGGCATCTCCGGCGAGCCGAGCGAGTTGAGCGCGCCGACGGCGGCCTGCCTGACCGCCGAGTTCGGGTCGCCGACGAGGGCGAGCAGCGCGTCGAAGGCGCGCGGGTCGCCGATCTTGGCCAGCGCGTCCGCCGCGGGGATGACCAGCTCCGGGTCTTCGTCGAGGACTTCGACCAGCGCGGTCGTGGCGCCCGCGTCGCCTATGCGCCCGAGCGCAACGACCGCCGACTTTCTGATTTCGAGGTCTTCCGACCCCAACTGTTCGACCAACAAATCCGTCACGCGTCGGCCGTGCCGCACCAACGCTTCGATCACCTCGCCGCGGGCATCGGCGCGCCCGAGCAGGCGCGTCAGGGCGCGCTCGACCGCCGCCCCCTCTAACCAGCCGACGACCAGCGCGAGCGGCCGCAGTTCGCCCGCATTCGATTGGTTCAGCGCGTCGAGAAGATTCTGCGCCCCCGTAGGGTTAATCGCCGCGCGGCTCAGGTCGGCGATGTACGCGCCCTCGCCGTACAGTTTTTCGTAGCGGTCGTGCAGCGCGGCGAGCGCCCGCGCGACCGTCGGCGCGGGCGCGTTTGGAGTGTTAAGCAGCGCGGCGAGGGGCGCGACCGTCTCCTCGTCGCCGAGCTGCCCGAGCGCGTCGGCGGCGGCCTCACTTAACAACTCGTCGGCGAGCAGCGGCACGATCCGCGGGGCGACGCGCGCGTCGCCGACGTGCGTCAACGCGTCGAGCGCCGGGAACGCCAGGAAGAAATCGCGCGTCTCGGCGACGCGAGCGAGCGCGTCCGCGGCTTCGGCCGCGCGCAGTTTCCCGAGTGCTTCAATCGCGTGGTAACGCACGTTGGTGTCCGCGTCTTCGAGCGCGCCGAGGAGTGCGGGGGCGGCGCGCTCGTCGCGCTGCTCGCCGAGCGCGAGCGCCGCCTGCATGCGCAGGTCTACGTCCTCGTCGTGCAGAAATTCGACGAGCTGCGCGAGCGTGTCCACGTCGCTCATCGCGAGCACCTGGAGCGCGCTGTTGAGGAGCGCGAGGTTTTGATGATTCTCCCGCACCGAAGTTAAGAGCGCGGCGATGGCGTCCGGCGCGGCGCGGCGCGCGAGTCCCTCCACGGCCACGCGGCGGACGCGCCAGCTCTCGTCCCCGAGCGCGGCGAGGAGGGGACGCGCGGGTTCGAGCGACTCGTCTTCCGCGAGCGCCCGCACGGCGCTGAGGCGTGCCCCTTCGTCGGCGCGTGCGAGTTGTTCGGAGAGGCCGCGCTCGCGTTCAATCCGCGCGGTGACGTCTTCGACCGTGACGAGCGCGCCGACCGTCGTGTCGTCCTCGCGCAGCGGCGCGATGGTCACGCGCTGCTGCATCCTGTCGAAATGTTTCGAGGGGGCGGACGGCGGGCAGGGAATCAGGTAGTGGTGGAAGGCGGGCGCGAGGACTTCGATGACCCCTTCGTCCAGCACGCGCCGGAAGCGCGCGAGCAGCCTGCCCTCTTCCAAGTTGGGGAGAAGCTCGACGAGCGGTTTCCCGCGGGCGGCGTCCGCGGGGATGCCCGTCAGGCGTGCGAGGGCCGCGTCCCAGATTTGAATGACGAGACTCGCGTCGGTGGTGAAGACGCCGATTGAATTGTCCGAAGGAGTCAGGCTATCCATCCCCAATCAC
Source organism: Pyrinomonadaceae bacterium (assembly GCA_036399155.1). GTDB lineage: Bacteria > Acidobacteriota > Blastocatellia > Pyrinomonadales > Pyrinomonadaceae > QHXN01. The sequence goes on from DASWNR010000061.1 coordinate 17,835, forward strand.
GTCAACGTCCACGCCGAATACTTACGACCCCGACACGAAAACTGACTTCATTGCCCCGACCCGTCGGGCTGCTCCGGCCCGCCGTTGCCGGCAGTGTCGCCCGGGGACGTGCCCTTTTTCGGGCGTCGCGGGTTTCCGTTAGAGCGCGGTCGGGCGCTCGAAGTCGGCGCACCACGTTCGCCCGATTGACCCGCGTCCGCGTCGCCCACGGCGGCGGTGAGTTGTTGCGCCCGCTCGATCAAGTCGGCGGTCACACCCAGGGTGGCTTTGACCCCCCGCGCGTTGCGCTCGGTAATTTGTCGAATGTCGTTGAGCGCCCCTAACACCTGCTCGGAAGAGGTTAAGTGTTGGCGGTTCGAGCGCGTGATGAGTCCGATCTCTTTGGAGATGCTCGCGGTCGCGGCGGTCATGTCGCGGGCGGCGCGGGCCTGCTCGCCCACCGCCTTGGCGAGCTGGTCGCCCTGCTGGCGCATACTGTGCGCCGCGGAGGTGATCTGCGTCGCGGCGGTCGCCTGTTCGCCCATCGCGCGGCTTACCCCCCCGATCATCCGCGCCAGCCGCTCCGACTCTTTCGAGACCTGCTCGCCCGCCGCGGCCTGCTCTTCGAGCGCGCGCGAGGTGGAGGCGGCGCCGCGGCGCATCGACTCGACCGCCTGCGCGACCTGTTTGGCGGCCGCCGCCTGCTCGGTGGAGGCTTTGCGAACCTGCGACGCCACCGCGGTCGTGCTCTGCGCGGCCTTGATGATTTCGCGTGCGGCGCGCCCCTGCTCGCCCATCGCCTGACTCACTTCCTTCGCGGTCTTACGCATTTGCGCCGACGCCCTGACGATCTCCTGGGCGGCCGTGGCCTGCTCGGCCGTGGCGATTGTGGCCTGCCGGGCCTGCGCCGCGGTCGTCTCAATCGCCGCCACGACGTGCGCGCCCGCGCCCAACTGCTCCTCGGTGGCGCGCGCTATCTGGCCGACGATCTGTGTGGTCTCGCCCACGCCGGACAGGATTCTTTGCAGCCCTTCCGACCCCTCCTCCGCGAGGCGGCCGCTTTCGTCCGCGACGCGCACCCCCTCGCTCGACGCGGCGACGGCCTCCTGCACCACGTCCTGCAAAGCCTTGATGATGGCGGCGATGTCCGCGGTCGCCTGAGCCGAGCGGTCGGCGAGGTTGCGAATCTCTTCGGCGACGACGGCGAAGCCGCGCCCCGCTTCGCCGGCGCGCGCGGCTTCGATTGAAGCGTTCAGCGAGAGCATGTTGGTGCGCTCGGCGATGACGTTGATGGTGTTGACGATGCCGCCGATCTCGTTCGAGCGTTTCCCCATCTCGCGGATGACGGCCGCCGACTGCTCCATCGAGGCGCGGACGCGCCCCATGCCCTGAATGGACTTCTGCGCCGCCGCGCCGCCCTGCTCCGCCTCGCGCGAGACGCGGCCCGCGACCTCTTCGGCGCGCTTGGTCATCGCGGCGACCGAGCGCAGCGAGCGATCCATCTCGGCGGCGCTCGTCGCCGCGCCCGTCGCCGCCTCCGTAATCTTCTCCGTGTTCTGCGCGACGCCCTGGACGGAACGCGCCATCTCCTCCATCGAGGTCGAAACCTCCTCGACGGTCGAGGCGAGGTTCTCGGACATCGCCGAGACCTCCTCGATGGAGGCGGCCATCTCGTTGATGGACGAGGCCGTCTCTTCGGCGGACACGCTCAAATCGTCCGCGTTCCCCGCCAGGCTGTCGATTGAGCGCGACACCTGCTCGATGCTGACGGCGGTCTGGTTGACGGACACGGAGAGCGCCTCCGTGTCGTCGCCGACGCTCTTGACCGAGGCCGCGATTTCGTTCATCGCGCCCGTCACCTCTTCGGCGGAGGTCGCCATCTCCTGCGCGCTGGCGGTGACGCTTTCGATAGACCGGGCCGACTCCTCGATGGCGGCCGCCGTCTCGTTGATGGAGGCGGCGAGGCTCGAAGAGTTGGCGCTGACCTGCTCGATGGAGGCGGCCGTCTCGTTGACCGAGGAGACGAGCTCTTCCGTCGAAGTCGCTATCGACTCGGCCTGCGTGGTCGTCTCGCCGAGCGAGGCCGCCGTCTCGTTCGCGAGGCTGAGGGCCGAGTCGAGCGAGCGTATCTGCGCCTCCGCCCCTTCCGTCACTTCCCGCGCGATTCGCGCGATCTCGTGGGCCGCCTCCGCCACCTGCGCCGCGTGTTCGCGCGCGCCCCCGGCGCTCACGCCGAGGCGGCCGCGCGCTGCATTACCCGTCTGTGTTGACATGTCCGTCTCCTGTTAACCGCCGGCCGCCGCGGGCTGCTGTTCGCCGATGTCGATCACCTCGGCCAGATTGAGAACTAAAATCATCCGCCCGTTAATCGTCGCGATCCCTTCCAGATACTTCCCGCTCAGGCCGGTGATCGCCTCCGGCGGCGGGTCGATGACCGCCTCGGGGATGCGTAGAAACTCCCGCGCCGTGTCCACGATCAGGCCGAGCGTGCGCTCCCCGTGATTGACGACCACGAGGCGGGAGCGCAGGTCGAAGGGAATCCTTTCAAAGCCGAAGCGCACGCGCAGGTTGAGCGCCGGGATGACCTGTCCGCGCGCGAGCACCACGCCCTCCACCGCCGGGGGCGCGTTCGGCACCGGAGTGATGTGCTCGACCATCTCCATCTGCTGCACGAAACGGCTGCGGACGCCGTAAGTGGTTCCGGCCAGCTCGAAGAGGACGAAGGGCTCAGCATCCTTCTGTGTGTTCGACATGATTGTTCAAGCCCGCGGCCCGGTAGCGCTCAAGCGGGAGCCGTCTCAAAAACGCCTCACTCATCTCTGCCCCGGGGGACGCGCCTGACCGTTTCCGGCGGAAGGTCGCCCGACGGGCGCCGAATGTTTCAGCGCGGCCACGTCGAGGATGAGCACGACGCGCCCGTCGCCGAGGTCTGTGGCGCCCGCCACGCCCGCGACCTTCACGAGCGGGTCGTTCATGCCGCGCACCACGATCTCCCTCTGCCCGATGGCGCGGTCGACCGCAAGTCCCATGGCGCTCGCGCCGCTTCCGATGACGAAGACGTGGAAGGCGCGCGGCGTCGTTTCGTCCAGCCCGAAAAGGCGTGCCAGCCGCACCAGCGGCAGCACCCCGCCGCGGTAAGTGATGATCTCGTTGTTCTCTAAAACTTTGACGGCCGACGACTCGACCTCGATGACCTCGCGCACGACCGTCTGCGGGAAGGCGAATCTCTGCCCGGCGACGCTGGCGATGAGCGCGTCGGCGATGGCGAGCGTCAACGGCAGCTCAATCGTGAAGCGCGTCCCGCGATCCTTCTCCGTCGCGAGCGTGAGCGCGCCGCCGAGTTCTTCGATGGTGTTGGCGACCACGTCCATCCCGACGCCGCGGCCGCTGGCCCGATCCGCCTCGTCGCGCGTCGAGAAGCCCGGCGCGCAAATCAACTCCAACAACAGCGATTCGTCAACAACGACATCGCCGACAATCAGGCCGCGCTCGCGCGCACGCGCGGCGACACGCCCCGCGTCGATGCCGCGCCCGTCGTCCGCGATCTCGATCAGCACGTTGTCGCCCGAGGCGGCGGCGCGCAGAGTGATTTTGCCTTCGGGCGGCTTCCCCAGTGCGGCGCGCTCCCCCACGGTTTCCAGCCCGTGACTGACGGCGTTACGCACGAGGTGGAGGAGCGGATCCATCATGCGTTCGACGAGGAACTTATCCACCTCCGTCTCCTGCCCACGAAGTTCGAGCTTAATCTCCTTGCCGCTCTCGCGCGCCAGGTCGCGGACGACGAACTTCATGCGCTCGAAGATTTCGCCGACCTGCACCATCCGCACGCGCATGACGCCTTCGCGCAGGTCGCGCAACTGGCGCGCCATCGCAAGGCTCGTCTCCTGCAACTCGCGCCACTCGGCCGGGGCGACGTGCCGCTTCAACTGCTTCAGGCCGTCGTCGAGCCGCGCGCGGCTCGTGACCAGCTCGCCGATGTGCCGCATCAACTCGTCCAGACGCGCCAGGTCAACCCGCACGACGTTGGAGGGCGCGAGCATGGACGCGGCCGGCATCGCCGGGCTCTGCCGCGAGTGTTCGACTTCGCCCGAGCCGGACGCCGGGGCCGCCTCCGCCGGCGACGGCGGCGGGTGAATCACGCCCGCTGTTGCCTCTTCGACCGGCGCGTAAGTCAGGTTGTCCTGATGCCAGCCCGCGAACGCAGATTCTTGAACGCCGGTGGTGACGACGAACTCGAAGACTATCCCGCCCTGCTCCCTGACGTGCGGGGTGGCCCGCAAAATCTCGCCGAGGTCTTGCAGACGTGCGCGGACGCTGTTGACGTTGATGCCGCGTTCGGAGAGTGCGGGGGTCGGCGTGAATTCAAATCGCCATGTGCGGGCGCCCCCCGAGCGATGCCCGGGGTCGCGTGCGGGGGACGGACTCCGCTCTGACTTGGTATCCGCCGCGCTTTCGTCAACGGCCCGCGGGGGAGTAGACTGTCCGGCCGCCGGCGCGGGTTCTGAGACTAACGCCTGAAGACGCGCGACCGTCGCGTCGATGGCAGGTGGCGTCTCCTCTCTGCGGCGGGCGGCGATGACCTGCTCAAGCAGCGTCGTGGCCGACATGAGGGCTTCGACGCCTTCACCGGCGAGCCGCGCCTCGTGCTGGCGCAAAGCTCTCAAATAACTCTCCATGTGGTGAGCGAGTTGTTCCGCCTCGCTCAACGCGACCATGGCCGAGATGCCTTTAAGCGTGTGAAAGCTGCGGAAAAGCTCGTCGAGTAAAGACTGCTCGACGCCAGTCCCCCCGGCCTGCTCTTCGAGCGCGAGCAGGTGACGGCGCACGAGCGTCAGGTGCTCGTCACACTCGGCGAAATAATCGTCGAGGAACTGAGCAAAAAACTCGCCGTCGTCGTCGGGGCGCGAATCAGACACTAGGCCCTTTCCGGATGAGACTTCAACAGGGCGCCCGCCTGCGCGGCCAGCGCCTGCGGGGCGAACGGTTTGGTTAAATACAGCGTCGCGCCGGCGGCGAGCGCGTCGGCGCGGCTCGCCTCGTCCCCCCGGGTCGTCAGCACGATGACCGGGATGTGTCGATACGCCTGATGGCGGCGCAGGAAGTCCAACACCTCAAGGCCGTGCATGTCCGGCATGTTCAGGTCGAGAATCATCAGGTCTACGGGCGCGATTGCCAGGCGCTCGATGGCTTCGAGCCCGCTGCTCGCCTCGCCGAAGCTGACGCCCGGCAGGGCGCGCAGAGAGGCCGTGACCATCCTCCGCATGGTCGGCGAATCGTCGACAATTAAAATGTTGCTCATCGGGCGGCCGGGCGCGTCCTACCTGTAGGGGATTTAACTTTCTTATCGGTGGCTAAAGTTAATGATAACAGGCGTCCCCCCGGCAGGCCATATGTTTTAAGCGTCTCGCCCGTTTAAACTTGAGCTTTTACACGCCCCGACCTGTTCTGCGATGAGACGGCCCTTTGTGCGTCTTCCGCCACCCGGAAGTCAGGAAAATTAGAGACCCTAGCAACCTCGGTACCCAGTCTCAGTACGAGTGCGAACACGGCAGAGCGGGCGAGGGCATTCGTGACGGAAACGTTAATGTTGCCGGACGCACGACGGTGCGCGAACGTGTTGACACGGGGCGGGGGGATTCGTGTAGTAAATATGAGTTCATCCCTCATCACGATGCGGTGTTAACAGGAGCCCGGCGCCCCGCGTGGCGCTACGGCGGGCGGGCGAGGTCAGAATTGAAGCCGGAAACGTCTGAGCAGAGTAAGGAGTTGTTCCGTCTCGTCGTCGAGAACGTCGAGGATTTCGCCGTCTACACGAAAGACCTGAAGGGGCGAGTCCTCAGTTGGAACCCCGGGGTCGCGCGGCTGCTCGGCTACGCGGAGGATGAGTGGGTCGGGCGGCACGCCTCCGTCATCTTCACCCCGGAAGACCTCGCGCAGGGCGCGCTCGACTGGGAGTTGGAGACCGCGCTGGCGGAGGGGCGCGCAGAAGACCGGCGCTGGCACGTGCGCAAGGACGGGTCGCGGTTCTGGGCCAACGGCCTGCTCATGCTGCTCCGCGACGACGCGGGCGAGCCGCTCGCCTTCGCCAAGATTTTGCGCGACGACACGGCGAGCAGGCGGGCCGAAGAGCGCATCAAGTTTCAGGCCAACGTCGTGTCACAGGTGTCGGACGCCGTGGTCGCCGTCAACACGGAGGAGCGCATCACCTTCTGGAACAGCGGCGCGGAGCGGCTCTACGGCATGGAGGCCGGCGAGGCGCTGGGCCAAAAGCTGACCGACGCTTATCAATACCGCTGGCTATCCCCGGCCGACGAGGAGGCCGCCGCCGACTCGCTGGCGAAGAAGGGCTCCTGGTTCGGAGAGAACGTGCACGTCAGGAAGGACGGGAGGTGGATACACGTCGAGTCGCTGGTCACCAGACTGGAGGACGACGACGGCGCCGTCGGCCTGCTGGCGGTGATTCGAGACGTCACCGAGCGAAAGAAGGCGGAGCAGGCGTTGAGGCGCAGCGAGGAGCGTCTGCGCCTGACGCTGGAGAGCGCCACCGACTACGCCATCTTCACGACGGACACGAGCGGTTGGATCGAAACCTGGAACGTCGGCGCGGAACGCATGTTCGGCTACCCCGAAGAAGAGGCGGTCGGCCTGCACGCGGAGGTCATCTTCACGCCCGAAGACCGTGAGCAGGGCGTCCCCGCGGCGGAGATGCGGCAGGCGCGTCAGGAGGGCCGGGCTTTGTGCGAGCGCTGGCACGTCAGCAAGCGCGGCGCGCGCTTCTACGTGAGCGGCGTGCTGGCGCCGCTGCGCGACGGCCCCGTGTTAACCGGCTACGCCAAGATCGTCCGCGACCTCACCGGGCGCCGGAAGGCGGAAGAGGAGTTGCGCCGCGCGCACGAGGAGTTGGAGGCGCGGGTCGAGGAGCGCACGCGCGAGTTGCAGGAGACGGCCGGCGAGCTGCTGACCGAGGCCAGGGAGCGCGCCCAGGCGGAGAGTCGTGTCCGCGCCCTCCTCCGCCAACTCGTCACCGTGCAGGAGGAGGAGCGGCGACGCATCGCGCGCGAGTTGCACGACACGCTCGGCCAGCAGCTCGCCGCGCTGCGCCTGAGCATCGACATCGTCAAATCGAGGGCGGAGGCCCGCGCCGGGGTGTCGGAGGAGACCCAACGGATGCAGTCGATCTTCGACCGGCTGAACTCCGACGTGGACTTCCTCGCGTGGGAGCTGCGCCCCGTCGCGCTCGACCAGTTAGGGCTCGACGCGGCGCTCCAGACCTTCGTGGCGGAGTGGAGTGAGCATTTCCGTGTGCGTGCCGATTACCACGGCTTCGGCTCCGACGCCCCGCGCCTGCCGGCGGAAGTGGAGACGAACCTCTATCGCATCCTTCAGGAGGCGCTCCAGAACGTCCACAAGCACGCCGGGGCCGGACACGTCAGCGTACAGCTCGAACGGCGCGACGGGCAGGCCGTGCTCATCGTCGAGGACGACGGCAGGGGCTACGACCCGGACGCGGAGGTCGCCGCCGAAGGCGACAAGGGGATGGGCGTAACAAACATGAGGGAGCGCGCGGCGCTCGTCGGCGGCACGCTGGAGGTCGAGAGCTCGCCCGGCGCGGGCACGACCATCTTCGCGCGCGTCCCCGTCGCCGAGCCCGGCGGGGGAGGCGCAGGCTTATGAGCGCGAAGAAGGTGCGGGTGCTCATCGCCGAGGATCACGCGACGGTGCGCGAGGGGCTGAAGCTGCTCCTCGAAAACGAGCCCGACCTGGAGGTCGTCGGCGAGGCCGCCGACGGGCACGAGGCGCTGCGGCTCGCGCGCGAATTGCTGCCGGACGTGGCGCTGATGGACATCTCCATGCCGGGGTGGGACGGGCTCCAGGCGACGCGCGGACTTCAAGAGACTTGCCCGCAGGTGCGTGTGCTGGCGCTGACGCGCCACGCCGACTACGGCTTCCTGACTGAGATGCTTCGCGCCGGGGCCAAAGGTTACGTGCTCAAGCAGAGCCCGTCGGCCGCGCTGATATTTGCGGTGCGGGCGGTGGCCGACGGGCAGAGCTACCTCGACCCTTCCGTGACGGCTAAAGTCGTGGGCGGTTACGGGCGCGGGCGTGCGCCGGCCGCCGGGGAGGAGACCGGCGAGTCGATCGGCGAGCGGGAGGCGGAGGTGCTGCGCCTCATCGCGCTCGGCTACAGCAACAAGGAGATCGCCGCGCGCCTCTCCGTCAGCGTCAAGACGGTGGAGGCGCACAAGACGAACGGGATGCGCAAGCTGGGGCTCGCGAGCCGGACGGACGTCGTCAGCTACGCCATCTTCCGCGGCTGGATGCGGAACACCTAGCCGCGTGAAGGAACCGTCAGCGCCCGGCTGATAACCCGGCTCGGCCCGGTAAGGCTCTGGCTATCGAAGGCAAGTCGCGTTATCCTCTCCGCGTAGGGCATACGTTCCAACCACACGGAAACAAACACTCTAAAAGAGGCACGCATGAAAATTTTGTCGGCGACTTTTGTACTCATACTATTCTGCATCCTTCTGTGCGCGGGTTCGCCGGCGAACGCGCAAGGCGTATCTAAATGTTTCCGCGCAGACTGGCTGCAAGGAGAGCGCGTCGTCAACTTCAGGGTTGACGGGGGCGAGGTGGCGGGGACATTCGTGGTGGGGAATGGCGGCGGCGGCGATCATACTCCCCCGGACGCAACATACGAATTTAACGGAACGCTTAAGGGCAACACCTTGACCGTCGCGTTTGACGGTAACAAGTTGCCGGATGTCTCGCCCTCCGAGATGAAGAGTTTGGTCTGGACGTTGGTGAAGTCGGGCGGTAAGGAGCTGCTGCGAATAAAATTTCGCGGCAAAAACTACGACACGAATAAGTACGAGGATAGCTTCGCCGATTTTGAGGCTTGCGACGAAGGCTACGCGGCGCTGGCGAAGAGGGCGAAAAGAGTTCAATTCGCGAGGGGTGCAAACTCGGCGAGTTTCCCCGTGGTGTTTAAAGCAAGGAATGAAACAAAATCATTTCTGCTGAACATGAAAGCGGGTCAACGGATAGAAGTCGATGCTCACGGATGCACCATCTCATTTTATTACCCGGACAAGAGGGAAGGTGAGGAACCGGCGATTGACACTTTTAGCCCGGATCGCTTGACGCAAAGCGGAGACTATCTTTTCGTCATAAGCCCCGCGCCGGAACCGGGCACCTGTTCGGTGAAATTCAAAGTTACAAATTAGGGCCGCGTCGCGAGAATAGTCTTTCGGCTATTATACCTCCCTCACGTCTTCTAAATTCTGCCGGCAGGGCTATCAAGGCACCCAAAGAACATCTGCGCCCGAATATAATTTTCGCAACGCTGCCCGGTCACTTTCACTTCGTCACCTCACCTTCGGCAGGGTACGCTCCCTTCCATTCTGCCGCATCACCGCACCCGTCGCGCGCCCGTCGGCGCCGAGCGTGAACGTCAGGGTGAGCGGGGTGTCCGCCACGGAGTACGTCGCGCCCGAGACGTGCACCAGCGGGCGCTTCTCGCCGCCCGACGGCTGCCCGTGGAGTTGGCCGCCCTCCAGCGTGATAGCGACGGAGCGACCGGGGGCGAGCTCGTACTCACCCGTGAGCCCCTCCGGCCGCGGCGCGGGGGAGCCGGGGGCGGCGGAAGCGGCGGCCGGCGGCGCGGGGGGCTGCGCCGGCGTGGCCGCGCTCGCGGCGCGTTCGCCCAGCCGCGTGAATCTGATGTTGCGGGCGTCCGGGTGGCTGTAGTCGAAGGCCACGACCTTCCCGGACATGTCCCGATGGAAGCGCACCGTCATCCTCCCTCTAAATTCAAAGTAGTCGCGCTCGACCGGGCTTAAGTCCAGAGCAACGCTCGGTGAGATTTCAAAGCGCATCACCAGGCCGCTCTTTCCGGGCGCCATCTGGTAGATCGACCCTATCTCGTCGCTTTCGTATCGTCCCGCAAAAGCTCGCAGGTCATCCGCGGTCGGCGCGTAAGGCGCTGGGCGGCGGTACCGTGTCACACGGCCCTCCATCGACTTCAGCTCGAACTCGTCATTCGACCGGAAGGTCAGCTCGAACTCGTCCTGCGACCGGAAGTACAAACTGGCACGCTGAGGGCGGAATCGATCCGCGCTCACCGGCACGAGCACCGGCCCGCCGCCGACGCTCAGCCTGCCCATGTTAGCGATCAGCCGCAGAGGCTCGGCGGTGCGCTCGCTGAAGAACAGCCCTGCCCTGCCGGCCACGTCGACGCCCGGTGCGGCGACCGGGCCCGGGTCCCGCCCCGCGGGCGGGGGCAGAAACTGATCGGCGACGCGGTGCGCGAGCGCGGACGTGTCCATCGCGTCCGCGTTGCAGAGGACGGCGACCGAAAGTTCCTGCGCCGGAGCGAAACCCAGCCATGTGCTGTACCCGCCTGCGCCGCCGGAATGCGACACCAGCGTGACGCCGGGGTAGTGGTTCACGTTCAGGCCGCGGGCGTAGCTGAGCTTCCGGCCGTTGTTCAGCTTCGCCGGCTCCTGAAGCTTTTCGCTGACGAACGCGCCCAGCCGTCGGCTCATCAGCGCGTCGTTCCAGATCACGAGGTCGCTTGCCGTGCTGAGGATGGCGCCGCTGCCGCTGCCGCGCTCGTTGCCGACCACCATGTCCAGCTTCCAGCCCGTGCCCCCCTTCTCGTAAGCGAGCGCACGGTTCTTGATGACTTCAAACATATCTTCGCGGTAGGCGGTCGTCTTCATCCCGAGCGGCTCGAACAGTCGCTTGCGCGTGAACTCGGCGAACGACATCCCGCCCGCCCGCGCGACCAGGTCCGTCAGCAGCACGTACCCGCTGTTCGAGTAAGCCCACTCCTCGCCCGGCGCGAAGTTGAGGCCCCGCTGGCGCAGAATCAGGGGCAATATGTCGGCGTTCCCGCCCGCCAGCGGCATCAGCGCGGTCCAGTCGCGGAGGCCGGAGGTGTGTGTGAGCAGGTGGTCTACCGTGACCTTGTGGCCGTAATCGGGCAGCTCGGGGAAGTGCTTGCGGATGTCGTCGGAGAGGGAGAGGCGACCGTCTTCGGCCAGGAGGAGGATTGCCGCGGCGACGAACTGCTTCCTGACAGACCCGACGTCGAAGATAGAATTCGGGCTCAGCGGGACGTCGCGCTCAAGGTCGGCCGAGCCGTAGGCGCGGTTGACGACCGGCTTCCCGCGCAGCGAGACGGCGACGGCGCAGCCGGGCGTCGCCGGCGTGGCCCAGTTGAATATCTTGTCTACCTTGACGGTCTTGTCCTGCGCGTAGGCGGGCGCGCCGGCAAGCAGGGCGGCGACCGCGAACGTTGCTAGTCTGAACATTCAAATCCTCCCTTTGAATCGAGGGGAAATCCCCGGCCCGCTCTGGCGCGAAGTTGTACGTCCTTCAGGTCCCGCACGCCCAATTTCCGCAACGCAACCCTGGTGCTTCATAACGGCCACAGCCGGCAGGCCCGAGTAAGGGACCTGCCGGCTGTGGCGTTCTGTGGTTGCACCTTCGAAGGCTCGGCTGCCCTTAAACTGCGGGGCGGCGTCCGGGCCTCCTGGGGCGTTATTGACCGAACCTTTGTCGGTACTCGGCGGAGCTGATGAACGCTTCGACCATCTGCGCCTGCTGGAATGAGCTGAACGAATTCAGCTTATTCAGCCAGAAGTCGTACCCGCTGAAATCGGAATCGGGCGGGTCGTTCGGGTTGCGACGCAGGTAGCCGAAGTACTCCATCAGGACGAAGGCCGGGTTGAACTCCTGTTGGACGAAGGCTTCGTTATCCGCGACCCTGCGGAGCGCGCGGGCGCGTGCGGCCGCGTCGGCACTCGTCGCCGCCCCGCCGAACTCGTCGATGGCCGCCTGCCTCTCAGCGGGCGCCGGCGTGACGCCGGCCTCTGCGTAGAGAGCGTCCACGAACTGCGCCGGGGTCTGGCTCGTCGGGTGCTGTGCGACGAACTCCGGACGCTGGACGAACTCCAGGGCGAAGGCCTGCTGGTTTGCGGCCAGCAGCGCCTCCCACCCGGGCGCGCCGACGACCACGTTCCTCTGAATCCTCTGCGTGTCTCGCATGAACTCCAGGTAGCGCGGGAGCCCGCGCGGCCGTTCGGCCGACGCCGGGAACGAAGCCTGGTAGAAGCGGTAGACGAGGAATCCAGTCTGCTGGAACTCGATGGACAGGAAGAAGGACTCCGAGACCCTCGCCCGCGCGGTGGTCAGGCAGCCCTGTCTGGCGCTGCCGCTGAGCGCGTCGCACGGGGCCGACAGCTCAGCCAGCTTGGCCATCCAGAAGGCGAGTCCCGGGGCGTCCGGGTCGCGGTTAAGGAAGTCTCGGTACTGCATGCGGACGAAGAACTCGGGGTCGTCAATCGGGTTGGCCGCCGTCCCCGTGTCGTCGTCCGTGATGGTGATGGTCGCCGCCGACGGCGAGCCCACGAGCAGCCCGGTCGACGGGTCGCTCAACGTCAAGGTGAACGTCTCGTCCACTTCGTCGTGGGCGTCGTTCGTGATGAAGATGGTGACCGTCTTGCTCAGTTCCCCGGCCGCGAAGTCGAGCGTCCCGAGGGCGAGCGTGTAGTCGGACTTCTGCGTCGCCGAGCCGTCGGTCGTCGCGTAGTTCACGGAGGTCGGCGCGAGGGCGCTGCCCGTCCTCGTGACGGTGACGTCCACACGGCCGGCGTTCTCGGCGACGGTCTGGCTCGCGGCACCGAACTGCACGCACGGCGTGTCGGCGATTCTCGTCGTCGCCTGCACCGAGTTGTTGCTCGGGACGGGGTCGAAGGTCGCCGAGGTGACCGTGGCGCTGCTGCTGAAGTCGTTGCACACACCCGTCGGCGTCGTGGCACTGTAAGTCAGTCTGGCGGAGACGCCCTTGCCGAGGCTGGCGATCCTCCAGAGGCCGGTGGCCGGGTCGAAGACGCCCTGAGTTACAGCGGCGCCCGTGAAGGTGACCGTGGACGGCGTGAAGACCCCGGTGACCACGATGTCGTGGGCCGTGTCGTCGCCGTTGTTGGTCAACACCAGCGTGTAAGCGACCTCGTCGCCGCTCGTGGCGACGGCGGTGCTCGACTCGAGGGCCAGCCGGAGGTCCGCCTGGTTCGCCGCGTTGAGGATGACGGTCGCCTGGTCGTTAGCCGGGTTCACGTCGATCTGGTCGTACGAACCGATGCGCGCGATGACCGTCCCCGGCGACTCGCCCGAGCTGACGGCGACGACGACCCTCAGGGTGGCGGTCGCGCCGCTGGCGAGGCTGCCCACGTCCCAGATTCTCTCGGACGGGTTGAACCTCCCGCCCGAATCGTCCGAGAGGTACGTCAACCCGATGGGCAGTTCGCTGGTGGCGACCCTCACGTTGGTGGCCGCCGCCGGGCCGTTGTTGGTCACGCTCAGGGTGAAGGTGACGTTCGAGCCCGCGTTGGGCGAGGCGTTGCTGACCGAGAGCGCGAGGCCGAGGTCGGCGCTCGCCGCCGTCGTCAGCCCGTCGACCGCGACGACCTCGGCGCGGGTGCCGCGCGTGTTGTGGAGGTGGAGCAGCAGCGCGCCGAGCGAGCCGTGCGCGTTCAGGTTCGTGGGGTTGATGCCCACGGGAATCGACTGCCCGTTGAGGTCCTGCACGAGGACGCGGTTGCCGAAGTCGAGGCCGGGCCTCGTGTAGTCCCACCTGTAAGGCCCGGCGGCGCGGTCGCTCGGGGCGAAGCCCTCCAGCGAGCTGCACAGCGGGGCGAAGCCCGGGCAGGTCTCGACCTTGTACCGGAAGTCCGGGTTGCTGGCCGACAGCCCGATGGCGGCCGGGTCGACGGACAGGAACATGACGTTGTTGTTGAAGACGACCGTGTCGAGCTCCGCCGCGTTGACGGCGTTGACCAGCCACGTCGAGTTCCAGGCCACGCTGCTCGGCAGAGTGTAGACGGCCGTGATGAAGATGTCCTGGCCGTTGGCGGCGGCGTTGCCGAAGTTGCGGCGCGCGAGGGCGCCGGGGCTGGTGTTGAAGACGACGCGCTCGTAGCTCCCGTTCTCGTCGGCGTCGATGAAGATGCTGTAGGCCACGTCGTTCGGCGTCGACCACTCTTCGTAGCTGGCGACACCGAAGCGGATCCGGTTGGTCGCCGGGTCGTAGGCGACGCCGACGTTCCTGATGTCCTGCTCGCCCGAGATGGAGGTGTCACGCGGGCTGACGACCTGAAGCTCGAACGGGCTGACCAGCGAGACGACGTCGACGGGGAACGAGCCCGTGCAGCCCGGCCCGGAGACGCGGGTCCCGGTGCAGACGTCCGTCCCGCTCAGCACGATGTTGCCGGGCCCGAGCGCGTTCGTGATCACGTCGGTGGCGGTCATGGTCGAGGCCGGGCGGGCCGGCGAGTAGACGGGGACGCGCAGCCGCAGCGTGCTCCCCTCGTTGAAGGTGACGTAGGCCCCCTCCTCCGTCAGGTAGTGGCGCGGGAAATTGTTGAAGACGGCGTTGAACGGGGCGGCCCCCGTCTGGGTGGCCGGCACGCTCGGGTCGCGCGTGTGATCCATCTGGTCTTCGACCGCGTCCATCCTCACCTGGAAGGTGACGGTGCGCCCGGCCGGGGCCGTGATGGTGTTGCCGCCCGGGAGCGAGAACGTGACGCCCGGCGCGTTGCTCACCGTGTCGACGCCCAGCGTGTAGGTGATGTCGGTGGTGCCCTTGTTGACGACCCGGACGGTCTTGATCCTGGTCGCGCCCTGCACCACTTCGTTGTCGAAGCTGACGCTCACCAGACCCGCGTCGTCGGCGTTGTAGGCCACAACCTGCGTGCGGGCGGCGGCCGGCGCGTCGACGCGCCCCGCGCCGACCTGGCCGGGGCCGCGGCGCGTGCCCGTGCCGTTGACGTCGGTGAAGACGTCACGGATGGCGCCGTTCATGACCTGCGCCTTCAACTCCTCAACCGTCCACGTGGGGTTGAGTTCGCGGAGCAGCGCCATGACGCCGGCCACGTGCGGGGCGGCCATCGAGGTGCCGCTGATGGTCAGGGGCTGGTTGTTCGGGATGAAGCCGGGCGTGGGCGCGGGGGTGATGCAGCCCGGGCAGCTGACGCCCGTCTGGGCCGAGGTGATGTCCGTGCCCGGCGCGGAGATGTCCGGCTTGAGGGCGAAGACGGCCGACGTGCCGCCGCCGCGGGGGCCCCGCGACGAAAAGGACGAGATGGTGTCGGCGCCGCTCGCCCGACGCAGCGTGACGTTGACGGTCTGGCTGCCGGCGATCTGGTTCCTGATGGCGTTGGCGTCGGCCAGCGAAATGCCGACGGTCGGGACGGTGTTCGAGCTGGTGATGGCCGGGTCGTCCGAGAAGTTGGGCGGGAGGCCGGCGGCGTTGTTGGCGATGATGACGCCGATGGCGCCGGCGTCCTGCGCGTTCTTACTCTTCTGCTCGAAGGGGCACCTGCCGCGGTCGACCATCACGATCTTGCCGGCGGCGGCGGCGGCGTTCGTCAGCGGGCTGCACCCGTCCGTGGTCGTCCCGGCGGGTAGCGAGTCGGCGGGTTCGGCGACGTCCGTGCCGACCACGACGTCGCCCGTCACGTCGAACGTCTGGGGGCCGTAGAGCGCGTTGCTGACGGCCAAATCCCTGACGATGGCCGGCGGGGAGTTGATCCGCGACCTGTTGAGGGTGACGCCCGGGTCGAGGACGCTGGCGACACTGATGGCACGCCCGGAGACGCCGGGGGCGCCGCTGATGAAGAAGGTGTCGCCGGCGTTCCCCGACGACGCGACCACGATGACGCCGGCGCGCACCGCGTTGTCGCTGGCCAGCGCCGACGTGTTCGAGGGCACGCCGAAGTTCGAGCCGAGCGACATGTTGATGACGTCGAGGCGGTCTTCGAAGTCGCCGTCGCCGTTGGGGTCTATCGACCACTCGATGCCCTGCACGGTCAGGTTCGTGCCGCCCGTGCAGCCGAAGACGCGGATCGCGTAGAGGTCGGCGCGGGGGGCGACGCCGGGCCCGATGCGCAGCGAGTTGAAGGGGGTGGTGGTCCCGTAAGGGCCGGTGAAGGTCGTGCCGTCCGCGTTGACGCCGAGCCCGGCGGCGATGCCGGCGACGTGCGACCCGTGGCCGTTACAGTCCATCGGGTCGGGGTCGGGGGTGGCCGAGGCGGCCGAGCCGTTATAGCCGTCGCCCGCGAAGTCGAAACCGCCGGCGACCTTCTGCGTGGGGAAGAAGCCGTCGGCGTTCGTCGCCCTGTTGTTCGCCTGGTAGTCGGCGAGGAGTCCCCGCCCGCCGAAGTTCGAGTGCTGGTAATCAATACCCGTGTCGATGATGCCGACCTTGATGCCGGCCCCCGTCACGTTGGTGCGCACCCCGGCGGCGTTGTTCCACAGCTCCGGGGCCCCGATGAAAGGCACGCTGGTCGAGAGCATCGGGTACTCGGTCACGAGCGGGTGAACGGCCTTGACGCCCGGCAGCTTGTGCAGCTCGGCGAGCTTATTCGGCTCGACGTAGACCGCGATGCCGTTGAGCACGCGCTGGACGCGGTAGATTTCTCTGGCGTTGAAGCGGCCGCCCATCAAGGTGACCGCCAAGGTCTCCTGCGCGCGGCTGATCTTTGTCAGTTGGGCGCGCGCCGCGTCGGTCGCTTCGACGACCGCCGCTTCCCGGGGCAGCCGCGAGGCGTCGATTTTATCGGCGTAGACGACGGCCGTCGGCGCTTCGGCTAACTCGACGAGCACGGCGACGGGCTCGGTGCTGTCCACCACCTGCGACACCTCCGCGGAAGAGACTTTCTGCGTCTGTTCCTGAGCGGGGCGGCCGAGGGGTTGACCCGGCTCCACCCTTTTCGCTGTGGCCTGCCATCCGGTCCACGAGGACAGGAGCAGTATGCCTGCGAACGTCAGGGCGAAGCATAGGTATAGGAAGGTGCGAGTGTTGGGGCGAGGTGCTTTCATATCTTGCCTTTCATGGTGCTCTCTCAAACTCCTGCTCGGTTGAGCGCGAAGAATGTTGCGCAGTGTCGTACCGTTGGGCGGGTGTCCGCTATTCACCGACCGGCCGATTCAGCTTACGAACCGGCCGTCGAACAGCAGAAAAGGGCGTTCTCTCTGAATCACCTGATGAAAAATTCCGTGGCGGCGAATCCCTTGAGTCCTGATAACGTGTGGCCCCGCCCCGGGATAAGTTTTAAAATCAGCGGCAAACGTGGGAGAAGGTAATGCCATCCGACAGATGGTACCGTCTTTACTCTGTTCACAAAGGCGCGGTAAGTACGCTCAGGTTTAGAAGCTTACTTAAGTTAACAACAACACACGAGACCGGGCGAATGTCCGCCGCTACTCGGGGCGGCCCCCCGGCGTGGAGTTATTCCCGCGGACGTCTCAGAGGCTAAATCAGGCGAGTCCGGTCGGGGGAGAACTCCATGGACGCCGCTTTAGGCAAATGATTAGGATGTGACTATATATTTGCATCGGGAGAGAGTCAAATAATTTTCGCAGCGGAGGGTTGACCTCACCGTCTCCGGCAGCTTTCGTATAAAGTAAGCACGCGGGGGCAAGGGTTTTCTGAGGGAGTCGGAATGAGTAACTTCAAGCTCAGTCTCGTGACGGTTCTGATCTTATTCGGCCTGAGCGGCGCGGGTGCGCGCTCCTGTGCCGCGCGACAGCCGGACGGCAAGCCCGCGGGCAATGAATCATCCCAAAAATCCGGGTCGGCGGAGGTCGTGGGGAAGCGTGCAGACGGGAAACCGGGAGAAATGAACGTACTCGCCGAGGGGAGTTACGGACAAGGCGATCCTTTCGTCGTCGTCACGCGCGACCCGAAGGTGTATGCGACCTTGCGCCAGATGATTAAGGGGCTGCCCGAATTAAACGCCGACTTCTTCAAGTCCAACACGGTGGCCGCAGTCTGCGTCGGGCCGCGCAATACCGGCGGCTATGCCGTCGAGTTTACGCGCACGGACAAGGGGCAGTTGCTCGTGGAGGAGCGCGTGCCGCCGTCTGACTCCATAACGACCCAGGCTTTTACAACACCATTTAAGGCCGTCTCCATCCCCACGAAAGAGGGTGAGACAGTCGCCCTGCTGCTGCGGGGGGTGTTGGCGGAGAGTCTCCTGCGCCCTTATCGAGTCGTCTCGGGCGAGTTCGCGTCGTCCCCCGGCTCAGGCGTGCGCGCCGAAAAATTCGGGGTCGGGGGCGAATTACGGGTGGCGCGGCACGAGCGTCTGGTGACGGTGTTATTCGACCTGAAGGGTGCCGGCGACGCGCGGGCCCGGTCTTTGCAGATTGCCGTTTCGGGGGTTGTGGATGAGCAGGGACGCTTCACGTTGGCGGGCGGCAATTCCGGCTCGCTCTTCGGGACGCCGCCGCGCCTCCTGAGCGTGACGGGTCAGTTCGCGGGCGGCGACGGCGACAAACTAACCCTCTCCTTCAAGTCTTTACCGGCCGGAGCCGTCAACGCTCCCATCTGGGCAGGGGAACTCAGCGCGGCGGCCTCCGGCCCCGCGCCCGCGCGGTCGAGACCGAATGAAAGCGTTTATTGAGGACTCCGTCGCGAGAAATAATTTGCGGCGCGAAATGTTTAAGAGCGCCGGCGTCCTGACGGCGATTTATGAGCCCCGTAGCGTTTAGCGGATGACGCGGATGTCCCGCTCGCTATATATCTTCCAGCCCCGGTCGGTCTTCCGCCAGCGCAACTCCTGTATCACTTCGCCCCTGCCGCTCCGAGGGCCTCCCCTGACCTCGTAGCGCTTGCGGAAACGCATCACGGCGGCGCTCCCCCCCTCAAGGAAGACTATCTCGGGCTCCTCCGCGCTGATGTTGATGGCGGTCGCCCTGGCAAAAACCCGCGACTTATCCGCGCGCACGAAGTCCCTCGGGGTGTCGCGCGTCAAATAGTAAGCACGCAGCCTGGAGGCGTAGAAGTCCATCTGCCCGGGGATGTCTTTCCCGTTGGTCGCTTCGACCCAGCGTCCCAGTTCCGCGCGCAGCGCGCCCGCCTCGGAGGCTTCGCCGCCCCTCTCCGCGGGGTCGCCGGTGAGGGGCGCGACGACCGAACGGCCGGCGGTCGAATCTCTCCGCGGCTCGCCGTAAATCTCCCACCGGGCTATGTCGGAAATCCTGTCGTAGACGCTGTGGAGCACCACCGGCTGGTTAAGCTCTCGGAAACTGATGCGCCGCGTCACGCGCAGGCGGCTCCCGCCGTCTATGGGGGTGAACGTCACCCTGTAGGATTCGCCCCGGCCGCTCTCCGAAGAGAGGGTCAGGCTGTCGCCCGCGAACACGGCCCTTTCCCGCGCCGTCCCGCGGCTGGTTCTTTCGACGCGCTCCCTGCTGTCGGCGTCGAAGGTCGTTCGCGGGGCGCGCGAGGAAGCGATCTCCACAAGACTGCCGCGCCGTCGTATGGCCAGTTGGTCGGGCGGCGTGATGCGTTCGGTGAGGTCTATGAAGAAGCGCTGCTGCTCCCCGAACGGAAGGTTGCTGGACGCAGACGAGACGACCGAGTAGAGCCTGTCGCTCAGCTCGACGTTGAGGCGGTAAACTCCCGTCAGGCGCGAGTCGGCGGGCGCGGCGCGCCGCTGCTGCTGCGCGCGGGCGGCGACTGACGCCCCCGCGGCCAGGGTAAACAGCAGAAAAAGTGTCGCGTAGAATCTCCGGCCGTTCATGTCATCCAGCTCCGTTCAACCGAACGAGGTAGTTCAAACAGGCCGTCACCCTGCCTTAATCTTCACCCGCCCGCGCGACCCTCTCCGGCGGCGCGCGACCAGATGCTCTTCTTCACACGGGATGTCGGACTGCGAGAACCTTCTACGCGAGTTCTTGCCGCAGGTCAACCGGCCGCAACCGTCCCTTGATTCAGGTCTGCACGAACATAGATTTCCGAAGGCGGGCGCGATGCTGCCGGGGACGGCGCCGGCGCGCGCCGTCGTCGAGCAGGCGATTCCGGCGGCAAAACCGCCCGCCTTTTATCCGGGCCTCAGAAGAAGAGCGTGTAGAGCAGGCGGTTGGGCGAGCCCGCGCCCGGGTTGGTGACGCGGCCCGACGTCGCGTTGTTGAAGAGGGCGTTGCGCACCGTGGCCGGCGACGAGCCGGGGTTGGCTTGCAGGTAGAGCGCCGCCCCGCCCGCGACGTGCGCCGTCGCCATCGACGTGCCGCTGATGGTGTTCGTCGCCGTGTTAGAAGTGTTCCACGCCGAGGTGATCGAGGAGCCGGGCGCGAACAGGTCGAGGCACGTGCCGTAGCTTGAGTAAGAGGCGCGCGCGTCGGTCGAGGTGGTCGCGCCGACGGTGATGGCGGCGGCGACGCGAGCGGGCGACGCGTTGCAGGCGTCGGCGTTGGAGCCCCCGGCGGAGACGGCGTAGGTGACCCCGGAGTTAATCGAATTCTGCACGGCGGTGTCGAGCGCGGACGAGGGCGCGCCGCCGAGGCTCATGTTGGCGACCGCCGGCAGGACGCGGTTCTGCGTCACCCAGTTGACGCCCGCGATGACGCCGGAGGTTGAACCCGACCCCGAACAGTTCAGGACGCGCACGGCGCGAAGTTGGACGCCCTTGGCGACGCCGTAGGTCGAGCCGCCGACGGTGCCGGCGATGTGCGTGCCGTGGCCGTTGCAGTCCTGGCCGTTCTGCCCGTCGCCGACGGCGTCGAAGGAGACGGCGGCGCGCCCGCCGAACTGCGCGTGCGCGGTGCGGATGCCGGTGTCGATGATGTAGGCGCGGACGTTCGCGCCCGTCCAGTTGTAGGTGTAAGTGCCGCTCAAGGGCAGCGTCCGCTGGTCGATGCGGTCGAGGCCCCAGGGGGCGTTGGTCTGCACGGCCTGTGCGTGCATCACGCCGTCCTCCTCGACGAAGGCGACGCGCGGGTCTTCGCTCAACGCCAGCGCCTCTTCCTCCGACATCTCGGCCGCGTAGCCGTTGAGCGCGTACTCGAACACCCTCTCGACACGGCCGCCGTAGACGGAGCCGAGGAGGTCGGCCACCTGCCTCGCCTGTGAAAAACGCCCCCGCAGGCCCGCCGCCGTGTCGTCGAGGACGACGATGTACTTGCCCCGGATGGCGGCGCCGCCGGCGCGGCGGAACTTCTGCCCGCGTTGCGCGACGCGGGCGGACGTACGGGCGCCCGTCACTTCCGCCGCGGGCGAAGCCGCGAGAGTGAGGGCGAAGGCGACAAACAGCCAGAATATCTTTCTCATGATCCCTCCAAGAGTTTGAACGGTTAAGGCTGAACGGCGTGCGCTCTAACCCGCTGTGAGATTCAGGGCGTGGGTAATGAGCAGGGAGAGCCGTGCGCGCCTGCGTTCGGCTCCCCGGCTGCAACTCTCCCCGGTCGTGACGCGCGGGCCGCACATACACGGGGAAGTCCCGAGGGACGGATAGACGGGGCAAGGCTTTGAGAGAGTAGAAGAGTCAGCCGGCGCGGGCTAATTTCTACTGGTGAGGGCAAGCAATATAGCAGTTTTCACGAAAGGCGACATAGTTTTCGGCAGGCCCGTCGAGGAACTGTCCGGCGTGCCGTATGAGATGGGCACGGCGCCGGCCGAGCCCGCGCCGGAGTAAGTAAATCGGGGGCGCGGAACCTTGAAAAGGCCGCGCCCCCGGGTTGGGCGATCTTTCAACCCCCGACCGCCTCTAGCGGTCGGTCGACTTGTCGGCGCCCTCGCCTTCCTTGCCGGCGGCGGCGCCGGGGTTGGTGGCGCCCGCCTGGGTCGGGCCGTCGCCGGACTGCCCGGCCGTCGGGTCGGGAGGGGCGATGTCGTCGCGGCCGCCCCGTTCGTCCGCCTGCTGGTCGCTGGAACTCATGCGTCAAAGTCTCCTTGGTCTGATGTGGGTTTGAGCTTACCAGAGGCGGTGAGGGGAGTCGAGCTAATCTGACTTTAGTGGGGGCACTTCCTGTGGCCGCTGTGTTCTATTCAACCGCGATGACACATCGGTCTCTTTACCCATCCAGCTCGAACGAAAACATTACCGTCTCGGCCTGCGCCTCCTCGCCCCCGCAAGATTGATACAACCGCATCGCCGGCCCGTTCTCACGCTCCGTCAGCACCCACGCCGTCTCACACCCCTCCTGCCGGCCAACTCCGAAGAGCAACTCAAGCAGGGTTCGCGCGACGCCGCGGTTGCGGTGCGTCGGCGCGACCCCCACTTCGTTTATCCACAGCTCGGCCGGCTTATCCGGGTGGATATAGCTGACGGCCGAGGCGAAACCGACCACCACGCCCCCATCTATAGCGACCGCGATGTGGTGCCGCGGGTCTTTGAGGAATTCCGCCGTCAGGCGCTCGTCGACGGGCAAGTCGAATACGTCTGGGGCGACCCGCGACAGGGCGTGCTCATTTCCGGCTTCCAGAACTTTGAATTCTATTGTCATCCTCGCTTTAACGATAAGGGGCTGTGTCGCAGTACTTACTCGGAGACAGTCCCCGCGGGCATGCCGGCAGACTATCCAACGAAAGCATCAAGCTCGTCAAGAATCCTGACATCCGTATCGGCGTCGAACTTTCTTGCGAAGTGTGCCGTGGAAGCGACGAGGGCTGGCATGTCTTCAACCAGGAGAGTTTTGGGGTGAGGGCCGCCGGGCGACCAGTCCGTATAACGCCAGTTGTTGTTATTAAGTTTAAGGCCCTGCGCGTTGGCGAGGATGGTCTGAAAATATG
>DASWNR010000062.1:0-19449 GCA_036399155.1 Pyrinomonadaceae bacterium
GCCACCGCGCCACGGTGGACGCCGCACTCGGCAGAGAGTTGGACAAGGCGCTCCGCTCCGAAGCCCCTGACGGCGGCTTGTGGACGGGGCCGAAGGTCGCCGCCTGGATTACCGAACGCAGCGGCCGAGCAGTCCACGTTACGACGGGGTGGCGCACCTTGAAGCGGCTCGGCTTCAGCCTACAGATGCCGCGCCCCGCCAACAGGCGGCGCGCCTCCGAAGCAGAGCAGACCGAGTTCAAAAAAAGTTAGCCGAGGCGGCATCAGCCCTCAAAGCCGCGCACCCGGCGGACGAGGTGGAAGTCTGGAGCGAGGACGAGGCTCGCTTCGGCCTCAAGCCCATCGTGCGCCGCGTCTGGTCGCCGGAGGGCGAGCGCCCCGCCGCCGAGGTCGATGTCCGCTACGAATGGCTCTGGCTGTATGCGGCGACGCACCCGCGCACGGGTCGAGTCTTCTGGCTCGTCTTGCCGCGGCTCGACGCCGGATGCGTGCAAGCCTTCCTCACGGAGTTCGCCGCCCGGCACGCGCCCGCCGGCAAGCGCATCGTGCTGGTGTGGGACGGCGCCCCGGCGCATCGCGCTAGCGGCCTGGAGGTGCCGGAGCGCATCTCTTTGCTCAGGCTACCGGCCTACACGCCGGAGTTGAACCCGTCGGAGCGGGTCTGGCCGCTGGTCAAAGAGGGCGTGGCGAATCAAGCGCACCAGAGTCTGGACGAGTTAGAGCAGAAGGTCTGTTCACGTTGTCAAAAGATCGGTGCCGCGGCGGTCTCGGCGCGGACAAGTTACCACTGGTGGCCTGAGCTATGAGCCACCTCTCTTTTCATCGCAACTCGGTATGACTACTGTCTACTGTTCCTCTTCCGACAGCTTTTCCCTTTTGATGCCGTGCGGGTTGGTGGAGCGTTCGCCGCGTTTGCGTGTGGACTTGCGGCGCTGTCTGACTTGGCCGGCGTGGTCTACGGCGCGGACGGGCTGGAGGTCTTCGGCGTCGCCTTCGGGGTCTACGAGGCGCGTCTCGATGTGCTCGTCGGCGATGGTCTCGTCGGTCATGACGGTCGGGTCGTCGGGGTGGTGGAGTCCGGCCGGCTCGCCCCCGGGCGTGGTGACGACGACCGCCTCGCCGCCGCCGCCGGCAGCGCCCTCCGCGACGGCCGCGGCTCCGGGCTCGGCGACGCCGGCCATCACGCGCTGCCGCCGGAAGTGCTCCACGATGTCTTCGGCGGTCTTGCGGCCGACGAAGGGCGAGAGCTGTTCGATTGTCGCCTCCGCGACCTTGCTGATGGAGCCGAGGTTGCGCAGCAGACGGTTCTTCCTCTTCTCGCCGACGCCGGGGATGGCCGTCAGCTCCGAGGTGAAGTCGCGCAGCTCCCTGCGCTTGCGGTGGTATGTGACGGCCGTGCGGTGCGTCTCGTCGCGTATCAACTGGATGAGGCGAAGCACCGGCGAGTGCGAGTCGATGTAGATGGGCTCGTTCTCGCGCCCCTTCTGCAAGAGGTGCGAAACCTCGTTGTGACGGCGCGGCGGCTTGACGACGCCGATCATCGGGATGGCTTCCAAGTCCAGCTCGCGCATCGCCGAGCCGGCGGCCGAGAGCTGCCCCTTGCCGCCGTCTATCATGACGAGGTCGGGCAGAGGGTTGTTCTCGTCGAGCTGGCGGCGGTAGCGGCGCAAGACCGCCTCGCGCATCGACGCCGGGTCGTTCGAGCCCTCGACGGTCTTGATGCGGAACTTGCGGTACTCCGCGCGGTTCATCTTCCCGTTCTCGCAGACGACCATCGCGGCGACGTTCTCCGAGCCCGAGATGTTCGACACGTCGAACGACTCGATGCGCGCGGGGAAGCGCGGCAGCTCAAGCACCTCCTGCAACTCTTCGAGCACGCGCTCCATGTCGGGCTTGAGCACGCGGAAGCGCTGCTCGAAGGCGATCTTCGCGTTCTTCTCGACCAGCTCGATCATCTCGCGCTTCTGCCCGCGCTGCGGGTCGAGTATGCGCACGCGGCGCCCCCTGCGCTCGGTCAGAGCCTTCTCCAAAAGCTCGCGGTCTTCAAAATCGGCGGGGACGTGAATCTCGCGCGGCACGTAGTCGGTCGAGTAGTACTGCGTCAGCACGTCCGACAGAAACGACGCCGCGTCGAACGAGTCGTCTTCGGCCAAGTCTTCCCAGAAGAACTCGCGGCGGCCGACGATCTTGCCCTCGCGCATCGTGAAGAGCTGGAGCGCGAGCCGCGGCCCCTCGCGGTGGAAGCCGAAGATGTCCACGTCCAAGTCCTGCGTCACGGCCATCTTCTGCTGCTCGGAGACGGCGAGCACGGTCTTGCGCAGGTCGCGGTACTTGGCCGCCATCTCGAAGCGCATCTCCTCGGACGCCTTCTCCATCCGCGCGCCGTACTCCTCGGCCAGCTCCTTGTTCTTGCCTTCGAGGAACATCCGCACGTCGCGCACCGCCTCCGAGTACTCCTCGGGCCTGCACAGGTCTTTCACGCAGGGCCCGAGGCAGCGCTTGATGTGGTATTCGAGGCACGGGCGCGGCAGGCGGCCGTCGATGTCTATGTCGCAGGTGCGTAGCTGGAAGGTGCGGTTGATGAGGTCGATGGTGCGGCGCGCGAGCGAGGCCGGGAGGAACGGGCCGAAGTAGAGCGCGCCGTCGCGCTGGATGCGCCGCGTGATCATCACGCGCGGGAAGGCTTCGGAGACGGTCAGCTTGAGGTGCGGGTACTGCTTGTCGTCCTTCAGGAGCACGTTGTAGCGCGGCTTGTGCTGCTTGATGAGGTTGGACTCAAGGACGAGCGCCTCGACCTCGGTGTCCGTGACGATGAACTCTAAATCGAAGATGCGTTTGACGAGCTCGCGCGTCTTGCGGTCGTGCCCGCGCCCGGACTGGAAGTAGGAGCGGACGCGGTTGCGCAGATTCTTCGCCTTGCCGACGTAGATTATCTTGCCGCCCTCGTCCTTGTGCAGGTAGACGCCGGGCGACGTGGGCAGGTTCTTGAGTTTTTCTTCCAGGGTCAAGGGCATCACCCGCGGGTTCGCGCGTCAAAACCGTCCGCCGCTGTCTGTTTGGTGACAGTTTAGCGCACGGCGTGCGCCGCGCGGAAACGTCGCGCCGGGGAAGAAAGGTCGAAAGAGGGGGGACGAGAAGCAGCGCGGCTCTCGTCCCCCCTCTTTCGACCCTTTTACTTTTGCCCTACTTCGCCGCGAGGTCTAAGACGTAAACCGTCTGGTCTGCGGTGAGGACGAGGAGGCGCTTGCCGTCGTCGCTGAAGTGCGCGAGCGAGACGGGGGAGGAGAAGTCGTAGCGGTCGCGGCGCTCGCCCGTCGAGAGGTCGAAGAGCGTGAGCTGGCCGCGCTCGGTCTCGACCGAGAGCAGCCCGGCCGACTTCGAGACGGCGGGCGCGCGGCCGAAGAACTTGCCGCGCTGCTCGCCCGCGCCCAGCGAGTAGAGCAGCACGCGGTTCGACGTGTCGGAGACGACCAGCCAGTCGCCCGCCGCGAACATGTCCTCGATGCGGAACGAGCCCTTGCCCGTCTCGACCAGCAGCGCCCCGGCGGCCTTGCCCGTCCGCGCGTCCACCGTCTGGATGAAGTAGTCGCCCTCCTTGTCGCCCATCGCGGCGAGACGCTCCTTCAGCTTCGGGTCGGCCTTGATCTCGGCCTTCGCGTGGTCGGAGCGCACCGCCCACGAGAGCACCATCGTCCCCTCGTACTCGTCCACGTAGACGCGCGGCGCCTCCTTCTGAAAGTCGCGCGACCAGAGCGCGGCGTCCGACACGGCGTCCGACACGGAGAACGTCATGTTCTGCGAAACGTCGCCGTCCTTCTTCAAGGGCTTGCGCCGGATGACGAAGCCGCCGCGCATGGTGTCGGACGCGTCGCCCAAGGGCCTGTGCTCGGCGCCGTCGCGCGTCCGCAGGTCGAGCCGCGCGACGGCGCGCTCGGCCTCCTCGAACTTGGGGAAGTCGGCGTAGAGCGCGCCGTCCGCCCCGAAGTGCGCGCCGCGGAAGCCGCGGACGTGGAAGAGCCGCTCGCCCTTCGTCAAGTCCCAGACCGCGCCGCGGCTGCGCTCCGAGACGGCGAGCAACTTGAGGTCGGGCGAGAGCGCCGCGGCGCGCAGGCGGCCCAAAGGGTTGCGCGGCATCGTGACGGTCGCGGGCGGCCCCGCGGCCTGTAGGTCGTAGAGGCCCAGCTCGCCGTTGACGCGCTCGCTGACGAGCCAGCGGTCGAAAACGTCCGTGGCGGGCGTCTTGTTGCCGCGCGTGAACTTCTTCGTCTTGAGGTCGAAGAGCACGACGGCGAGCTTCTGGCCGCCCGCGTCGGCGAGCCCCGAGACGAGCAGGAAGTCGCCGCGCGTGACGGGCGCGATGCGGCCGCCCAGGGGGAACTGCTCGACCACCTCGCCGGCCGGGAAGGTGACGATGCCCGACTTCTTCGGGTCCTGCGTGTTGAGCCCGGCGACGCGGTCGGGCGCGATGAAGGCGAAGCTGTCGCCGAGGATGCGCTTGACGTTGTCCTTGAGCTGGACGGGCGCGCGCGTCGAGAGGTCTACGGCGACGGTCGAGAGCCGGGTGTGGAAGCCGAGCGCGTCGCGCGTGAGGCTCTTCTGCCCGGCGGCGAAGTAGCGCGCGTCGGGCGAGAAGCTCATGCTCACCCGCTCTAAGGTCAAGTCCTCGTCGAGGATGACGAGGAAGAGTGCGAGCAGCAGCTGGTAGTAGTCGTTCAAGTCGGGGGCGTAGAAATCCTTCTTCTGGAAGAAGGGCTCGCCCGTGGCCGTGTCGTAGAGGACGAGCGCGTACTTGCCGTCGAGGCAGGCCAGCGTCCGGCCGTCGGGCGCGAGCGCCGTCTGGAGGCACCCGTCGCGCGCGAAAAGCTCCTTCGCCGACTTCATCTTCCGCGCGTCCACG
Source organism: Pyrinomonadaceae bacterium (assembly GCA_036399155.1). Taxonomy (GTDB): domain Bacteria; phylum Acidobacteriota; class Blastocatellia; order Pyrinomonadales; family Pyrinomonadaceae; genus QHXN01. The sequence continues at coordinate 4,897 of DASWNR010000062.1, forward strand.
TCCCACTCCTCGACCCTCAGCTCGCGGTTGTGGAAGACGAGCGTCGAAGAGTCGGGCGTGAACTGCGCGGGGCGCGCCTCGGGCGCTTCGACGCGGAAGAGGTGTTTGAGCGGTTCGCGCGTCAGCACGTCGATGCCGGCGTCGTCCTGCGAGAGGATGTATCTGCCGTCGGGGCTGAAGCGCAGGTAGTTGACCTCGCCGCGCAGCGGCGGCTCAAGCCGCGTCTTCGAGACGACGCCGTGGAGGGCTTCGCCGCGCGTCACCGCGTGGCTGACGACAGACGCCTGCCACTTCTTAAACTCGTCCGCCGGCCCGGCGGCGCGCGCCGTGACGCACTGCGCCGGGAGCGCCGAGACGCCCTTCAGTATCTCGCGCAGCCGGCGCGACTCGGGGCGCGTCGTGCCGAAGAGGTCGGAGAGCCAGCCGCCGGTCTTGCCCTTCGTGTCGGTCAGGCGGTTCCACATCGAGACGAACGCCTGCGGGTCGTAGCCGGCCGCCGCCATCGCGTAGATGCCGATGCGGTCGGCCTCGTACTGCTGCCCCTCCTCCTCGCGGTCGCCGCGCCGGAACGCGCCCGGCTTGCGCGCGGCGTTGTCGAGCAGGCGGTTGTACTTCTCGAAGATGTCCTGTCGGTCGGAGACGGTGGTCACGCCTAGCACCTCGCGGAAGATGCGCGTCATGTCGGCGGCGAGCTGTCCCGAGGCGGAGTGCCCAAGCTCGTGCGCGAGCACGCCGGCCAGCTCGTCTTCGCTCGCGGCGAACGCGATGAGCTTGCGCGTGACGTAGACGCGCCCGCCGGCGGTCGTGAAGGCGTTGGCGTCCGGCAGGTCTACGACGAAGAACTGGTAGCGCATCTCCGAGGGCGGGAGCTGCGCGACGAGCCGCTCGCCGACGCGGCGGAGGAGGCCCGTGATGGCCGGGTCTTCGAGCACGCGGTAGTCGCGCTGGACGTGCTCGGCGATCACGTCGCCCAAGTCCATCTCCTGCTTCGGCGTGAAGATGCTCTGCGCGCGCGAGGCGGCCGAGACGGCCGGCTGCTGGCACTGCTGCTGCTGCGCCGCCGCCTGCCGCGCGAGGAGCGGCGAGGCCGAAAGGCACAGGAAGAAGGGGAGGAGGAGTGCACACGGGCGCGCGTGTGAAAATCTTATGGGGCTCATCGTGGACTTCCCTCGGGCGAAAAAGGTGAAGGTCGAAAGTTTTTACCGGCCTTAAGGGCGGCGCTCGGGGCCGGTCGGGAAGGTTTCGGCGGGCCACATGGTAACGGAGCGGAGAGTCGTCCCGCAAACTTTTCCGGCGTACGCGCGCCCGTTTCACCTTTCGCGTAGAAGTTGCTACATTCTCGCTCGGCCCCCAAGCCAGAGGAGCTACCGTTTGCGATTCCCCTTCGAGCCCCCGCCCGCCAGAGAGTTCGACACCGTCGGCTTCGGCCTCAACGCCGTAGACTACCTCGTCGTCGTCCCACATCACCCGGAGTTCGACACCAAGCTCAGGCTCGTCGAGCACGAGCGCGCCGCGGGCGGGCAGACCGCCTCCACGATGGCGGGCCTCCGCCGTCTGGGTCTGCGGACGGCCTACGCCGGGCGCTTCGGCTCGGACGACGCCGGCGCCTTCGGCTTCGAGGCGCTGCGCGCGGAGGGCGTTGACTGCGGGCTGGCCGAGGTAATCGAGGGCGCGCGCAACCAGGTCGCCTACATCCTCGTAGACGCGCGCACGGGCGAGCGGACGGTCATCTGGGACAGGGACGAGCGGCTGGCCTACGCGCCCGAAGAAGCCCCGCGCGGGTTCGCCCCACGCGGCCGCGTCGTCCACATGGACGCGCACGACCCGCGCGCCTGCGCCGTCGTCGCGCGCGAGGCCCGCGAGGCCGGCACCGTCGTCTCGCTCGACGTGGACAACGTCTACGCGGGGCTTGAAGAGCTTCTGCCGCACGTGGACGTGCTCGTCTCGTCAAAGGAGTTCCCGCGCCGCCTGACGGGCGTGGACGACGAGCGCGCGGCTCTAGTCGAGACGAAGAGGCGTCTGAGGCCCGACGCCTTGGTCGGGATGACTCTGGGCGAGCGCGGCGCGGTCGTCTACCACGAAGGGCGCTTCGTCGAGACGCCGGCCTTCGCCGTCCCGGGCGGCTGCCGCGACACGACCGGCGCGGGCGACGCCTTCCACACGGGCTTTCTCTACGGGCTGCTGCGCGGCGAGGAGGTCGAAGGCTGCCTGACGATGGGGTGCGCCGTGGCCGCGCTCAAGTGCCGCGCGCTCGGCGCGCGCACCGCGCTCCCCACCGCGCCCGAGCTGGAAAATCTTCTACACGGCGAGGGCGAGACTTCATAAATTTCATCGGGACAAGCAGGACGGGGACGACGATGCGAACATTCATTCTTTCGGCAATCATCCTTCTCACGGCCTCGGGCGCGTCGGCGCGTCAGGACGAGCCGCGCCGCTTCCTCGACCCGAATCGAGTCCCGGCCGAAGGGGCGAAGCCGGCCGACTTCGTGCCGCGCGGCTGGAAGATTGAGACGGACGCGGGCGTGGTCACGGGCGACCTCAACCGCGACGGCGCGGCGGACGCGGTGCTCCGCCTCGTCGAAGACATGCCGATTGAGGGGGCGGACGGCGTCTTGAACACGCGCCACCGCGCTCTCGTCGTCCTCTTCGCAAGGCCCGTCGGCGGCTTCGGCCGCGCGGCCGTGGCGACGAGGCTTCTGGGCTGCTCGCTCTGCTACGGCATGCTCGGCGACCCGGAGGGCGGCAACATCCAGATCGAGATAGAGAAGGGCGTGCTCAACGTCAGCCAGCTCAGCGGCTCGCGCGAGGCGCGCGACCACACGCTGCGCTTCCGACACGACGCGGCCTCGGGGCGCTTCCGGCTCATCGGCGAGGAGGTGAGTGACTACGACCGCGCGGCCGGCGGCGGCACGAGCACCAGCACCAACTACCTGACCGGCGTGCGCGTCACCAAGACCACGCGCCCGCTGCGCGGCGGCCGCGAGTCCACCTCGACCAAAACGACCCGCGTCGCGCGCGCCGGCCGCTTCATCGAGGACGTTGACTACGATAACCAGTAGACAGCAGACAGCAGACAGCAGACAGCAGACAGCAGACAGCAGACAGTAGAAAAGCTTTCGTTATACCGAATCGTCCGGGTTTCAGCGTCAACGTCCGCGGAGCGGAGCCTACCGACTACTGTCTACTTTCCCGTCGTGTGATATATTTTGAAACCGCCGGCCGACCCCGCGTCGTACAGCGTTGGCGGAAAGCTTTTGAAACTGCGAATCGGAGCTTTTTCGCGCCCTCCCCGGTTACCACAGGCACGCGGAAAATTCGTTTCGGATGGACATACGTCGCATCCTCATCGTTGAAGGGAACTCCGAGCTCCGCACCGTCCTGGCCGACGCGCTCGCCGGGCTCGGCCACGAGGTCGTGACGGCCGGCGACCGCGCGGAGGCCATCGCCCGCGAAGACCTCGAAGAGTTCGACCTCATCATCTCCGACCTCGCCGAATACTCCGACTCCGCCGTCCAGATCGTCTCCGAGCTGAAGCGCAAGCGCCTGTTCGTCCCCGTCGTCGTCTCAAGCGAGGAGGCGCAGCACGCCGGCCTCGTCAAGGCGTTCAAGCTCGGCGCGTCGAACTACCTGCGCAAGCCCTACGACAAGGAGGAGCTGTCGCAGATAGTCGAGAAGACGCTCGGCTACAAGCTCCGCTTCGTCGAAGACCTCAAGGTGCTGCCCTACGTCCGCGAGCACATCGAGTTCGAGCTGCCGAGCGACATCGCGCTGATGAACGGCGTGCTCCACTACCTCATCGAGCGCGTCGCCGCGCTCGGGGTGATTAAGCCCGACACGTCGAACCTCCTCATCGCGCTCGACGAGGCGTTCGTCAACGCCGTCAAGCACGGCAACAAGCAGGACGCCAGCAAGCTCGTCCGCATCACCGCCGACCTCTCCACGCAGGAGGCGCGCTTCACCATCGAGGACGAGGGCGAGGGCTTCAACGTCGCCGACATCCCCGACCCGCGCGACCCCGAGAACCTCTTCAAGACCTCCGGGCGCGGCGTGCTCCTCATCTACAACATCATGGATCAGGTCGAGTACAACGAGCGCGGCAACCGCCTGACGATGGTCAAGCGCCCCGACCCCTCGCTCGAACACGACCTGATGGAGTCTCTGACGCCCGCCGACGCCGCCGACGATGCCCCCGCCGAGAAGAGCTGACGGGGCGCGCGGCGCGGACGGCGGCGACTCGCGCGAAGCCCGAAACGTCGCCCCGCTCAACCCGCGGCTGCGCCGGCCCCTCCTGTTCGCCCTCGTCTTCGCGGCCGCCTTCGTCGGCCTCCACGTCACGCACGCCGCGCTGCTCGGGCTCCCTTACTACTGGGACGAGGCCGGCTACTTCATCCCGGCCGCGCGCGACATCTACGCCGACGGCTCCTTCATCCCGCACTCGACGCTCTCGAACGCGCACCCGCCGCTCGTGATGGCGTGGATCGCGCTCGCGTGGCAAGTCTTCGGCTTCGGGATAGAGGTGGCGCGCACCGCGATGCTGGCGGTGGCGGCGCTCGCGCTCGCGGGCGTCTTCGCGCTCGGCGCGCGCGTGGCGAACTGGCGCGTGGGCGCGGCGACCGCCGTCTGCACGGCCGCCTACCCGGTCTTCTTCGCCCAAAGCTCGCTCGCGCATCTCGACATGATGGTGGCGGCGCTGACCGTCTGGGCGCTCTACTTCTACCTTCCGCCCGCGACCGAAGACGAAGACGAGGGCGGCGCGGACGTAAACGAGAACGCGGGCGCGCGCCGCGCCGCGTGCGTGGCGCTGCTGGCGCTGGCCGCGCTGGCGAAGGAGACGGCGGTGCTCGTGCCCGGCGTGCTGTTCGGCTGGGAGTTGCTCTGTTGGCTTGTGAAGAGGAAGGAGCGGTTGGCGGCTCTCGTCTGCGTCGAGCGCAGGCCGGCGTGGTGGTCGCTGGCTTTGCTTCTGGCGTGCGTGCCGCTGGCGCTGTGGTTCGCGTACCACCGCGCGCGGACCGGCTACACGCTCGGCAACCCGGAGTACTTCCGCTACAACGTCGAGTCCACGCTCGACCTCGCGCGCATACCCGACACCGTCTGGCGCAGGCTCCTCCACGTCACCACGCACATGAACCTCTGGGCGCTCACGCTCGTCGGCCTCGCCGCGATGTTACTCAGGCCCAGGGCCGACGGCGCGACGGCGCGGCCGCGCATCGCCGTGCCCGTGCAGTTACTCTTCGCGGCGCTCATCCTGGCGCACGTCGTCGCGCTCTCGATCGTCGGCGGCGCGGTGCTGGCGCGCTACATGCTGCCCGTGCTGCCGCTCGTCACCCTCGTCTGGGTCTCGACGCTGTGGCGGCGCGTAAAGGGGTGGCCGCTCGCGCTGGCGCTCGTCTGCGCCGCGTTTCTGTACCGCACGGAGGTCAACCCGTCTTACAGCTTCCCGTGGGAGGAGAATCTCGCCTACCGCGACTTCGTGCTGCTCCACCGCGACGCCGCGCGCTACCTCGAAGCGAGCCACGCGGACGCGCGCGTGCTCACGTCGTGGCCCGCGACCGACGAGCTGCGCAACCCCTACTACGGCTACACGACACGTCCCCTCAAAGTCTTCCCCGTCGAAAACTTCCTCCGCCCGGAGCTTGAGCGCGCCGCCGCGCGGAAGTCTGAGTACGACGTTGCGCTCCTCTACTCCACGCACGGCGGCCCCGAACTCGAAGAGGCCGCGCGCCTCCTCGGCGGCCGCGTCGTCTTCCGGCAGGAGAGAGAAGGCCAGTGGGTCGCGGTCGTTGAAAAGTAGAATGCCCTACGAACTCTTTCTCGCGCTCAGGTATCTGCGCGTGCGGCGCGGGCGGCGCGTGGCGCGTTGGACGGCGCTGGCGGCCGTCGTCGGCATCGCGTGCGGGGTGGCGGCGCTGATTATCGCGACGGCGCTGGCGAACGGTTTCCGAGACGAGCTGCGCGACAAGATTCTGCGCGGGACGGCGCACGTCACTCTTTCGCGCGAAGGCGGCCTGAGCGCGGAGGAGGCCGCGGCGGCGGCCGCGCGCGTGCGGCGCGTCGGGGGCGTGCGCGACGCGTCGGCGACGACCTACGAGGGCGCGCTTCTGAGCGGGCCGGGCGGCGCGGCCTACACGCTCCTCCGGGGGCTGGACGGAACTTCGGCGCGCGCGCTCGAAGAGGTGCGCGCCGCCCTGACGGCGGGCGCGGCCGACTCGCTCGTGCCCCGTCAGGGCGGCGAGCCTCCGCGCGCGCGGGACGAGGAGGAGGGGCCGCCGCTGCCGGTCGTCGTCGGCGAGGAGCTTGCGGCGCGGACGGGGCTGGCGCGCGTGGGCGAGGAGGGTTGGATTCTGACCGGCTCGGCGCGTGCCGGCGGCGATGTCGTCGGCGACTTCGAGCCGCGCTCTCGCCGCGTGCGCGTCGCGGGGCTGTTCCGCTCCGGGCTCTACGACTACGACTCTGCGTGGACTTACGTCCCGCTCGCGGAGGTCGGGCGCGTGGCGGGCTCGACGCTCTCAAGCACGGTCGTCAGCGTCGAGGCGCGCGACATGGAGGAGTCCGCCGAGGTCGCGCGGCGCGCGCGCGCGGAGTTGGGCGCGGGCTGGGACGCGCTCGACTGGCGCGAGGCGAACCGCCCGCTCTTCGCCGCGCTCGCGCTCGAACGGCGAGCGGTCGGGCTCATCATCATGCTCGTCACCGTCGTCGCCGCGCTCAACATCACGACGACGCTCGCGCTCGTCGTCGTCGAGCGCCGCGCCGACATCGCCGTCCTCTCCACGCTCGGCGCGCGGGCCCCGAGTCTCACGCTCGTCTTCGTCATCGAGGGCGCAATCGTCGGCGCGGTCGGCGCGCTCTCGGGCGCGGCGCTTGGGCTCGCCGCCTGCTTCGTCGCCGACCGCTTCGGGCTCGTGCGGCTGCCGCCGGACGTTTACTCGCTGAGCGCCGTCCCGCTCCACCCGCACGCGTCGGACGTTCTGCTCGCGGCGCTCGCGGCCTTCGCCGTCAGCCTGCTCGCCACGCTCTACCCGGCCTGGCAGGCGGCGCGCGTCCGCCCGGCCGAAGTCCTGAGGCACGAGTGATGAGTTCAAAGTTCAAAGTTGAAGGTTCAAAGTTGAAAGTTGAAAGTTCAAAGTTAAGCGCGGCGGGCGACGGCGGCCCCGCCGCGCCGGCCAACTTTGAACCTTCAACTTTGAACTTTGAACTTATAGTCCAAGACCTTCGGAAATCTTTCCGCGAGCCGTCGGGCGGCGTGTTGGAGGTCTTGCGCGGCGTGTCGTTCCGCCTCGGCGCGGGCGAGATGGCGGCGGTCGTGGGCGAATCGGGGTCGGGGAAGACGACGCTTCTGCACGTCCTCGGCGGGCTTGAGGCGGCGGACTCGGGGTCGGCGCGTCTCGGCGGTTTTGAGGTCACGCGCGCGGGCGCCGGGGAACTCGCGCGCTGGCGCGGGCGCGAGGTCGGCTTCGTCTTCCAGTCGCACCGTCTGCTCGCAGACCTCTCGGCCGAGGAGAACGTGGCGCTCCCGCTCATGGTCGCGCGCGCGGGGCGGGGCGAGGCGACGGCCCGCGCGCGCGAGATGTTGGAGAGGGTCGGGCTCGGCGGCCGCCTGCGTCACGCGGCCGGCGAGCTTTCGGGCGGCGAGCAGCAGCGCGTCGCCGTCGCGCGCGCTCTCGTCACGAGCCCCCGGCTCGTCCTCGCCGACGAGCCGACCGGAAACCTCGACGCGCGCAACGGGGAGGAGGTCGGCGCGCTGCTCCTCTCGCTCTGCCGCGAGGCGCGCGCCCGCGTCCTCGTCGCCACGCACAACGAAAGCCTCGCGCGCCTCTGCGACCGCCGCCTCGCGCTGCGCGGGGGGCTGCTGGAAGAGTCCGGGGTCTGAAGTAAAAAAATAAAAAGCATGAAAGCCGTGCCGTCCCGACTCCGGACTTTTAAATCTGACATCCGTCCCGCGTTTCAGTTATAATGCGTCGCGGGTGCCCTGCGGTGGTTCTCCCGAATGTTAGACGCGCCGCGACCCGAGACGAACGTCCTTATCTGCCCAATCGGAAACAGTCTTATATGTTTGAGCGATACACGGAGAAGGCGCGGAGAGTCATCTTTTTCGCGCGGTACGAAGCCTCCCAGTTCGGCGCCCCCGCCATCGAGCCCGAGCACCTGCTGCTGGGCCTGATGCGCGAAGACAAGACGCTCACGGCGCGCTTCCTCGCGCGCGCGCAGACCTCGCTGGAAGCCATCCGCAAGGAGATAGAGGGGCGCGCGCCGCTGCGCGAGAAGATTTCCACCTCGGTCGAGCTGCCGCTCGCGCCCGAGACCAAGCGCGTCCTCGCCTTCGCGCACGAGGAGTCGGACAGGCTTCAGCACCGGCACATCGGCACCGAGCACCTGCTGCTCGGGCTGCTGCGCGAAGAGCGTTCGATGGCGGCGGAGATTCTTTACGAGCGCGGCTTGCGCCTGAACGCCGTGCGCGAGGAGGTCTCGCGCCAGTCGGGCAACGACCCGCGCGCCGCGCAGAAGAAGGAGACGCCGCACCTCGCGGAGTTCTCGCGCGACCTGACCGAAGACGCCGCCAACGACAAGCTCGACCCGCTCGTCGGCCGCGAGGCCGAGATAGAGCGCGTCGTCCAAATCCTGTGCCGCCGCACGAAGAACAACCCCGTGCTCATCGGCGAGCCGGGCGTCGGCAAGACCGCCATCGTCGAGGGGCTCGCGCAACGCATCATCCGCGGCGACGTGCCGTCGTTCCTTGAGAACAAGCGCATCCTCTCGCTCGACCTCTCGCTCATCGTCGCGGGGACGAAGTACCGCGGGCAGTTCGAGGAGCGGCTCAAGCAGATCATGCGCGAGCTGGTCGAGAACCCGCAGTACGTCGTCTTCATCGACGAGCTGCACACGCTCGTCGGCGCGGGCTCGGCCGAGGGCTCGCTCGACGCGGCGAACATTTTGAAGCCCGCTCTCTCGCGCGGCGAGATTCAGTGCATCGGCGCGACCACGCCCGCCGAGTTCCGCAAGTCCATCGAGAAGGATCGCTCGCTCGAACGGCGCTTCCAGGCGGTCAAAGTCCCGCCGCCGTCCGAGGAGGAGGCCGTCTCCATCCTCGACGGCGTGCGCGAGCGCTACGAGGCGTTCCACCAGGTGCGCTACACCGACGAGGCCATCGAGGCCGCCGTCTACCAGTCGAACCGCTACATCCCCGACCGCTTCCTCCCCGACAAGGCCATCGACGTGATCGACGAGGCCGGCGCGCGCGTCAAGCTCCGCGCGCGGCGCGACGTGCCGCCGCGCAACACCCACGCCTACGACGAGCGCGACCGCGGCGGCTACTTCCGCCCGGCGCTGCCCGCGCCCGCGCTCTCGGAGGAGGAGGACCTCATCATGTCGGTCGAGGTCACCAAAGACGACATCGAGGACGTCATCGCGCGCTGGACGGGCATCCCCATCACCTCGCTCAAGGAGGAGGAGACGCAGAAGCTGCTGCGCATCGAGGACGAGCTGCGCGGCCGCGTCATCGCGCAGCGCCCGGCCATCTCCGCGCTCGCGCGCTCCATCCGGCGCTCGCGCGCGGGCCTGAAGAACCCGCACCGCCCGGTCGGCTCGTTCCTCTTCCTCGGCCCCACCGGCGTCGGCAAGACCGAGGTCGCCCGTTCACTGGCCGAATTCCTCTTCGGCTCCGAGCGCTCGATGATCCGCTTCGACATGTCTGAGTTCATGGAGAAGCACTCGGTCTCGAAGCTCATCGGGAGCCCCCCGGGCTACGTCGGCCACGAGGAGGGCGGCCAGCTCACCGAGAGGATCAAGCGCTCGCCCTACAGCGTCCTGCTCTTCGACGAGATAGAGAAGGCGCACCCCGACGTCTTCAACATCCTGCTGCAAGTCTTCGAGGACGGCATCCTGACCGACGCGCTCGGCAACACCGTCGACTTCAAGAACGCCATCATCATCATGACCTCCAACATCGGGGCGCGCTACATCCAGAAGAAGGGCGCGATGGGCTTCCAGGCCAGCCCCGACGCCTCGCGCGACAAGATGGAGGAGATGGTGATGAACGAGGTGCGCCACACCTTCAACCCCGAGTTCATCAACCGCCTCGACGAGATCATCATCTTCGACCAACTGCTCGACGACGAGCTGGTCGAGATCGTCGGCCTACAGGTCGATCAGCTCAACAAGACGCTCTCGCGGCGCGGCCTCGAAGTCCGCCTGACCGACGAGGCCAAGCGCTGGGTCGTGGACAAGACCTGCGCCGACCGCTCCTACGGCGCGCGCCCGCTGCGCCGCGCGCTCCAGAAGTACGTCGAGGACCCGCTCTCCGAGGCGCTCATACAGGGGACGCTCACCGGGGCCTCGGTCGTCGAGGTCTACGCCGAGGGCGGCGAGCTCTCCTACCGCCCCGCCGTGGTCGAGGAGCCGGGCGACGCGCTCTTAATTCACTGAAAACAGTTCAAGGTTCAAAGTTCAAGGTTCAAAGTTTGGCGGCAAGTTAGCCTAAACTTTGAACCTTGAACTTTGAACTTTGAACTTTAGCCCTGTATAATGCGCCACTTTGCGGGGGTTGTGCGGCTGGCAACTGTAGGGCGTGTGGCCCGAATCCAAGTTTCGCCTGTTCTAACACCAGACGCCTAAAGCCGGAGACCTCGCGCGGTCGAGTCCGCGCCGCCCCGGCGGAAAATCTCGAATTTTCTCTATTAAAGTCTCCCGAATTCATTCGACCGCTATTCAAGAGGCGAAAAACTAACTTTATGCGAATTCGCGCGCCCCGGATTTACCTCGCGGCGGCCCTCGTCGGCTGCCTCACGCTCCTCTCGACGGCGCCGGCCTTCCTCGCGCCCGCGAGCGCGCAGGAGCCCGCGCCCGCGCCCGCCGGCCAGCAGCGCGTGCTCGTCGAGGACGTTCAGGTCGAGGGCAACCGCCGCCTCCGCGACGAGGACGTGCTCTACCACACGCAGACGCGCAAGGGGGACACGTACAACCCGGCGCAGGTCGAGCGCGACCTCCAGGCACTTCTGAACCTCCCGTTCTTCGACAAGACCGCGACGCGCGTCTCCGTCACCGACGGGCCCTTGGGCGGCAAGGTCGTCATCTTCGACGTCAAGGAGCTGCCCGTCATCCGCGAGCTGACCTTCAAGGGGTTGTCGAGCGTCGGCGAGGCCGACGTGCTCAAGGAGTTCCGCGAGCAGCGCGTCGGCATCGCGCGCGAGCAGACCTTCGACCCCGTCAAGGTCAACAACGCGCGCCGCGTCATCAGGGAGTTGCTCTCGCAGCGCGGCCACCCGAACGCCACCATCGACCCGCAGGTCGAGGAGATTTCGCAGACCTCGGTCTCGCTGACCTTCGACGTCGACGAGGGCGACCGCGTCCGCGTCGTCGACATCCAGTTCGAGGGCAACCAGCACTTCTCCGACGGCGAGCTGCGCGGCGCGATGCAGCTCGTCAAGGAGGCCGGCCTCCTCTCGCGCTTCAAGGGTCAGGACATCCTCCACCTTGAGAAGCTCGACTACGACCTGCGCAAGAACGTCGTCGACCACATGCGGGGGAAGGGCTACCTCGAAGCGCGCACCGGCGAGCCGCGCGTCGAGGGGGTCGGGCCGAAGCGCACCGGCTTCCCCATCCTGCCGCTCCCCATCATCTCGTCGGTGGACGAGGGCCTGCGCGTCACCATCCCCGTCACCGAGGGGAAGCTCTACCGCCTCGGCCAGATCAAGATCGAGGGCAACTCCATCTACTCCGAGGAGCTGATCCGGCAGGTCATCGGGCTCCGCTCGGGCGAGGTCGCCAACGGGTCGCGCATCGCGAAGGCCGTCTACGAGGATCTGAAGAACCTCTACGGCCGCTCGGGCTTCATCCAGTACGAGCCCGAAATCACGCCCGAGTTCAAGCCCAACCCGCAGAAGCCGGAGGAGGGCGTCGCCGACTTCACCATCACCATCAACGAGGGCAAGCAGTTCCAGCTCCGCCGGCTCGAATTCCTCGGCAACACCTTCACGCGCGACAACGTGCTGCGCCGCGAGGTGGCGGTCAACGAGGGCGACATCTTCGACCGACAGCTCTGGGAGTTCTCGGTGCTGAAGCTGAACCAGCTCGGCTTCTTCGACCCCATCGACAAGGACAAGGACGCCGAGTTCCGCACCGTCGAGGAGACGGGCGAGGTTGACATCAACCTCCGCGTCAGCGAGCGCGGGCGCAACCAGATAGCCTTCAACGGCGGCGTCTCCGGCATCGGCGGCTCGTTCTTCGGGCTCGACTACTCGACGAACAACCTTTTGGGCCGCGGCGAGTCGCTCTCGTTCCAGTTCGCCTTCGGCAACCGGCAGAAGTCTATCCTCTTCTCGTTCACCGAGCCCTACGTGAAGGACCGCCCCATCTCGGTCGGCTTCTCGCTCTACACCGAGTCGCGGAAGTTCTTCGGCGAGGGCACGCTGCTCTCGCAGAACGTCAACGCGATCTCGGGCGCCTTCGGCGACGTGCAGAGCTTCCTGACGACGGGCGAGGAGAACCTCTTCACGCAGAACACGCTGGGCGGGAGCATCTACGCGACCTCGCCGCTCTCCGAGTTCTGGCGTCCGCGCAGCCGCCGCTTCGTACAGGTCGCGCGCGCCTCGCGCATCGGGCTCTCCTACTCCTTCTCGCGCTCCTCCATCGAGGAGCCGCCGGTCAACGAGCAGAACAACCCGAACACCTTCATCCCGCAGGTCTTCGCGCAGCCCAACATCACGACGAGCCGCGTCACGCCCTCGTTCGTCTACGACACGCGCAACGGCACCATCGACCCGACACAGGGGTCACAGGTGGCGCTCTCGATGGCGGTGGCGGGCCTGCTCGGCGACGTGCGCACCATCCAGCCGACGCTCTCCTTCACCAACTTCCGCGCCGTCCGGCGCAAGCGCTCGGAGAACCCCGAGGTCTTCGGCTTCCGCATCATCGCCGGCCACGTCCGCAGCTTCGGCCTCAGCTCGCAGGTCGCCAGGGCGCAGGAGAGCTCGCTCTCGTTCGTCGGCGGCGTCCCCATCTACGAGCGGTTCTTCCTCGGCGACGAGTTCACCATCCGCGGCTACAACGTCCGCTCCATCGCGCCCATCACGCCGCTCGACGTCTTCGTCACCTCGCGCAACGTGCAGGTCGCGTCGAACGCCACGGACGCCGTGCAGGACATCGGCGGCCAGCTCCCGACGAGCCTGCGCGACCAGCTCGTCGCGCTCGGCACCTTCTCGGGCCCTTCGGGCGGCAACTCGGTGCTCGTCTCGCGCGACTTCCGCTTCATCGGCGGCGACACCCAGCTCCTCGGCAACTTCGAGTACCGCATCCCGATCTTCGGGCCCATCCAGCTCGCGGCCTTCGCCGACATCGGCACGGCCTTCAACCTGACGTCGGGCGACGACCAGACCTTCTCGTCGAGCTTCCTGCCCGACCAGCCCTTCCTCGGGAGCACCGGCGGCCTGACCGAGCTGGTCGTGCGCCGCAACCCGCAGTTGGCGGTATCGCCCGGCAGCAGCTTCTTCGACCCGACGACGGGGACGGTCCAGCGCTCGCTGCTCGCCCAGGGCGACCGGCTGCTGACGAAGGAGGAGTTCGCGTCGCTCCTCCGGGTCGGGCCGACCGACCCGCTGACGAACCTGCCGCTCGGCGTCCAGCCCATCTTCCTGCGCGGCGAGGCGCAGACCAACGCGGTGGCGCGCATCTCGCAGAGCCTTTTTTCAAAAATCGGCGACTACCGATCCAGCCTGGGGTTGGAGTTGCGCATCCAAATGCCTGTGATCAACGTGCCGTTCCGCTTCATCTACGCCATCAACCCGAACGCACAGGACACGCTAATTCAGGAGAAGAAGAGGGTCTTCCGGTTCAGCATCGGGCGCACCTTCTAGGACATCGGACGATAACCACGGGGGAAGCGCTCGGCCCGCCCGCGCGAAAAAGTCCGCCCGCAACTCGATAAGGAGCAGTACAGGAAAGTCATGAACTCGATTCGCAAAACCTTCTTCGCCGCCGCCCTCGCGGTCTTCGCCGCCGTGACGGCCTCCGCCCAGGCCCCCGCCGCCAGCCGCCCGGCCCCCACGCAGGGTGGCATGGCCGCCGCCATCGCCGAGGGCAAGTTCGCCATCATCGACACCGACGCCTTCAACGACCAGGCGAACGGCATCAAGCGCCTCGTCGCCGCCTTCCAGACGGTCGAGCGCGAGTTCAAGCCGCGCCGCGACGAGATCCAAAGCTTGCGCACCCGCCTCGAAACCCTCGTCAAAGAGATCGAGAGCACCAAGGCTGTCGCCGCCCCCGCGGCGTTGCAGACCAAGGCCGAACAGGCGCAGCAGCTTGAGACCGAGATCAAGCGCAAGCAGGAGGACGGCCAGAAGGCGCTCGACAAGCGCGTCCAGGATTTGACCGGCCCGGTCTACCAGGACATCGGCACCGCGCTCCAGGCGTTCGCCCGCGCGCGCGGCCTGACCGTCATCTTCGACGTGAGCAAGATGCAGGGCGTCGTGATGGTCGTCAACGAGCAGATAGACATCACCGGCGCGTTCATCGCCGACTACAACCAGCGCAACCCGGCCACGGCGGCCGCGTCCGCGCCGGCCG
>DASWNR010000063.1:0-9104 GCA_036399155.1 Pyrinomonadaceae bacterium
CCGTCGACCTGCCCTTCGCCTTCAAGTTCTACGGCCAGAGCTACACGCAGGTCTTCCTCGGCACGAACGGCTACGTGACGTTCGGCGGCGGCGACTCGAACTACTCGGCGAACGTCGGCAGCTTCAACGCGCAGCTCCCGCGCGTGGCGGCGCTCTTCGACGACTGGCTGCCGCAGCAGGTGCCGACCAACGGCGTCTACGTCAACACGCAGTTGCCCGGCCGCGCGGTCTTCACGTGGCGCGTCGTCCCGCAGTACGGGACGGGGCTGACAGCCACGTTCCAGGCTGTGCTCTTCGCAAACGGCCGCGTCCAGCTCGGCTACAACGCCGTGCAGACGCGCGGCGGGCTGGTCGGCGTCACGCCGGGCGGCGCGCCCGACGCGCAGGCCGTGGACTTCTCGGCCCAGTCCTTCAGCGTGGACGGCGCGACCGCGCCCTACGAGCACTTCGGCGGCACCGGGCACCTGTTCGACCTCGAACGGACGTACATCGGGTTCACGCCGACGGCCTCGGGCGGCTACGACGTGCAGGTGCAGCCGCCCTCGGCGGGCGGCGACAACGCCGGCCCCGTCGTGACGGCCGTCTCGCCCGCGGCCAACGCGACGCAGGTGGCCACGGACGCGCCCGTCACCGTCACCTTCAACGAGCCGCTCGACCGCACGCAGGACCCGCGCAACGTGCTCAAGGTCTACGCCTCCGCGCAGCCCTCCGCGGCGCTGGCGGGCGACGTGACGCTCGACGACTCGGGGCAGGTGCTCACCTTCCGGCCGGCCGCCGGCTTCGCCGAGAGCACGCGCTACACGGCGACCGTCACGGGCCAGATGGACGCCATCGGCAACATCCAGTTCGGCATCGTCAACGCGAGCTTCACCACCATCGACCGCACGCCGCCGCAGGTCACCTCGTTCCAGATCGCAGGCCAGCCGGCCGCCGAGGGGATGGTTGTCAACTCGACCAAGCGGCCGGTCATCGCGGTCACCTACCAGGACACGTCGGCCATCGACACGGCGGCCACGCGCCTGCTGTTCGGGCCGGCGGGCTCGGCGCCCGCGCCGGTCGCCGCCACGGTCAACGCGGGCGGGCTCACGTACCAGCCGGCCGCAGACCTCGCGGCGGGCGTCTACGTGGCGCAGGCGTCGGTCGCGGACAGGTGGGGCAACACCGCCACGACCGACGCCGTCCGCTTCACCGTCAACACGGAGCTGCCCTCAATCACCGGCGTCACGCCGTCCGAGGGCACGCGCTACGGCCAGACCGAGGTCGTCATACGCGGACTCCACCTCGGCAACGTCGCGCCCGGGGGCGGGGCGGCGAGCCCGGGCCTGCGCGGCGACTACTTCGGTAACAGCTACGCGTGGGACCAGAGCACATACTTCAACACGCTCCTCTTCTCGCGCGAAGACGCGACCGTGGACTTCGACTGGGCCTCGGGGCCGCCCGCGCCCGGCGCGCCCGAAGACCTCTACATGGTGCGCTGGACGGGGCAGGTCGAGCCGCGCTTCTCCGAGACTTACACCTTCCACGCCGTCACGGACGACGGCGTCCGGCTGTGGGTCAACGGGCAGCAGGTCATCGACCACTGGGTGGCGCAGGCGCCGACCGAGTCCGCGGGCGTCATCACGCTTGAGGCCGGGCGGAAGTACGACATCCGCATGGAGTACTACGAGCAGTACGGCGGCGCGGTGGCGAGGCTCCTCTGGTCGAGCCCGAGCCAGCCGAAGGAGGTCGTCCCGGCCGAGAGGCTCTCGCACCCGGCGCTCTCGCTGCCCGAGGTCTACGTCGGCGGCACGCGCGCCGTCGTGACGGGCGGGTCGTTCGGCTCGACAGACCAGTTGCTCGTCAGGACGCCCGGCGGGCCCATCGGGCCGGCCGACGTGGAGGTGCGCACCGACCACGGCACAGCCACCCTGCGCGGCGGCTTCAACTACCTCGCCACGCCGCCGCAGGTCGTGAGCGTCGAGCCGGCGGACAACGCCACGCAGGTCTCGCCGACGACCAAGGTCACGGTGACCTTCGACCAGCCGCTCGACCCCGAGCAGGACACGAGCCCGCTCCTCAGAGTGTCGGAGTACTCGTGTTACTACTACTGCTCCTCCTACCCCGTGGTTGGGACGGTGACGCTCGACCAGGCGGGGACGGCGCTGACCTTCACGCCCGTCGGGCGGCTCAACGACAGCCGGTCTTACTTCGTCGAGGTGGGCAACGTCCGCAGCCGCGACGGCATGTACGGCGGCAACCGGAGCAGCTACTTCACCACGGCCGACGGGACCGCGCCCGTGATAGGCCCCTGGACTTACAACGGCCAGGCCGTGAACGGGCAGACGCTGCCCTTCAGCAGGCCGCAGCTCTACCTGAACATAGAAGAGCCGGGCTCGGGCACCAACGCCGCCTCGCTCGTCGTCACGCTCGACGGGCAGGCGGTCACCTCGGGCGTGAGCTTCTACGGCTACGCGCTCTACTTCACGCCGGACGAGCAGCTCTCCAACGGCGCCCACACGGTGACGGCGCGCGTCGCCGACAACGCCGGCAACGTCAGCCAGGTCAGCTCGGCCACCTTCACCGTCAGCGACGTTGTGCAGGTCACGTCGCTTGCGCCTACGTCCGGCTCCGAGCAGGGCGGGACCGTCATCCGCTTGCGCGGCACAGGGCTCATCAACTCCGACGGCGGCCAGCCGACGGTGCTCGTCGGCGGCCGCCCGGCCACCGACGACGTGGACGACGAAGACTGCGCCTACTGGCGCACCGCCGGCGCATGCCTCGCGGTGCGCGTGCCGGCGGGCACGCCCGGCCCGGCCGACGTGGTCGTGCAGACCGACCACGGCGTCGCGACCGTCGCGGGCGGCTTCACCTATCTGGCCGACACGCGGACGCGCTTCGAGGTCGAGCCTGACACGGCGCTCCTCTGGCACTTCGAGTGGTACGACTCCTACTGGGACGAGGACGACAACTTCCCCGTGCCCGGCTACTACACGTGGGACTTCGGGCCTTACTCGCTCGACGTTTCGGACTACTGGGACTCGCCGTCGGGCTTCGTCACCGAGGGCTACCCCTCGCGCGGTGTCGTCGGCGAGGGCCGCTTCGGCGACGGCGTCAAAGACCCGGCGCTGACGGCCGTCGAGGACTACGGCGTGCTCGGCTTCGGCGAGCGCGGCTTCACAATCGAGGGCTGGGTCAGGACTGACTCGGCGCGTCCCCTCTCGCGCACACACACCGTCTTCGGCAAGGAGAACGCGCAGGGTCAGAACACCGACTACTCGCTTTCGCTGCTCCCCTCGGGCGCGCTGCGCGCTCAGGTCTTCAACTCGCAGGGCGTCGCGTGGGAGGCGGCCACCGAGGCGACGGCCGGCGTCGCCGACGGCGCGTGGCACTCGCTGGCGATGGCGGTCGAGCGGGGCGCCGCGGCCGCGGAGAACCGCCTGGTCATCTACGTGGACGGCGTCGAGCGCGCCTCCGCGCAAGCCCCCGCCGGCTTCGGCGCCGTGCGCGACGGCGGCGAGCGCTTCCGCGCCGGCCACTCGGACGCCGACGCCGACGGCTACGAGAAGGCGGCCTTCCCCGGGTGGATGGACGAGGTGCGCGTCTCCTCCACGGCGCACACCGCCGAACGCATCCTGCACACATACCAGGGGACTGCGCTCGGCCTTGTCGCGCTCGGCGCCACGCCCGGCAACGTCGAGCGCGACGGCGCCGAGCACGAGGTGGTGGTCGCCGGCTACAACCTGCGCGGCGTGACGGCCTCCGTCACGGCGGCGGACGGCTCGGCGCTGCCGGTCACGGTCAGCGTCACTTCATCCTCCGCGACGCGCGCCACCCTTGTCGTCACCGCCGACCCGGCGGCGCCTCTCGGCGAGGCGCGGCTCAACCTCTCGGCGGGCGGGCGTGCTGCGACGCTGCCGTTCGCCGTCACGTCGCAGCACGCCTTCGAGACCGAGCCGGGCACCGTCCTGCTTTGGCACCTGGACGAGACGAGCGGCTACGAAGTCGTCGACTCCGGGCCGAACGGCATCAACGGGCTCTCGGTCAACTACGGGTGGCCGCAGTCGGGACTCTTCGGCTACGCACGTGGGCGGCGCGTCAGCCTCGCGGCGGACGCAGACCACGCCGCGCTCGCCTTCGGCACCTCGGGCTTCACCGTCCAGACTTGGGTGAACGCCAACCTGCGTTACGAGATGGGCACCTTCACACTCGTCGGCAAGCAGGACGGGCAGGGTCAGAACTCCGACTTCGAGCTGGCGATGCTCCCGACGGGCGAGTTGCGCGCGCAGGTCTACGACACGCAGGGGACGGTCTGGGAAGTGAAGGGGCCGGCCGCCGCCGACTGGAGCTGGCACCTCGTCTCGATGGTGGTCGAGCGGGGCGCCGCGGCCGCGGAGAACCGCCTGGTCATCTACGTGGACGGCGTCGAGCGCGCCTCCGCGCAAGCCCCCGCCGGCTTCGGCGCCGTGCGCAACACCGGCAACGTGATACGCGCCGGCAACCGCGACTTCGACGGGCCGGAGGACAACACAGAGTGGGGGCCGAGCGACACCTTCTACGGCTACCTCGACGACATACACGTCCTCAACTACGCGCAGCCGGCCGCGCGCGTCCGCGGCTACTGGCTCGGGCTCACGCTGGCCGAACTCGGGCAGGCGTCACGCGGCGGGGCGCGTGCGGGAGCCGCGCAAACCGCGGCCGCCCGACTTCAGCCCCCGCCCGCCGCAGGCGTCTCGACCAACGCGGCGCGCGCGCTGACGCCGGCGGCCACGGGCGTTTCTGCGAAGCCCGCCGCGCGGACTTCGGCGGCCCCGAAGCCGATTCAGACGCGCCGCCCGCCCGATGCCAGGTCTGCGCGTGAGGGCGCGTCCCGCCGCGCAGACGGCGGCGGCTTCCTCAAAAAGAGAACGCTACGCGCGGCGCGCGGCTGACCGGATAACCTTTCATTCAGACCATAGAACCCGACCGGAACCTAACAATAGTCATGAGACAGCTTCAGCCTTCCCACGAGACCTCGGCCGCCGTACGCCTGACGCAGACTTCACCCGCCCGCCTCGCCGACAAGAACGCCCGCGGGGCGTCTCTGCCGGCCTCGCCGAAAGGGGGCGGCGCGCTGCGTGGCCTGCGTAAGCGTGCGCGCCGCGCACTCCGCCCGCGAAACCTCAGGCGCGGACTGGTCTCCCTTCTGACCTGCGCGATGTTGCTCCAGGCGAACCTCCCGCTGGCGCTGGCCTACGGCGCGATGCGTCACGCCGAACAGCCGCGCGCCGCCGTCACGAAGGACGCGCGCGTCGGGGGCGCGGGCGCGGGACTCCTGGCGTCGGCGGGAGGCGTCGTCTCGTCCGCCGCGAGCGGGGCTCTTGGGTACATCTCCTCATTCTTCGGCGCGAGCGCCGCCCCCGGCGCTTCGCCGGCCCCCACGCCGACTCCTACACCGGACGCGGCCATCTCTCGCCGCCGCCCGTCTCTGAACGGCGGGCGCGTCGAGGGAAGCCTCCGCGTCCTCGCCGGCGAGAGCGTCGCCATCAACAGCACGTTCCAGCTCACCGGCGACCTCTACGCCGTGGGCACGCCCAACGTCATCGTCAACAGCGGAGCCTCCCACGGCGGCATCGTGGACGACGGCGGCGCCAGCACACCTTCGGGCTACCCCGTGACGCTCAACAGCGGCTTCGTCATGCCGGGCAAGATTCACAAGCGCGCCAACCCGGTCGCGCTCCCTTCGATGCCGACCGTGCCCTCCGCCACGGGGACGCGCACGGTCAACGTCAACACCGCCGCCGACGTGTCCGCCATCGGCAACTGGGCCACCGTCAAAGACCTCAACGTGACGCCTTCGGGCATCACCATCAACGTGCCGCCGGGCAACTACGGCACCATCTCGATGAACGGCGCGAGCCGGCTCAACTTCACCGCCGGCACCTACAACTTCTCGGGGACGATCAACCTCAACGCGGGCAGCACCGTGCAGACGACGGGCGCCGTCGTCATCAACATCGGGCAGAACCTCAACCTCAACGGCGGGTTCGTCACGGGCGCGAACACGCAGCCCGGCGACGTTGTCGTCAACGTCCTCGGCACGTCGTGCAACTTCAACAGCACGAGTTCAGTGGCGGGCGCCGTGCGGGCCCCGAACGCCAGCGTCAACTTCAACGGCGCGGGCACCGTCACGGGGCAGGTCGTCGCCAACTACCTCAACATGAACGGCGGCAAGATCGTCGGCAACGCCTCTGTGACGCCGCCGCCCGACGCGACGCCGCCGACCGTCCGCGTCACCTCGCCGCCCGACAACTCGACGACGACCGACCCGGCGATAGTCGTCACCGGCACGGCGACCGACACCGGGGTTAACGCCTCGGGCGTCGCGTCCGTCGCGGTGGGCGGCCAGCCCGCCGTCTACAACGCCTCGACCGGCACATGGTCGATTGCCAACGTGCCGCTCGCGCTCGGCGCCAACGTTATCGCCGTGACCGCGCTCGACAAGGCGGGCAACAGCGCCGCCGTCAGCATCAACGTCAGGCGCGAGGAGCCGCCGCGCGACACGACGCCCCCGGCGCTCGCCATCACCACGCCCTCCGACGGGCTCATGACGAAGTCCGAGACCGTCAGCGTCAGCGGCACGGCGGCAGACCCGGCGCCGGCCGCCTCGGGCGTGGCAAGCGTGACCGTCAACGGCGTCGAGGCCGCGCGCGACGTGCTCGCGGGGACTTGGACGGTCGCCAGCGTGCCTCTCGCGCTCGGCGCCAACACCATCACCGCCCGCGCGGCCGACGCGGCCGGCAACGTCTCGACCAAGGCGTTGACGGTCACGCGCGAGCCCACCGTCCCGCCCGACACGCAGGCGCCCGTCGTCCGCATCACCTCGCCGCTCGACGGCGAGACCGTCTACGACTCGCCCGTCACCGTCACCGGCACGGCCGACGACGAGGGCGCGAACGCGACCGGCGTCACGCGCGTCGTCGTCAACGGCGTGGGCGCCGTCTTCAACGCCGGCACGAAGACGTGGACGGCGGAGGGCGTCTCGCTCGCAGAGGGGGCGAACGTCGTCAAGGTCGAGGCCGAGGACGCGGCCAGGCCAACCCCGAACAGGGGGACGGCGCAGATAAGCGTCACGCGCCGCAACGTCGAGCCGCCCGCGCTCTCCGTCACGAACCCGCAGCCCGGCGCGGCGCTCAATCAGGCGTCCGTCACCGTCGCGGGTCAGGTCACGGCCTGCGCGCCGGGCGTGGGCGTGACCGTCACCGTCAACGGCGAGGCGGCGCAGGTCGCCGGCGGCCAGTTCACCAAAACCGTCCAGCTCGCCGAAGGGACGAACTCCATCGCGGTCGTCGCCACCGACGCGCGCGGGCAGACCTCGCAGGCGTCCGTCACCGTCATCAGCGACCGCACGCCGCCCACGGTCGCGCTCTCGCCGCTGCCGGCCGTGCTCCAGCCCGGCGCGAGCTACACCGTGCGCGCGGAGGCCGCCGACAACGTCGGCGTCGCGGCCGTCGAGTTCAGCGTCAACGGCCAGAAGCAGGCGACGCTGACGGCCGTGCCCTACGAGTTCACGCTCGCCGTCCCCGCCGACGCGGCGGCCGACGCGGTCTACGAAGTCTCGGCGCTGGCGCGCGACGCCGCCGGGGCGGCTGGCGTTGACACGGCGCGCACCCGCGTCGCGGGCCCCGGCGGCGTCTCGGGCTACGTCTTCGACGACGCGACCGGCTACGTGCTCGCGGGCGCGGGCGCGTTGACGGGCGCGTCCAGCACGCAGACCTCGCCACAGGGCTCTTACAGCTTCGTCTCGACGCTGCCGAGCGGCTTCGTGCGGCTCTCGAAGCAGGGCTACACGAGCGTCGAGCGCGGCTACGAGTTCGCGACGGGCGAGGGCGTGGCTCTCTTCGACGCGCGCCTGACGCCGCTCGACGCGCGTGCGAACCGTCTGACAACAGGCGGCGGCACGGCCACCGGCGGAGGCTCCCGCCTGCGCGTCATCTTCGGCGAAGGCTCGTTCCCCGCGGGGACGGACGTGCGCGTCACGTCCGTCTCCCCGCAGGGGCTCGCCAACCTGCTCCCCTTCGGCTGGTCGCCCGTGCCGGGCGCGGTCGTAGACGTGCGCGCCGAGGACGGCTCCGCGCCCGCCGCCTTCGCCGTCCCGGCCCAACTGACCGGCGGCGAGACGGCGGGACTCGCCGCCGGCACGCCGCTCGTGCTCGCGCGTTACGACGAGACGCGGCACGGCTGGCTCGTCGTCGCGCAGACGGTCGCCGGCGAGAACGGCCAGCTCTCGGCGCAACTGCCCGGCGCGGGCCAGTACGCCTTCCTCGTCGCCGACACGGGCGAGACGGCCCCGCCGCCCGCCGCCGCGGGGCAGACGCTCCCGGCGGGCCCGGCCGCGCAGCCCTCGGCGCTCGACAACGCGACGGGCACGGCCAGCGCCTCGCCACGCACCGCCGTCGTCTCGCCCGACGCCAAGTCAACCATCTCGGTCGTCGCCGCCTCGCCCTCCAAGCTGCCCTCGGGCGTCTCGGTCGAAGTCTCGTTCGACGAGACGTACCACCTGCTGACGGAGAGGGAGCCGGTCTTCGTCGACCGCCCGACGCAGGACTTCGTGCTCTACGCCTACCCGGCGGCGACGGCCGAGCAGCCGAACCGTCTGGGCGCCGCCTTCGTCGCCAAGCCGACGCGCGCCGACCTGACGGTGGCGCAACTGCGTCTGGCGAACGTCCACGTCACCATCCGTTCGGGTCGCGGCGCGACCGAGGGCGTCCTCGTCGGCCCCGGCGGCGGGCGGGTCACGACGGCCGACGGCGGCACGCTCGTAATCGAAGCGGGGGCGCTCGGCGCACAGACGCCCGTCTTCCTCGGCGACCTCGCGGTCGAAGACGCGGGGCTGCAACTGCCGGCCGGCTACGAGGTCGTCAAAGCCTTCAGCCTCGAAACCTCGGGCGCGACCTTCGCCAGCGGCGCGACGCTGACGGCGCCGGCCCCGTCGGGCGACGACTCGCGCATCGTGCTGGCGCGCATAGTCGTGGCCGGCGGGCGGCGTCTGGCGCGCGTGGTGGCGCGCGGCGTCGTCTCGGACGGCGTGCTGCGCTCGACCACGGCGGCGCCGGCCGTCCCCGCCGGCGTCACGCTGGCCGGCGTCA